>NZ_JAHEHZ010000149.1 GCF_024639605.1 Roseobacter sp. | reverse complement strand
ATCTTCGCCCGGTGATTGAACTGAGATGGCATCCGGACGCACATCAGATCGCGGGCACCCGGGATAGCAGCCCGGTTTCCTGTATTTGGAAGTTGTCGTCAGCTTCATTAAAAAAATCAGGCATTACAACCAGAAGCGGCGGACCATGGCCCGCCGCTTTCAGCTTCTGAGTAGTATATCGGAATCTCAGGATTTGCGCTTTTTCCGGCGTGAAAACGCTAACGCGCCCATACCGGTCATCAGAAGTAGTCCACCCGCAGGCAAAGGCACGGCGCTGATGGTCGGATCAATATCCAGACTATAGCTACCGTTGTTGAAAAACGCGCCTGAAGTACTGTTACCAATCGGATCAGTGATGTTAGCTTTCCATGCAGCGACAGCTATGGTGTAGGTACCGTCAGCAAACACAGGTGTTCCGCTCAGCGACAGAACGATGGGTATTTCATCATTTGCATTTCCACCGTTGGTATTGGGCGTTGCGCCCAGCAGGGCCCCACTTGAGTCACCCAGTCCGAATACCGGGAAAAGGTTGCTGCCAGCAACGCTTTGAACTGTGATCTCGATGTTAGTTACGGCAAATCCAGGGGCTGTATTCAAAGTGAAGTTGAAGAAATCAACCTTTTCCCCGTTATTGTCCGGATCGGCCGCCAATACATAATTGCCACTGAAGCCGCCTGTCACATCGCCGATGCCGTACGTTGCTGCCAAAGCGGGCGAAACACTTGAGGCGGCGATCACGACGGCAGCAAAAAATGATTTAATTTTCATGGATTTATTACACCTTTATACTCTTACTGACAGCTGCAGTAACAGCCGGTGGTCAGTGGTGCAATGCAATTTTAGTCAAAAGGGGGTCACATCGTCCCGAACAGACTGCACACAGGTGCCCCTGACGCCTTTTCAGGCATTTTTTGAGGTAATTGCGGACTGAAGCGGCGAAAGCACATTTTATCAAAGTGAGCTTTTCGAAGGAATGAGTCGCAGGTGGCGATATGTGCATGTCGTGGCATTGATTATACCGGGCTCAAACCAGTCACCGGCCACAAGATCAGATGGTCCTTGCCCCGTAAAATCAGGCCTGCGCTCTTTGCAGCGAACCGGTCAGGCGCGCAGGCGTTCGCCTTTCGGATCAAAGGGCGGCTCGTGCAGGATGCGTGCCTTGTGGGGCTGACCCAGCACCATGACCACCACCTCGTCCCCGGGTGCCGCGTCTTTCACATAGCCCAGGGCCAGGCTTTTGCCGACCGAATAGCCGTAGGCCCCTGAAGTCACCCGCCCGATGCCCCTGCCGTTGCGGAAGACAGGCTCGCCGCCTGTGGCATCCGCGTCTGAGGCATCTGTCTGATCCGCATCAAGCTCCATCAGCACCAGCATTTCACGCGGCGCTCTGGCGAGAGTTTCCGCCACGGCCGCCTTGTTCAGGAACTCCTTGTCCATTTTGCAGAGCCGGTCGAGGCCGACTTCCTGGGGCCAGTATTCAGGAGAGTACTCACGGCTCCAGGAGCCGTACCCCTTTTCGACGCGCAGGCTCATCAGCGCGCGGCTGCCGACGGGGCCTGCTCCCAGCTCTTTGCCGGCCTCCAGAAGTGCGTCATAGAGCTTTTTCTGATCTTCGGTGGCGCAGTGCAGTTCCCAGCCGAGATCGCCGGTGAAAGAAACGCGCAGCGCCAGCACGGGCACACCTGCAATCTCCATCCAGGCGCTTCGCATGAAGGGAAAATCGCTGGTAGCGAGCGAGCTGTTGGTGAGCCGCGCCAGCAAATCGCGCGCGGCGGGGCCGGCCACGTTGAACCCGCAGAATCCTTCGGTCAGGCTCTCAAACTCGGTGCCCGCGGGTAACGGCACAGATCTGAAAAAGCGTTGATGATACCGCTCCGCAGCGCCGCCGCCGATGATCCAGAATTCTTCCTCTCCGACCCGCGTCACAGTGAAATCACCTGCGATACCGCCGCGTTTCCCGATCAGCGGGGTCAGACAAGACCGGCCGACCGATTTCGGCATATGGTTTGCGAACACAGAATTCAGCCAGGCCTCCGCGCCCGGCCCGGTGCAGCGATATTTAGCAAAGTTCGAGATATCGATAATACCGGCATGCTCGCGCAGCATCCGGCATTCGGCGCCGACGGTGTCCCACCATCCCTGGCGTGTGAAGCCTTCGGTAACGTCCTCGGCGCCGGGCGTGTCGCCGAAATAAAGCGGATGCTCCCAGCCGTAGTTAAGGCCAAAGACCGCCCCCATCTCCTTTTGCATCTGATAGGCGGGTCGTGTGCGTACCGGCCGGCCGGCGGCACGTTCCTCGCCGGGGAAGTGGATCTTGAAGCGATGCGCATACTGATCGCCCACGCGTGCTTTGGTGAAGGCCTTGTCCGCCCAGTCGCCGAACCGCGCCACGTCCCAGGCGAACATGTCATAGCGCGTCTCGCCCGTGGTGATCCAGTCCGCCGCCAGCAGCCCCATGCCGCCCGACTGCGAGAACCCCGGTATAATACCGTTGCAACAGAAATAGTTGCTGAGTTCGGGCACCGGGCCAAAGAGCACATTGCTGTCCGGCGACCAGATCATCGGCCCGTTGATCACCCGTTTGATGCCGGCCTCGCCTACGGCAGGCACCCGGTCGATGGCACGCATCATGTTCTCTTCGATGCGCTCCAGATCGTCGGCGAAAAGTTCATGGCCAAAGCCCTGCGGCGTGCCCTCTTCGGCCCAGAACCGCAGGTCTTTTTCATAAGCGCCGACAAGCAAACCTTTGCCCTCCTGGCGCAGGTAATACTCGCCGTCCCGGTCCGCGACGGAAGGCAACCGGCGGTCCAGTCCGGCAATCTCCGCAATCGTTTCCGTGACAAAATACTGATGTTCGGTTGGTTGCAGCGGCAGCGTCAGCCCGGCAAGGGCTGCGACCTCCCTGCCCCAGAGCCCGGCGGCGTTGACCACCCATTCCGTGGCGATGTCGCCTTTGGCGGTGCGCACGATCCAGGTGCCGTCGGGTTGTTGTTCGGTGCCGGTAACCGGGCAGAACCGGATAATCTCTGCACCGTTCTGGCGCGCGCCGGCGGCATAGGCGTTTGTGACACCTGACGGATCCACGTTGCCGCCATTTTCTTCGAACATGATGCAGCGGATGCCGTCGTAATTGACCAGGGGGTGCAGTGCTTCGGCTTCCTGCCGGTCAATCTCGCGAAACGGCAGGCCATAGTATTTTGCCTTGGCCGCCTGCAGGCGCAGCTGATGCGAACGCGCCTCGGTCTGTGCGAGATAAAGAGACCCCGGCTGAAACACCCCGCAGGACTGTCCGGTTTCCGCTTCCAGCGCATTATAAAGGTCCATCGTATAATTCTGGATCCGGGTAATGTTATTATTGTCGTGCAGCCCGTGGATGTTGGCCGCCGCATGCCAGGTCGAGCCCGATGTGAGCTCGTCGCGCTCCAGCAGGACGACATCGCTCCAGCCCGCTTTGGTCAGGTGATAAAGAATGGAGCAGCCGATAACGCCGCCTCCGATGACAACGGCCTGAGCATGGGTGCGCATGGGATAGTCCCTGATCTCTTTCGTGTTTCGCTGGCCCTGACCATGCCCCGGCCGTTTTCAGGCCGGTTGCTTGTTCACGACATATCTGGTCGGCGGCTGACAATGCGCAGGGTTGGTGCGGATGGCCGGACCGCCGGTTGCCACCGGTTAGTGTCGGGTCCCAGACCTGGCCCTGAAGGATGTAAAGCAGTGCCCGTGGCTGCACCCTGAGGGGGCCTGAGTGGCCTGCCTCACTCATCGCCGTGTTTCCGGGCGGTGAAATCGCTTGCGTGAGACCGGTGGCATGCACAGACTGGGCCGAACCTGATCAGAGATCTGCCAGCCTATGACCGTACCCGACACCTGTCTGAAAAACCGCCTCAACAATACCGATGACCGGGTAGCCATCCATATTGTCACGATACCTTCGGCGGTTGTGACCCAGGCCATGGCCGCGGCGGGGGCGGACGGGCTGATTATTGATATGGAGCACGGGGCCGTCGATCACGCCTCTGCTCATGCGATGATCGCCGCCACTGCGGGTACGCGTTGCGCGCCGATCGTACGGGTGCCGGAGATTGATGCTGCCGTTGTGAAAAGGGTGCTGGATCTGGGTGCGGAAGGCATCTGTTTTCCCCTGGTGCGCACTGCGGAGGATGCCCGGCTTGCTGTATCCTGTATGCGGTATCCGCCGCGCGGGGTGCGGGGGTTTGGCGCATTCATTGCGCAGTCGCGCTGGCAAACGGATCTGCCGTCATTCCGGGATGCTACGGAAGACAGGCTGATAACTGTTCTGCTGATCGAAACCCGGGACGCGGTGCAGAACATCGACGAGATCTGTGCAGTTGAGGGCATTGATCTGCTGGTGGTCGCCATGTTCGATCTGAGCACTGATCTGGGACATATGGGGGAGTTCGATCATCCCGTTGTACGCGCTGCGGTCGGCAGGATCGAAGCTGCGGCGAATGCTGCCGGTCTGCCGCTCGGCGGCAATGCGCTGAGCCGGGAGATGGCCGACGGGCTTTTCGAACGTGGCTACCGGGCGATCGCGGGGTTCGATCTGCTCTGGCTACGGGCGAAGACTGCAGAGATCAAAGGCTGGACGGAGACCTGAAACGGTAACTTCCGGCATTGCATGCCCGGCCTTTCGTGCAGCGGTTCCTGAATGCTGACCGGACAGTCTTGCGAATCAGGCCGGCCGCTGCGTGCGCTGGGCACGTTGTTAGGGCCGCCACACGGCCTCCTACCTGTTATCCGCTCAGGCCTGTGGAAAATTTGACCCGGTACTCTCCACGTCGTAACGCATTGCAATCACGTTTCTCTGTCCGGGAGCGCAGCTTTTTGCGCCGCGCACGCAGGTGGTGGCATTAAATGGCCACATTCATCCGGTACTCAGCACGCTGACACGGGACACCCGGGCCGCAGTGCCCTGCCGATGACAACGACAATTGAGATGATTGCTGATGCCCCACGAAGTTAAGCAGAAACGCCTGGCTGTTAAACACGTCAAACGACGCTGCCACCGGTGCCATGGCTCCGGCAGCGCGAATTGTGTGACCTGCAACGGTACCGGGCGCATGTACAAGGGCCGCGATTATCACGGGCATGCGGTGATGGGCACCTGCGAGGGCTGTTTTGGCACCCGTTTCAGGCGGTGCTCATATTGCAGCGGTGAAGGTTTCGCCTGACAGCAAATACCGCAGGACATAACCTGACCTGGTTTCAGCCGATCAGGCCGGGCTGTGCCATCTTCTCATGACAACGGGCTGCTGCAGAGGCTTACTGACCCCCGGGCTGAGGTTCCTGAAACGTCAGTTTCTGTCGTTTTCAGCCAGGCCCGTGCGCCCGCTCGCGCACATTCTCAGGCCTGGAGAAACCGGAGAATCCCATGCAGACTACCACCCGTGTTGCCGTCATCGGCGGAGGCGTTGTCGGCGCGTCCGTGCTCTATCACCTCACCAGACTGGGATGGTCTGATGTGATGCTGCTGGAACGTTCGGAGCTGACAAGCGGATCGACCTGGCACGCGGCAGGCGGTTTTCACACGCTGAACGGCGATACGAATATGGCAGCCCTGCAGGGCTATACCATCCGGCTCTATAAGGAACTCGAAGAGATTACCGGCATGTCCTGTGGTCTGCACCATGTCGGTGGTGTGACCCTCGCGGACAATCAGGACCGTTTTGACATGATGCTGGCCGAACGCGCCAAGCACCGCTTCATGGGGCTCGACACCGAGATTGTCGGGCCCGAAGAGATCCGCAAAATCGCCCCGATCACCAACCTCGACGGCATCATCGGCGGGCTCTATGATCCGCTGGACGGGCATCTTGACCCCTCGGGCACCACACATGCCTATGCGAGGGCGGCGCGTATGGGCGGTGCCATGATCGAAACCCACTGCATGGTGCGCGAAACCAACCAGCGCCCGGACGGCACCTGGAATGTGGTGACCGACAAGGGCACGGTGCATGCCGAACATGTGGTGAATGCCGGCGGCCTCTGGGCGCGTGAGGTGGGTGCTATGGCCGGTGTGTATTTCCCGCTGCACCCGATGGAGCACCAGTATATCGTCACCGATGCGATCCCTGAGATTTATGAGCGTGATGCCGAACACCCGCATGTGATGGATCCTGCCGGCGAAAGCTATCTGCGCCAGGAGGGCCGTGGCCTCTGCATCGGCTTTTACGAGCAGACCTGTGCGCCATGGGCGGTGGACGGCACGCCGTGGAGCTTCGGCCATGAACTGCTGCCGGATAACTTTGACAAAATCTCAGACAGCATTGAATTTGCGTATAAACGGTTCCCGGTGCTGGAACGCGCTGGCATCAAATCAGTGATCCACGGCCCCTTCACCTTTGCGCCTGATGGCAACCCGCTGGTGGGCCCGGTGCCGGGGATGCGCAACTACTGGTCAGCCTGCGGTGTGATGGCGGGCTTCAGCCAGGGCGGCGGTGTCGGTCTGACGCTGGCACAGTGGATGATTGAGGGCGAGCCCGAACGCGACGTGACGGCGATGGATGTGGCGCGTTTCGGTCCCTGGATCAGCCCCGGCTATACACGGCCAAAGGTTATCGAGAACTACCAGAAGCGTTTTTCCGTGGCTTATCCGAATGAAGAGCTGCCCGCCGCCCGCCCCAATCGCACGACGCCGATGTATGATATTTTCACGGGCATGGGGGCCGTCTGGGGGAAGCAATACGGGTTGGAGGTCGCGAATTACTTCGCGCAGGACGGTGAGCCGGCGTATGAAACGCCCTCCTTCCGGCGCTCTGATGCTTTTGCAGCGACCGCGCGTGAGGTGAAGGCCGTCCGGCAAGCGGTTGGAATCAATGAGGTCCAGAATTTTGGCAAATACCGGGTGAGCGGCCCGGGCGCGCGGGCCTGGCTGGACGGTATAATGGCGGGCCGGGTACCGGACGAGGGGCGCCTGAGCCTCACGCCGATGCTTTCGCCGCGCGGAAAGCTGCTGGGGGATTTCACAATCTCCTGTCTGGGCGCAGAGCTCTTTCACCTCACCGCTTCTTACGGCGCGCAGGCCTGTCATATGCGCTGGTTCGGGCAGAACGCATCAGATGACGCGCTGGTCGAAAACATCTCGGATCAGCTCACAGGGTTTCAGATCGCCGGCCCGAAGGCGCGCGAGGTGCTTGCCGCCTGCACCCGCACGGATGTGAGCGATGTCCGGTTTCTCGACGTGCGCCGGCTGACCATCGGCATGACCGACTGCATCGTGCAGCGGGTAAGCTATACCGGTGATCTGGGCTATGAGATCTATTGTGATCCGATGAGCCAGCGCGCGCTCTGGCAGACGCTTTGGGCTGCCGGAGAGCCCCGCGGCATGGTGCCTTTCGGCATGCGGGCAATGATGTCGCTGCGGCTCGACCGGTTTTTTGGCAGCTGGATGTCGGAGTTCTCACCCGACTACACTGCGGCGGAGACAGGTCTCGACAGGTTCATCCGCTTCGGCAAAAATGCTGACTTCATCGGGCGGGCTGCCGCCGAAGCTGAGCGCGCCGCAGGACCCGCGCGTCGTCTGGTCAGCTTTGAGGTCGATGCTGAGGATGCAGATGTGCATGGCTATGAGCCGGTCTGGCTTGAGGGTGAGGTCGTGGGCTTTTGCACGTCCGGGGGGTACTCGCACCATGCCGGCAAATCCATTGCCATCGGCTTTCTGCCTGCGGACCGGGCAGATGAGGCACCGGAGGTGCAGATCGAAATTCTTGGAAAGATGCGTTCCGCCCGGGTGATCACCGAACCTCTCTTTGATCCGGACGGGTCCCGGATGCGCGGCTGAAGTGGTCTGCGCTGTGGCCTCTCCTTACCGGTTGATGCCGCCCGCGCGGGTCTGTCGCTACAGCAAAAGGTAATATAGCGTCAGGTCATGACCGAAGCGCCGCTGACCGACATTCCTGTGATTGTTCCTGCCGCCGGTGCATCGCGCAGGATGCGGGGGACCGACAAGCTGATGCTCGAAGCAGACGGTTTGCCCCTGCTGCGCCGCCAGGTGATGCGCGCGCGGGAAGCCACCCGGGGGGCGGTGATCGTGGCCCTGCCCCCGGCGCCACATCCGCGCTGCGACAGCGTTGCGGATCTTGATGTGACGGCTGTTCCGGTGCCCGATGCAAGCGACGGGATGAGCGCCGGGCTGCGCCGGGCTCTGGATGCACTCAGCGATGATGCGCCGGCAGTGATGATCCTGCTGCCTGATCTGCCGGATCTGACCACCTGTGATCTGCGCCG
>NZ_JAHEHZ010000148.1 GCF_024639605.1 Roseobacter sp. | reverse complement strand
TAAACGAGGCGGGAGATTTCCTTCGCCGCGCGAATGAAATCGCGAAAAAGCGGATGCGGATCGAAGGGTTTTGATTTCAACTCCGGATGGAACTGCACCCCGATAAACCAGGGATGATCCGACCATTCCACGATCTCCGGCAGCTTTCCATCCGGGGACATTCCCGAAAAGCACAGGCCCGCTGCCTCAAGCTGCTCACGATACTTGATATCGACTTCATAGCGATGCCGGTGGCGCTCATCGATAGACGTTTTCCCATAAACCTCCGCGACCCGCGACCCTTCCTTCAGCACGGCGTCGTAAGAGCCCAGCCGCATGGTGCCCCCCTTGTCGTCGCCCACCTTGCGGCTGACACGCGCGTTGCCCTGCACCCACTCCTTGAGATGATACACCACGGGCTCAAAACGCTTCTTGCCGGCTTCATGATCGAATTCCTCAGACCCGGCCGCGGCGATATCTGCCACGTTGCGCGCAGCTTCAATAACGGCCATCTGCATGCCGAGGCAGATACCGAGATAGGGCACTTTGCGGGTACGGGCGAACTCGGCCGCCTTGATCTTGCCCTCAGTGCCGCGTTCTCCGAACCCGCCGGGGACAAGGATTGCGTGGAACCCTTCCAGATGGGGCGCGACATCCTCAGCCGCATCAAAGATCTCGGCATCGACCCATTCGACCTTCACCCTCACGCGGTTGGCCATGCCGCCGTGTGTCAGCGCCTCGGCAATCGATTTATAAGCGTCCTCAAGCTGCGTATACTTGCCCACAATGGCAACTTTGACCTCGCCTTCCGGGTTGTGAACCCGGTCGGAAACATCATCCCAGACGGTCATATCCGGGCGCGGGGCAGGGGAAATGTCAAAGGCATCCAGAACCGCCTGATCCAGACCCTGTGCGTGATAGGCCAGCGGCGCGTCATAAATCGTCGACAGATCATAGGCCGCCACAACTGCCTCTTTGCGCACGTTGCAAAAGAGCGCAATTTTCTCGCGTTCCTTCTCGGGGATCGGCTGTTCGGAGCGGCACACAAGAATATCAGGGGCGATGCCGATGGATTGCAGCTCTTTGACCGAGTGCTGTGTCGGCTTGGTTTTCAGCTCACCCGATGCGGCCAGATACGGCAGCAATGTCAGATGCATAAAGATGCACTGCCCGCGCGGTTTGTCATGACTGTACTGGCGGATAGCTTCGAAAAACGGCAGACCTTCGATATCGCCCACCGTACCGCCGATCTCGCAAAGCATGAAATCCACCTCGTCGTCGCCGATATCGAGGAAGGATTTAATTTCATTGGTGACGTGCGGAACAACCTGAATGGTTTTGCCGAGGTAATCACCGCGGCGTTCTTTTTCGAGCACGGTGGAATAGATCCGTCCCGACGACACCGAATCCGTCATGCGGGCGGGGACGCCGGTAAAGCGTTCGTAATGGCCCAGATCCAGATCGGTTTCCGCGCCATCGTCTGTCACAAAGACCTCGCCGTGCTCGAAAGGCGACATCGTGCCGGGATCCACGTTAAGATAGGGATCAAGCTTGCGCAGTCTCACCGAAAACCCGCGCGCCTGCAGCAGAGCACCCAGAGCCGCCGATGCAAGCCCTTTGCCCAGCGAAGAAACCACACCACCGGTGATGAAGATATAACGTGCCATGCTCTGAAAGCTCCCGTGTCGTCAGCAGAGACCGCGCAGACCCTGGATAACCAGTAAAATCCGTCCGGGCGGGCCATGAAGTTTCACAGCACCACGGGATTTAAGGGTATCAGGATTCGCATGTCAAAAGCAAGCTGCACCGCAACATGATGTTGCGCTTTACGTGCATGCCGCAAGGTCTGGTTAGTTTTATTCGAGCGTTGGCACCAGAGGCGCGTTGTCACCGGGTGCCGGGGGCAGCAGATCGTCGCCTTCGGTTCCCGCGGGAGACGCGGGCTCGTTCAGTGCCGGCGGAGTCACGCCGAGGCGGTCCACAACCGAAGATCCGGAGGCATTCTCGGCTGCGAAAATAGTCAGCGTGATAGATGTGCAGATAAATGCAATCGCAAGCAGCCAGGTCAGCTTGCCGAGGGCTGTTGCCGCGGCACGTCCCGATACAGCACCACCGCCGCCACCGCCCATGCCCAGACCACCGCCTTCGGAGCGCTGAAGCAGCACGACTGCGATCAGGCTGAGAGCGAGAATGAGGTGGACGATCAGGACGACGTTTTCCATTGAAACCTTCGGGCTGTGGTTCGGGCTTTCGGGGTATCTAGGCAAGTTTGCTCCGGCTCGCAAGGGAGGAATGCGCAAAGGGCGCATGTGCCGGTGCTGTGCTGTCTGCTCCGGTTTTCCCGGTACACACGACCAGATCGCAGGTTTGTCCCGATGCGGCACGCCCGACCGCGGCCGCGCATAGCGTTTCGCCGAATCTCAGGACTTCACAGGGAAAGACCGTCGCGCGAAGCAACGGTCTTCTGAAAGCAATGTGTTCTCGCGCAAGCTCTAAGAGGTTCATCCTGGAAATGAGGCGCTACAGATGTGCTTCCGTGCAACAATCATAGCACGAAACAAGCGGATCCGGATACGTTTGTTTTTTGTTGTCCGGCGGCATGTTACCGGGCGGGGCCGGAACCGCCCTCAGAATCGGGTCTGCCCTGCTGGACATTCCGAGCGACGCGCTGTCATGATGGGGCATGCCGCATGACCATTCCGACCACCCGCACAGCCTTCTGCCTTCTGATCCTGATTTGCGGGTCCGGACGCTCGAGACCATCCTCACACGCAAAGGTCTGGTCGATCCGGCAGCGCTGGACGAGATCATCGATACCTATGCCCACAGGATCGGACCCCGCAATGGTGCGCGGGTTGTCGTCAGGGCCTGGACTGACCCTGCGTTCCGCAAAGCGCTGATGGAAGACGCCACCACGGTGGTGGCCGGCATGGGCTATTACGGGCGTCAGGGAGAGCATATGGTTGCAGTTGAGAACACCGATGAGGTGCACAACATGGTCGTTTGCACACTCTGCAGTTGTTATCCCTGGCCATTGCTGGGCATTCCGCCGGGCTGGTACAAATCCGATGCCTACCGGGCGCGGGCCGTGCGCGAACCGCGCAAAGTTCTTGCCGGTTTCGGCGTCACTCTGCCTGCCGGAACGGCTGTGCGAGTCTGGGATTCCACGGCCGAGGTGCGTTATCTTGTGATACCGCAACGCCCGGACGGCACAGACGGGTTGTCGGAAGATGAGCTGATGGCGCTTGTGACCCGCGACAGCATGATCGGTACCGCCCTCGCGGGGCGGACCGGATGAGCCGGGCGCATGATATGGGCGGGCGTTTCGGCGACGGTGCGGTCACGCCCGAACCGGAAACGCCGGTATTTCACACAGACTGGCATGCGCGGGCGCTGGCTCTGACGCTGGCCTGCGGGGCGCTGGGAAAGTGGAACATCGATGTCTCCCGTCACGCCCGCGAAAGCCTCTCGCCGACAGACTATGCGCGGTTTTCTTACTATGAGAAATGGATGGCAGGACTTGCGGACCTGCTGGCGGATACCGGTCTGGTAAGCCGCGAAGAGCTGTCCGGCCAGGCACCGGTTCAGAGCGGAACAAACGACAGGATGCTGACCGCCGACCGTGTGGCATCCGTGCTCGCAACAGGCGGGCCGGCGGACCGGCCATCTGATATCGCACAGCAGTTTGCGCCAGGGGACGCCGTGATCACACGACGGCTCAATGGTAACCGGCTGGTCAATGGAGGCCATACCCGGCTGCCGGGCTATGCCGCCGGTGCGCGCGGACGCATCCTGCGCTTTCACGGAACGCACATCCTGCCCGACAGCTCGGCACATCATCTGGGCGACGCCGCCGAGCCGCTTTACGCAGTGGCGTTTCCGGCCGCCGAACTCTGGACGCACCCTGAGCATCCGGGCGACGAAGTGGTTCTCGATCTTTGGCAGAGCTATCTGGAGCCCGCGGCATGAGCGCGCCTGAACCCGTCTTTTCAGAGCCCTGGCATGCGCAGGTTTTTGCCCTGACCGTGCATCTCAGTGAAGCGGGGCATTTCGCCTGGCCAGACTGGGTGCGGGCTTTTAGTGCGACGCTGAAACGCCACGGTCTGACCCGCGACCTTGATGGTGGCCATGATTATTTCTGTGCCTGGCTTGAAACCCTCGAAAGCATGCTCACAGACCGTGGTCTGGCCGCCCCGGACGAGATCGCCCGCATCAGAGCAGGGTGGGAAGCGGCTTATCTGAGCACGCCACACGGCGCACCGGTGCAACTGGCGGACTAGCCTCGCGGTCGCGAGGTCAGCCCTGCTTTGTTGAGAAAGCGCCTGAAGCTGCCCCTGGCCGGCAGGCGCGGCAGACGCAGCTTCGGCTTGCCTGCGAGCCGGTCGAACTCATGCATGTCGATCACGCGTTCGGCGCAACCACAGCCCTCGCCGAGGCCAACTTTGGCATAGTAGAATTTCTGGAAATCTTCCGGACGGTCTGTTTTGCGTGTCATTTCAGGCTCCGTTGCTGCGATACTGGCATGTGAAGCTCTGCGGACCAGGGGCGCTGCGCGCGCCGGGACCGCGGCTCATCCGTCGACATCGTCCATATCGGCCTGGCCCGAAAGCGCCCGCCGCACATGGCTCCAGCTCAGACCGATGCCAAGCACCAGCGACAAAGCAACAAGACCCAGCCAGACGTTCATGCCGGGTTGAGCCAGATCGATAAAACCAATGTCGTGCAGAACCCAGATTACCGCAGCCACGATCGCCAGAACCAGCGTCATACCCAACCCGCCTATCGAGCGCAGCGTTGCGCGCAGATAGATCACATAACCAACCGTCAGAAGCAGGCCGGACAGCACCGCAACGGAGAGGTTCTGAGACCCGTAATCGCGCACCCACTGCACGTAATTATACTGCGTCGGATTAAATGTCGCCGCCAGCAGAACGAAGGCAAAAAGCCACCGTGTCAGAAATCCCATTGCATCCATATTCGTACCTGTCACCTCGGGTTGCCCGGAAATATCCTCCGGCGGCGCAAAATGTCCATGGCACACCGGCACCACCATGGTTATACCGGCGCCGGTTTAACCCGGATGAAAAGGACCCGCTATGGCCAATGTTGTCGTTGTTGGCGCCCAGTGGGGCGATGAAGGAAAAGGCAAAATCGTTGACTGGCTCAGTGAGCGTGCTGATGTGATTGCGCGGTTTCAGGGCGGGCACAATGCGGGCCATACCCTCGTGATCGACGGCAAGGTCTATAAACTCAACGCGCTGCCCTCGGGTGTGGTGCGCGGCGGGAAGCTTTCTGTGATCGGCAACGGGGTTGTGCTGGACCCGTGGCATCTGTTGAATGAGATTGAGGCGATCCGCGGGCAAGGCGTTGAAATCACGCCTGAGACCCTCATGATCGCGGAGAACACACCGCTCATCCTGCCCATTCACGGAGAGCTTGACCGCGCCCGCGAAGAGGCCGCCAGTAAGGGGACCAAGATCGGCACGACCGGGCGCGGTATCGGACCGGCCTATGAGGATAAAGTAGGCCGCCGCTCTGTGCGGGTGGCCGATCTGGGTGATCCGGCGACACTTGAGGCGCGCGTGGATCGCGCGCTGCAGCACCATGATCCGCTCCGCCGTGGCCTCGGGATCGAGACTGTTGACCGTGACGCGCTGCTGGCAAAGCTCATGGATGTGGCGCCTGGCATCCTCGAATACGCAGCACCGGTGTGGAAGGTGCTCAACGAAAAACGCAAAGCCGGTCGCCGGATATTGTTCGAAGGCGCGCAGGGCGCGCTGCTCGATATTGATTTCGGGACATACCCTTTCGTGACCTCTTCCAATGTAATCGCGGGCCAGGCTGCAACCGGCGTGGGTCTCGGGCCGGGTGCCGTTAATTATGTCCTGGGCATTGTCAAAGCTTACACGACACGGGTCGGTGAGGGGCCGTTCCCGACTGAGCTCGAAGATGCAGACGGCCAGCGTCTCGGCGAGCGTGGCCACGAGTTTGGCACCGTAACGGGACGCAAACGGCGCTGCGGCTGGTTTGATGCGGTGCTGGTGCGCCAGACCTGCGCCACCTCGGGGGTCACAGGCATCGCGCTGACGAAGCTCGATGTGCTGGACGGGTTTGAAACGCTGAAAATCTGCGTGGGCTATGAACTGGACGGCACCCGCATGGATTATCTGCCGACAGCTGCGGATCACCAGGCGCGCTGCACGCCGGTCTATGAAGAGGTGCCCGGCTGGAGCGAATCCACCGAAGGCGCGCGCAGCTGGGCGGATCTGCCGGCCAATGCGATCAAATACGTGCGACGGGTCGAGGAGTTGATCCAGTGCCCGGTCGCTCTACTCTCCACATCACCGGAACGGGAAGACACCATTCTCGTGACTGATCCTTTTGCCGACTGATCGCGGAATGTGAGGTTTAATGACCCTGAGCTATAAAGCGCGTCGCCGCCTGTCCCTGCTGATCCTGCTGGTCGGCCTGCCGCTCTACATCATTGTAGCAGTGAACCTGGTTGCCTGGCTCGAACGGCCGTCCATTCTGGTCGAACTGCTGGTCTATGTCGTGCTGGGTATTGTCTGGGCGATCCCGTTCAGTTTTGTTTTCAAGGGGATTGGCCAGGCGGATCCGGAACAGAAAGAGCCTTGATTTCGCTCTCCGCGAGGTTCTGAAACAGATGAGCCGACCGAAGGGGGCCGGCTCATCTTATCGAGTGTACCTGTGAATAACCGGCGGTACGTCAGCCTGCGGCGCGCGCATCCGGCTTAAAGCCAATGTCTTCCGAGGCCGCAAACCGTCCGCCCTTCATTTTCTCGATCTTGCCCGACCGCAACAGCTGGCCAAAGCTGCGCAGACCGTCTTCACGGGTGAATTCCGAGCCTTCTGAGGCCTGGCGTACACGGGTCATCAGCTGCGGACGCGAGAAATCCTCCTGCCCTTCAACAAATGACATATAGGCGGCCGCCGCTTCCAGCAGATCCGGCAGCGAAGTAGCACCCATTTCAGCAGCAAAGGCAGCAAAGCCTGTATCCTCTGAGCGCTCTTCATCTTCGTACACCGTGGCGGCGATCCGGCGCGGGGCAACGGGGCCACGCGCGTCATAGGTATCGACCCGCTGTTCGGCGACCAGTTTCAGAGGAGCAGTGCTTTTGTCTGTCGGGCGGTTCGTGCCGATACCATCGGTGACAGGGCGTCTTGGACGGACAACTTCGGCAAGATCACTGCGGTAGGCTTCGGCGGTTTCTTCAGCTTCGGCATCGGAGCCCATTGTTTTATCGGCAAAACGTGCGGCAACAGCGGCGCGCAGATGGGCAAAGGCACTGCGGCGCGTTGCCCCCTCGGGCTCTTCCATCTGCTGGTCGGCTTCCGCCATCAGCCGGGTCACATCATCGCCGCTGACTCCGCTGATGTCAGGCAGGTTTGCCCGGCCGGCATGGCCATGGGCTTCCTTGCCGGTTTCATCGCGGGCGATGTCACCGGCCTTGTCTTCTTCGCTGAGTTCTTCCAGCTCACCTGATTCCAGAGCATCATCAAGCTCAGCGGAACTGACTTTCATCACACGACCGGTGACAGCGTGATCTTCATCTTCCGCGGACGGCTCCTCTGCCGGACCCCGCACCTCAGGCGCGTCACCGGCGTGATCCTCATCTGCGAATTGCGGCTCTTCCACGTTGAGAATATTTTCCCGATCATCAGCGTCGTAAGCCTCCTGAGCGTCGGCAGTGTCTTCAGCACCGGCAGTTTCTTCAGCGGCAATATCCCACTGACAGGCTTCTTCTGAAGGGTGCTCCGAGGCCAGCGTCTGCTCTTCATCCTCATCGGACAGCTCTTCCTCTGCAGCGGTGTCTTCGGTGGTCAGCGCGGTGTCTTCGGCGGGCTGTTCCGGCAGATCATCGGCAGCAAGCTCATCTTCCGTGAGAATCAGATCATCGTCGCGTCCGGTGCTGATGATCTCTTCGGGCGCCGGCACGAAGCCGTCTGCATCTGTTCTGACCAACTGAGGTTCATCCTCGTAAAGAGCGTTATGACCGGTCTCGTCGTCGTCGGCAGTTTGAAAAAACTGCTGGCTGAATGTGGTCTCATCATCCTCGTTCTGCGCTTCGTCTTCTGCTCGATCCGTACCCTGAGCTTCACCGGCGTCGGTTGCCGTGTCCTCTTCTGCTGTGGCGCCGGCTTCTATGCGGCTGAGAACTGCACTCAGATCATCCTCTTCTTCGGCTTCGTCCGCAGAGCCCGCCTCAGACAGCAACTGGTCATCTGCATCCAACGCGAATTCAATGTCCCGCGTGACTGCGGACAAAGGGTCCTCTGATACCGCCACCCCGTCGTCCTGTGACGGGTTCGCGTCGCTCTGAACACCCATGGCCTCAAAGCTCG
>NZ_JAHEHZ010000260.1 GCF_024639605.1 Roseobacter sp. | reverse complement strand
GCAGTGCCTGCACAGGTCGGCACCGTCGCGCAGGGCACTCTTGCCGGCGTCGCCTTCGGACAGATCCGCGCGCGCGATCTCAGAGACAACCTGACCGCCTGTGGCATCAGCACTGTGCGCGTCACGCCCTGGCGGGCATTTCTCTTTGCCGGCGTTACCGCTCCGGATCATCCGGCGTTCATAACTGATCCGGAAAATCCGCTCCTCAGGGTCGATGCCTGCCCGGGAGCACCCGCCTGTCTTCAGGCCGGCGCTGAAACCCGTGCTCTTGCACGCCGTCTGGCGCCACATGTGCGCGGCACGCTGCATGTCTCCGGGTGTGCCAAAGGTTGCGCACGGGCGCGGGCCGCAAATATCACGCTGGTAGGACGTGATGGCCGGTTTGACCTTGTCAAAGACGGGCGGGCAGGGGATACGCCCCTGCGCAGGGGAATAGAGCCGGACGATCTGCCTGAGGCCGGGCTCGATTGAGGAACAATGACATATACATACGAAACCAACGGGGCTGAAATTTACCGCCAGTCCTTTGCCATGATCCGGGCGGAGGCCGATCTGGACGCATTTACCCCGGACGAAGAGCCCGTCGTTGTGCGCATGATTCACGCCGCCGGCATGGTTGGGCTGGAAAAATATGTGCGCCTTTCGCCGGGGTTTTCCGGGGCCGCGCGTGCTGCTCTTGAAGCGGGCGCGCCTGTTCTGTGCGATGCACGTATGGTCAGTGAAGGTGTCACCCGCGCCCGTCTGCCTGCCGGAAACGAGGTCATCTGCACCTTGCATGACGAGGGGGTGCGCGACCTGGCGACCGAGATGTCGAACACCCGCTCGGCAGCAGCCCTCGAGCTCTGGCGCCCGCATCTTGCAGGCGCGCTGGTGGCGATCGGCAATGCGCCGACAGCCCTGTTTCATCTGCTCAACATGCTGGAAGACCCTGATTGCCCGCGCCCTGCGGCGATCATCGGCTGCCCTGTCGGCTTTGTCGGCGCGCGCGAAAGCAAAGACGCGCTCTGGGCGGACCAGCCGGTGCCGTGCTGCATCGTCGAGGGGCGCCTGGGGGGCAGCGCGATTACGGTGGCCGCGATCAACGCCATCGCGAGTCGTGCGGAATGAACAGCGGCACGATCTATGGCGTCGGGCTGGGCCCCGGAGATACGGATCTGATGACCCTGCGCGCGCACCGGTTGCTGACAGGAGCGCAGCACGTTGCTTATTTCCGCAAGGCCGGCCGGCCCGGGCAGGCGCGCAGGATTGCACAGGACCTGATCCCGGAAGGCGCAGAAGAGATCGCGATGGAATATCCGGTCACGACCGAAATCCCGCTCTCGGATCCGCGGTATAATGAAATCCTCTCTGCTTTTTATGCTGAGTGTACCGCGCAGCTCAGGGCGCGCGCGCAGAGCGGGCAGAACGTTGTGGTGCTCTGTGAAGGAGACCCGTTTTTCTACGGCTCTTTCATGCACTTACACAGCCGCCTTAAGGAGGTGGTTGAGGTTGTCGTGGTGCCCGCGATCACCGGCATGTCCGCTGCCTGGACGGCGACGGACCAGCCGGTGACCTGGGGCGACGATGTGCTGAGCACGCTGATGGGTACGCTGCCCGAAGACGAACTGGTGCGCCATATGAAGGCCGCCGATGCAATTGTGGTCATGAAAATCGGTCGCAACATCGACAAGGTGCGCCGCGCTCTTCACAGCGCGGGCCGCTTTGATGATGCCTGGCTGGTCGAATATGCCAGCATGCCCGGCCAGACAGTGCAGAAGCTCAGCGAAACCGGCGAAAAAGTGACCCCGTATTTCTCGATCGTCATCGTGCACGGCCAGGGCCGCAGGCCGTGAGCGGGTGGGTGAAAATTGCGGGGCTTGGCCCCGGTGACCCAGATCTGGTGACGCCCCAGGTGACGGCGGCGCTGGCAGAGGCCACGGATGTTGTGGGCTATATCCCCTATGTGGCCCGGGTCGGTGCGCGCCCTGGGCTGCGCCTGCATCCCAGCGACAACCGCGTTGAACTGGTCCGCGCGCGCCATGCGCTTGAGATGGCCGCCGAAGGCCGGCGTGTGGTGATCGTCTCCTCTGGTGATCCGGGTGTCTTTGCAATGGCAGCAGCCGTTTATGAGGCAGTTGAGGCCGGCGGCGCGGTCTGGACAGATATACCGATCGACGTTCTGCCCGGCATAACTGCGATGCTGGCCGCTGCTGCGCGGGCCGGTGCGCCACTGGGACATGACTTCTGTGCGATCAACCTCAGCGATAACCTCAAACCCTGGGCGCTCATCGAAAAGCGCCTGCGGCTTGCGGTCGAGGGTGATTTCGCCATGGCGTTTTACAATCCGCGTTCAAAATCCCGGCCCGAAGGCTTCGCGCGCGCGCTGGACCTGCTCAAAGAAGCCTGCGGTGATGACAGGCCGGTGATCTTTGCCCGGGCTGTTTCGACCGGTGATGAAAGCATCCGGGTGGTCCCGCTCACGCAAACGCAACCTGACATGGCGGATATGCGCACGGTCGTGATTGTCGGCGCATCCAATACCCGCGTGATTACGCGCGCGGATGCACCGGTGGTCTATACACCGAGGTCGGTGCCCGAATGAGCCACCCAGGCGATCACTTCTTCAGCGCCGGA
>NZ_JAHEHZ010000147.1 GCF_024639605.1 Roseobacter sp. | reverse complement strand
CCGCAGCACAGGTTACAATCTGTGATGGCGAGATCACCTGGCAGCGTGGCTGAACCGGGCGCAGTGAAGGGGGCCAGCGCCAGCGTACCGGCCCCCCGACGCAACTGACATCTGCCGGTGCAGGGTGCGCCTCTCTCCGTTCACAGCGAAGGACATTTTATGACAGACCTTTTCCACCAGTCCGCCGCCACGCTGGCCCGCATGATAAAAGACAGAACCGTTTCCGCGGTTGAGGTCGCTCAGGCGCATATCGACCGGACGGACGCGGTGAACCCGGACATTAACGCGGTGGTGCAGGATGCCCGTGACGAGGCCCTTAAAACTGCCCGGAACATTGACGAAGGCATTGCGGCGGGGAAGACCCCGGGGGTGCTTGCGGGCGTGCCCTGCACGACCAAGGTCAATGTTGATCAGCGGGGTTTTGCCACCACCAACGGGCTTTCCCTGCTGAAAGATGCTGTCGCGACCGAAGACAGCCCGGTGGTCGCGAATATGCGCAAGGCGGGCGGCGTGATCACCGGGCGTACGAATACACCTGCTTTCTCGCTGCGGTGGTTCACGAAAAATAACCTGCACGGGCAGACGCTGAACCCGCGCAATACCGCCATCACGCCCGGCGGCTCCTCAGGCGGGGCGGCGGCGGCTGTGGCCAGCGGTATCTGTGCTGTGGCCCATGGCACGGATATAGCAGGGTCGGTGCGCTATCCGGCCTATGCCTGCGGGATACACGGTCTGCGACCGACCTTCGGGCGGGTACCGGCCTTTAATGCCACTGGCGCAGACCGGTTTATCGGCGCGCAGCTGATGGCCGTCTCCGGACCGCTGGCGCGCACGATCGAAGACATCGGGCTCGCGTTTACGGCCATGTCCGCGCCAGATCCGCGCGATCCCTGGCATGTGCCGGTCAGCCATGCGCGGCAGCCCTATGAGAAACGCGCGGCCCTGACGCCGGCACCTGACGGGATGCCAGTGGTTCCGGAAGTGACGGCGGCGCTGAAGGCCGCAGCTCAGGCGCTCGCGGCGGAAGGCTGGACAGTCGAGGAAATCGCCTGTCCGCCGATGCGCGAAGCGGCCCGTATCAACGCCACGCTCTGGATGGCAGAAACGCAGTTTGCTGCGGAAAAAATGATCCGCGATGAGGGCGACCCGGATGCGCAGTATGTCTTTGAGCTGATGCGCCGGGATGCGGGGCCCGCTGATCTGGAAGCCGTCATGAAGGCGTTGCAGCGCCGCGTGGGACTTATCCGGGAATGGGCACTTTTCTGGCAGAAGTATCCGCTGCTCCTGTGCCCTGTCTCTGGCGAACTGCCGTTTGATCAGCAGTCCGATGTACGCTCGGAAGAGGATTTCTACCGCATTTTCGAGGCGCAGCTGACCCAGCGCGGGTTGCCCTCACTGGGCGTGCCGGCCCTGGCGGTGGCGACCGGCATGGCCGGCGACAGACCCGTGGGTGTGCAGCTTGTAAGCGACCGGTTCCGTGAGGATATACTGCTTGAAGCAGGCGCAGTCATCGAGGTGGCGCATCCGCCACTGCCGGTGACCTGAGACCGCTCAGTCCGCAGCGGTCCCGTCCGGCCGGCGGCGCAGGAGATACGTATCCATGATCCAGCCATGCTCTGCACGTGCCGACGCCCGGCGTTCAACGATGCGGTCAGAGACATCGCGCAACCTGCCATGCTCGATGATCTGTTCCGGCATGCCGAGAAACGCACCCCACCAGATGTCAAATCCATCAGGATTGAGGTGCTGAAACTCCGCTTCGCCGTCGAGCATCACAACCAGCGTCTCCGCCCCGGGAGGCCAGCCGTGATCGCGCAGACGCCGGCCGGTGGTGATTTCCACCGGGCCGTTCACGGTGTTGAGCGGAATGGCGTGAGCGGCCGTCAGCGCCTGAATTGCGGTAATGCCCGGCACCACCCGCAGCACCGGCGCGGGATCAAGCCGCTCTGCGATGCGCATGGTGCTGTCGTAAAGCGACGGGTCCCCCCAGACAAGCAAGGCGACCGGCCCCTCCGGCGGGGTCTGAGCAAGAGCTACCTGCCAGCGGCGGGCGATCTCGTCATGCCAGGCGGCCACCCGGGTCTGATAGGGCAACGCCGGATCCCGCTCGGGGTAGTCGAACGTCACGATCCGGGCAGCAGAACCGCTGTCGCGGATAAGACGGGTGCGGATCCCGGCAAGATCATCTTTGCCCGGGCCCTTGAGCGGGACGAGGATGACTGCCGCCTCCCGCAGCGCATCCCGCCCCTCAAAGGTCAGATGCGCGAGGCTGCCCGTGCCGATGCCGATGAGCCAGAGGTGCCCGATCACTGCCGTTTCCCATAAAAAAGGCCCGGACCTGTTGCCAGGTCCGGGCCGGATGGTTCAGCGCTTATGCGCCCGCGTAAAGGCGCGGCGTGAAAAGACCGCCCGGCGAGGTTCTGCGCAGCTTTTTCGCTGCCGCAAGGACCGCCAGATCGGCCAGAGGCTCAATCAGAACGACCAGCATATAGGCGGCACCGAAGGCACCAACTGCCGCGAAGGTTTCAGCGCCCGCGCCCTGGCCGTAAAACGCCCAGAACGCGACCCATGCCACGACACCGCCCTGATAGACGGCGGACATTTTCAGCACGTCCGAATAAGCGAGATCAACGTAGGCCCGGTCTCGCGGGATATAGCGCCGCGCCAGTGCATCGACCGCAAAGAGCGGCACCAGAACAGTGGTCAGGTTCACAAAGAACATCGGCAGATCGGTCGGCGACAGAAGTGCACCCTGGATCAGCAGTCCCAGCGCCAGGCCAAGAGCCGCAGGCGCTGCGCCGAGCAGCAGAAAGAGCGTGGTGCCCAGAATGAAGTGGACCTCAGAGATACCTGCCGGGAAGTGCGGCAGTATCTCGAAAAAGGCGAAAACACCGACCGTTGCCAGCACCGTGCGGGCGGCGAAAGACGCGATGTTGCTTCTGGCCAGATCGCCCATGACGAGTTTGGCAGAGTAGCCCGCCGCACCGGCGGCAGTGCCATACGCCAGCACCATTTTTGCGCCATCAACGACGCCCGGTTCGATATGCATTGTTAGTCCCTTTCATGTGACTGCCCCTCCGGCAGCGGGTGCCCACGTGCGCGAGCAGGATTTCATTGGTACGGCAGGTCTCCTGACTTGCGTGTCGCAGCGCGCCGGTCCTTCCCGGATTTGGTTTCCCAGTGGTTCTTTCCGTCGCGCTCTCCGCTTACAGTTGCGGGGGCAGTCCGGGAGTTTCACCCGGTTCCCTGTTCAGCCACAGATGTGACACCGTAGCCTGACAGTACGGTATGTCAGAAAGACCGCACAAGTTAAAAAACGACCCTCACGGATCTGCCAGCGGCCCATAGAGTATCAGCGCGGGGTTTGTGCCGGTCGCGGCCTCGAGTTTTGCGGCCAGGGCAGCGATAGTGGTCCGGGTGATCTGCTGTTCGGGGGTGCTGACGTTCTCAGCGAGAATCGCAGGTGTCGCGGCGGGCAGGCCCCTCGCGATCAGTGCCTGCGCCAGTTGCGGGAAGGTGCGTTTACCCATGAACACCACGGTGCAGGCGGCCGGATCAGCCAGTGCATCAAGGTTCAGATCGTCAGGCAGATTGCCGGTGACGTCATGTCCGGTGAAGTACTGCACCCGCCGCGCGGTCATCCGTCGCGTGAGCGGAATGCCGGCGGCCGCAGCAGCAGCATTCGCAGACGGCACCCCCGGGATAATCTCATAGGGTATCCCCGCATCACGCAGCGCGTCGAGTTCCTCTTCGAGCCGCCCGAACAGACCGCCGTCACCGGATTTCAGCCGCACCACGCGCTGGTCGGTCTGTGCATACTCCACCAGCAGTCGGCTGACGTGATGCTGTTTGGGCGAGGCGCGCCCTGCCCGCTTGCCAACCCCCACAAGGTCCGCGTCCGGGCGCGCATAGCCGAGCACCGGCCCTGAAGAGAGATCATCAAAGAGCACCGCATCCGCGCGTTTCAGGCGGTCCACCGCCTTGAGGGTCAGAAGTTCCGGATCGCCGGGCCCCGAGCCCACAAAGCTCACAAAACCGGTCATGCTGGTTCCTCGGCAGTGATCAGGTGGAAGAAAGTCCCTGTCACACGGCCCCGGCGCGAGCCAGTTTCGGGTACCGGATTGCCATCGGCGTCCGCGACCTCTGCAAGTGCATCATCAGGCTGCTCCAGGATGGTGGAATAATGGAACTCATGCCCGCGCAACCGCGACCCCGCTGAATGTCCCGGCAGGTCCGCCAGCAGCCGTGCCTGGCGGTATCCCAGATGGAATTTGCGCTTTTCATAGCTGGTCACGAGGCCCAGCAGACCGGTCATTTCGTGGCGCTGGCCGTCCTTGTCGATGAGGCCTGCGCCGAGCACCATGTAACCACCGCATTCGCCGTGTACCGGGCGTGTCTGCGCATGGGCATGCAGGCCGGCGCGGAACTTCTCCGCGCCGGCAATCCGGCCGGCGTGCAACTCCGGATAGCCCCCTGGCAGCCACACGAGATCAGCGTCCCGGTCGGGTGCTTCATCTGCCAGCGGGGAGAACGGCAGTACCTCGGCGCCTGCCGCGCGCCAGCCTTCGACGAGATGCGGATAGGTGAAGGAAAAGGCCGCGTCCTGCGCAAGTGCGATACTCTGAGCGGGAGGTTCTTGCAGCGGTGCCGCGCTCTGCCTTCCCGATGCTCCGCGCGCCGCCGCGCGAATGGCTGCAAGATCCACGTGCTCGCGCAGAAAAGCGGCATAGCCCGCGATCGCAGCTTCCAGATCGGGGTGTTCCACCGCCTGAATGAGCCCCAGATGACGTTCCGGCAGCGCCAGATCGCCGCGCCGCGGCAGCGCGCCCAGCACCGTAAGGCCCGCTTTGTCCATGCCCAGCCGCACCAGGCGTTCGTGCCGCGGAGAGGCCACGCGGTTCAGGATCACTCCGGCGAAGGGCAGATCCGGGTTATAGGCCTGAAACCCCAGTGCTGCGGCGGCAGCCGATTGTGCCTGTCCGCTGACATCCACCACCAGAATGACAGGCCAGCCCATATGCGCGGCGGTCTCGGCGCTGCTGCCAAAGCCGCTTTGTCCCCGCGTGGCGACCCCGTCATAGAGCCCCATGGACCCTTCGGCGATACAGATGTCCGCACCGGTCGCGCGCGCGGCAATCGCGCCGAGAAGCTGCCCGCCCATGGCCCAGGTATCAATATTGAAAGAAGCCCGACCGCTGGCCGCACGGTGAAAAGCCGGATCGATGTAATCCGGCCCGGATTTAAAGGGCTGCACAGCCATGCCGTCTTCTGCCAGTGCGCGCAGAAGGCCCAGCATCACGGTGGTTTTACCGGTGCCGGAAGCCGGCGCGGAAACCAGAAGCCCGGGGATATCAGTCATCGCCATGGTTCCATCCGGCCCAGGGGCTTTGAGCCGATTGCGGCCGGTAGCGCCGGTCATAGTCTGTTGCGTAGAGACAGGATTCGTCGAAACCTTCGCCTTCGAGCGCACGCCCGACGAGGATCAGCGCGGTGCGGGTGATGTCGCTGTCGACCCGGTCTGCGATATCGGCCAGCGTGCCGCGGATGATGCGCTCATCCGGCCAGCTTGCGCGCCATACAATCGCCACCGGGCAGTCCGCGCCGTAAGACGGTGTCAGCTCTTTTACCACCCGGTCGAGATTCTGCACCGACAGATGCAGAGCCAGCGTCGCGCCTGTGACCGCAAAATTCTGCAGGGTTTCGCCCGGAGGCATTGTCGAGGCGCGCCCCTGGGTACGCGTGAGCACCACCGATTGCGCCAGCCCCGGCAACGTCAGTTCCGCACCCAGTGTCGCCGCGGCAGCGGCAAAGGACGGCACCCCCGGTGTGACGGAAACCGGGATGCCCTGAGCGCGCAGGCGGCGCAGTTGTTCACCCATTGCGGACCACACCGACAGATCCCCCGAATGCAGCCGCGCCACATCCTGACCCGCGTTGTGGGCGCGGCGCATCTCGGCGATGATCGCGTCGAGATCCATGTCGGCGGTGTTCACCACCCGCGCGCCCTCAGGGCAGTGCTCCAGCACTGCCTCAGGCACCAGAGACCCCGCAAAAAGGCAGACCGGACAGGCCGCGATAATGTCACGCCCTCGCAGGGTCAGCAGATCGGGCGCGCCCGGTCCCGCGCCGATGAAGTGGACTGTCATATCGTTTCTCCGATTGCAAAAGCGCAGGTTGCCATGCGGTCCTCCGACACCACCCGCGGGCCGCACAGCCGTGCGCCGGGGCCCGCGGCGGCCAGCGCTGCCGCTTCTGCGACGCTGCCGGTGTCGCGGGCAGCCCGGGACTGCGCCGACTGTGTAACGGTAGCTTGCGTCGCAAGCTGCTCTGCCGGGACCGCAATAATGCGCAAACCGGTTTGCGCGGCCAGTTCCCTGAGCGCAGCGCTCTCGCATTTCCCGGCAGCGGTCGCGAATGCATCGGCGGTCAGCCCTGCTGCTGCACGCTCAAATGCGCTGCGCAGGCTTTGCGCGCTGGCGCCCGTGCGGAACCCGAGACCCGCAACGATCACAACGCCGCACTCCACTGCACGAGCGGATAAGCCGCCTTCCATCCCGTTTTGTTGCCCAGCGGTGCGGCGCGCGCGATCTCTACGCGCAAAAGCGTACCGCCACGGGCAGCCTGCGCGCGCACCAGTACCGCTTCGCTTTCCAGCGTCACGGCATTGGCAACGATCCGCGTGCCAGGTGCCAGATTGCCGACAAGCCATGCCAGCAGATCCTCAGACAGGCCACCGCCGATAAATACCGCATCCGGCGGCGGCAGACCCGCCAGTGCATCGGGTGCTTTGCCGGTGATAATCTGCAGCCGGTCCTGGCCAAGCCGGTCCGCATTGGCGCGGATGCGCCCTGCCCTGGCGTCTCGCGGCTCTATCGTCGTCGCGGTCAGCGACGGATGCGAGAGCAGCCACTCGATGCAGACAGACCCCGACCCGCCGCCAATGTCCCACAGGTGCTCACCGTCGCGGGGTGCAAGTGCTGAGAGCGTGAGCGCGCGCACCGGCTGTTTGGTCATGGTACCGTCGCTTTCGAACCAGTCGTCGGAACGCCCTGAAGCGCGTGTCAGCACAGCACCCTCGCCCCGGACGAAGATGCCCGCGCAGACCGGATGGCTGAAACTGCTGTCTCCGATGGCGCGGGCCGTGAGATCACTGCGCCGCGCGCGCGGGCCGCCCAGTGCCTCGAGCACATGCAGATCAGAGGCTCCGAAACCTGCGTCAGTGAGATATCCGGCGAGTTCGGTCACAGCCTCTCCATCGCGCAGCAGAACGATCATCTGCGCGCCGGGGGCCAGGGCCGGGCGCAGACGCGACAGAGGCGCCGCATGGAGCCCGAAACAGGCGGTGTGCTGCAGCGCCCAGCCGAGGCGCGCGGCGGCCAGAGAAAAGGTCGAAGGCCCGGGCAATGCCGTCCACTCGCCCGCGTCGAGCTCTTTGCAGATCGTACTGCCCGCACCGAACCAGAAGGGATCGCCCGAGGCCAGCACAGCCACGCGCCGCCCGCGCAGGCTCAGAAGCACCGGCAAACCATCACTGAAGGGCACAGGCCAGGCGATCTGTTCCGCCGCGAGATCCGGCAGAAGCGCCAGATGACGCGGCGGCCCCATGATAATCTCGGCGGTCTTCAGTGCGGCAAGGCTTGCACCCGACAGCCCCTCCGGCGCATCTTCGTCCAGACCAATGATCGTCAGCCAGGGAGCGTCAGGCATGGTATCAGACATGGCACCCAACCTGCTCATCCTCGGCGGGACCACCGGGGCGACAGCGCTCTGCCGGGCGCTGAGCGAGGCGGGCATCGCCGGCACGGTATCGCTTGCCGGACGCGTGGCCCGTCCGGTGCGTCAGCCTCTGCCCCTGCGCAGCGGAGGGTTCGGCGGTGTCGAAGGCCTCAGGCAGTATCTGCACGACCACGCCATCACCCATGTCGTCGATGCCACACACCCTTTTGCCGCGCAGATGAGCCGCAACGCCGTCAATGCCTGTGCTGCAGCAAAGGTGCCCCTGATTGCGCTGACCCGCCCGCCGTGGACGCCCGGTGAAGGCGACCGCTGGCAACATGTTCCGGATATCGCGGGTGCGGCTGCGGCACTCCGGGGGCCTGCCTGCCGGGTCATGCTTGCCGTCGGGCGAATGCATCTTGCCGAATTTGCCCCGAACCCGCAGCATTTTTATCTGTTGCGTCTCGTGGACCCGCCTGAAGCTGCGCTGCCCTTTCCAGGTTGCGAGGTCATCCTCGACCGGGGTCCGTTTACTGTCGATGGCGATCTGGCACTGATGCGTGAACACCGGATCGACCTGGTGGTTTCCAAGAACTCCGGCGGCACCGGCGCGCAGGCCAAACTCATCGCAGCCCGCCAACTGGAACTGCCCGTACTGATGATCGACCGGCCGTCTTTGCCGGCACGGCGTGAAGCATCCGGCGCTGAAGAAGTGATCGCCTGGGTGGCTCATTCGGGCACCGACCTCGGTGTATAGACCACCGGTGCATCCGCGCGCGTAATCACGCGGGTATTGGATGCGCCGACAATCACGACCG
>NZ_JAHEHZ010000146.1 GCF_024639605.1 Roseobacter sp. | reverse complement strand
CGCGGCGCGCGCGCTCGCGAGATCCATACGCAAAGGAGATACCACACTCCTGGCCGTTCTGCTCACCTCAGGCATCCTCGGATCACGATCACTCACACTTGCCCTGGACCGGGATGTGCTTGCGAACCGTCTCGGCGTCCCGCCACGTGATCTCGCATCGGACCTTCATCATCATACTGCAGACGTCCGCCTCCGCCGCCGCGGTGTCGAAGCAAAGTTGATTGTTGGGGATCGTGCATTGCCTCCCGATGCTGTGCTTCTGCGTACACTGGACGCTGCACATCAGTGGACCAAATCCTTGTCCGCCGGGGTGCCTCTCGCAGATATTGCCAGAGAGGCGGGCCATCACGATGTTCATATCCGAACCCGTGCTCAGCTTGCGTTTTTGTCCCCAAGAATCCAGCGCGCAATCTGCGACGGCCAACAGCCCACCAACCTCACTTTGAAGCGCATCCTCACCCGACCCGTTCCGCTGGACTGGAAAAGTCAGGAGCGGCTTTACGGCTTCGACTGACGCGCGCGTCTTTCCCTGCTTTTTCCCTGCGCGGTCAACCAGGGAAACCCTCAGTAAAGCATTGATACCGCTGGTGTTTCCAACGCAGATACGCACCAAAATCAGTGATTTTCCGAAATCTTCCCTGCTTTTTCCCTGCTAGCAGGGAAAACTCCGCCAAAAGCGTACCCCATGATGCTGGCAACAGAGACCCATCCCCCATATCACGCCAAATGCGTCTCTAAGTGACATTTTATTTGGTGCGATGACTCCGTAAGTCGCGGAAAATCGGGGGCAAATTCCGCCATATTTTCACTTAATATCAATGACTTAGGTGTCTGGCGGAGGAGGTGGGATTCGAACCCACGGTACGCTTTCACGCACGCCGGTTTTCAAGACCGGTGCATTCGACCACTCTGCCACTCCTCCGTGTCGTGTGGTGTTGTGGCTTTTGGACGATGCCCGCGCGGTCTGCAAGCATTTTTGATGCGCGCTGCCTCTTTGTCATCGTTAATCCCGCCACAACCGGGCAACAATGCACTGCGGTCCCCGTACCAGGCGCTGCAGTGCGCAGAGGAATATTGCTGATCGGGGACGCCACACCTTCCCTCGCCCCTCATCTCGGGCTAATGTAACGGCAAAGCCCCCGCTAAAGAGGGTAAAAGGGCGGCCGGCGTTCCGGCTCACAGGCAAGGACGACAGTAAATGAACAGCAAACGCAGTTCCCGGATGTTCCGTTGCGGCCGTGGTGTCGCAGCAGGATTTGCAGCACTTCTCATACTCGCGGCATGTGACGAAACCGGCTCTTTCAGCCTCGGCGGAACACCATCCGCAACCGGTTCCACGGCCGGGTCCGTCTCACGCACCACCGACAAAGACGTCGAGTCTCCTGAGGTTTTTTACGCGCTGGAAAAGGCGCTCTGGGACGGACGCCCTTCTCTCGGCGGCGTTTGGGTGGCGTATCCCAATGTTGAAACGCCTGAGCGGGTGATCATCCGCAACAAGGAAAATGGTAAGTTCGTGATCGGCGCTCTGTTCCGGCGCATCAGCAACCAGCCCGGCCCGCAACTGCAACTCTCGTCAGATGCGGCAGCAGCGATTGATGTACTGGCTGGCGCACCTGTGGACCTTGAGGTTGTGGCTCTGCGAAAAGAGGTGATCGCGGAAGAGCCCCCGGAAGAGGATGTGCCGGAAGAGGCCGCCGAAGAAATGCCGGACGAGGGCAGTGAGGACAGTGTCCCTGCTGCAGCAACGGGATCAGCGTCAGCGGCAGCCACGGCCACAACGGCGGCCTCTGATCCTGTTGTCGCGGCCGCTGAAACTGCGATTGCCGCACCTGAAAAGGAAACCGCAACTTCTGTGCCATCGACCGATATTGTTGCATCGACGCTGCCGGTCAGCACGCTGAGCAAACCCTTTTTGCAGGCAGCCACGGTCAGCAGCCAGAAAAACGCAGACCGTGCTGTAGACGATCTGCAAAAAGCCGGACTGAACGCCAGTTTCAAATCTGAGTCTGACGGCGACAGCACGCTGTGGCGCATTCTGGTCGGCCCCGCCGCCAGCCAGGCCGAGCGCGATACCATGCTCGCCAAGCTGAAAGAGGCCGGCTTTGCCGACGCCTATGCCGTATCGAAATGATCCCAATGATCTCAAGCAGGAGCCCGAAACACGTGATCCGACTTGCCATCGCACTGATTGCGCTCATGTCCTGGACAGTGAGTGCCGCAGCCTTTGAGACCAAGGCTACATCGGCCTTTGTCATCGACCAGAGCACAGGTACTGTGCTGCTCAACAACAACGCCGATCTGCCGCTGCCTCCGGCTTCTATGTCGAAACTGATGACGCTTTATATGGCGTTCGAGGCGATCCGGCGCGGTAAATCCGACGGCGGGCTGGATCTGAACGAAGAACTGCCGGTCTCCGAGCACGCGCAGTCTTTCGGCGGATCGAGCATGTTTCTGCGCTCAGGCGAAACTGTTTCTGTCGAAGACCTGATCCGCGGCATTATCGTACTTTCGGGCAACGATGCCTGCGTCGTCATCGCCGAAGCTCTGTCGCCTGACGGGACGGAAGCCGGGTTCGCGCGGCTGATGACACAGCGCGCACAGCAGATGGGCATGACGAATTCCACCTTCACCAACTCCAGCGGCTGGCCGGCGCCCGGGCATCTGATGTCCATGCGGGATCTGGCGCTGCTCGCACACCGGCTGATTGTGGATTTCCCTGAGTACTATCCGCTCTTTGCCGAAACGGAGTTTGCTTTTGACAACCGCGTCCCGTCCAACCGGCTTAACCGCAACCCGCTGCTGACCATGGGCATCGGCGCCGACGGGCTGAAAACCGGCCATACGGAAGCTGCGGGCTACGGGTTGACCGGATCCGCCAAACAGGGCGACCGTCGGATCATTTTTGTTCTCTCCGGCATGGACAGCATTGCCGATCGTGCCAGCGAAGCGCAGGCGGTGGTCAACTGGGCGTTCCGGCAGTTTGCGATGCGGCCCCTCGCCACCGAAGGACAGGAGTTTGCCCGTGCCGACGTCTGGATGGGTGCGGAGCCTACTGTCGGCCTCGTGGCGCCTGAAGATGTAAGTGTGCTGATGCCGGCGCTGGCCGAGCGGTCTTTTGAGGGCGAAGTGATCTTTTCCGGGCCTGTCGAGGCCCCGATTGCCAAGGGGGATCAGCTTGCAGAGCTGGTGTTCACGCTTGACGGTCTGCCGGAAACCCGGCTGCCGCTGGTTGCGGACCGCGATGTCCCTTCGGGCGGCTTTGTGAGCCGGATGACAACAGCGGCAATGGTGCTTTTCAACCAGCTGATCGCGGGCCCGGAGGGCGCAACGTGACATCTGCCTCCGGGCAGCAGGGCAGTTTCATTACATTCGAAGGCATCGACGGTTCAGGAAAATCCACACAGGCCCGCAGGCTTGCCGATCACCTGCGCGCCCGTGGCCATGACGTGGTAGTCACCCGGGAGCCCGGCGGATCACCCGGCGCCGAGGAAATCCGCGCACTGGTCCTGCAGGGCGATCCGGATCGCTGGTCTGCCGAAACCGAAATACTGCTCTTTACCGCGGCACGCCGGGATCACATGGAACGTCTTATCGGCCCTGCCCTTGCGGCGGGTAAAACGGTGATCTGTGACCGTTTTGCAGACAGCACCCGCATGTATCAGGGGCTGTCGCGCGGTGATCTGCGCGCGGTTGTCGATCAGCTGCACAGTCTGATGATCGGCCGTGAACCGGATCTGACTGTGCTGATCGATATGGACCCGGCCACGGGGCTTGAACGCGCGCTTTCGAGGCAAACACAGGACGAGCGTTTTGAGGCCTTTGGCGCCGGACTGCAGCAGGAAATGCGCGCGGGGTTTCTCGCACTTGCCGAAGAATTCAGCGACCGGTTCCGCGTGGTGAACGGCAACCGGGACATTGATACCGTGGCCGCAGATATCGCCGCCATAGCGGACGAAGCCCTGGCATGAGCGCGCCCGACCAGATCGAAGGTGCCCCGCATCCGCGGGACACGCCCCGGCTTTTCGGGCAGGGCGCGGCAGAACAGGCTTTTCTGGATGCTTATGCCACAGGCAGGCTGCACCATGGCTGGCTTCTGACCGGACCGCGCGGCATCGGAAAGGCAACGCTGGCCTGGTCGATCGCGCGCTTTCTTCTGGCCACTCCGCCTCAGGATGATGACGGGCTTTTTGGCGCCCCGCCCCCGCCCGGCACGCTGGCCATCGATCCCGAACATCCCGTCGCCAGACGGATCACCGCCGGAGCCGAGCCCGGCCTGCGGGCTGTTACCCGCACCACCAACCCCAACACCGACCGGATGCGGGATGAGATTGTCGTGGATGATATCCGCAGCCTTGCAGGGTTTTTCCGGCTGTCCGCCGCCGATGGCGGACGGCGCGTGGTGATCGTGGATGCCGCGGATGAGATGAACACTTCTGCGGCAAATGCGCTGCTGAAGATGCTCGAGGAGCCGCCCGCCCGCGCGACGCTGCTGCTGATCAGCCACCAGCCATCGCGCCTCCTGCCAACGATACGGTCGCGCTGCCGCAGCCTGCGGCTTTCCACGCTTTCCCCCGCAGATATGGATCAGGCGCTCGCACAGGCCGGGGCCGCGACCGGCACTCAGTCTGCGGCTTTATCAGAGCTTTCGGGGGGATCCGTCGGTGCAGCTTTACGACTGAGCCTGATGGACGGTCTCAGCCTTTACGCCGAAATCACCTCGATCCTGCGCGGCCTGCCACAGTTTGACCGCGCCCGTGCGGTCAGACTGGCCGACGCCGCCGGCGCGCGCGGGGCGGCGGCAAAACTGGATCTCACTTTTGTTCTGCTCGATCTGCTGATGTCACGGCTTGCACGCACAGGTGCAACCGGCGCGCCACCTGGCGTCGAAGCCGCACCCGGCGAGGCTGAAATGCTGCTACGGCTGGCCCCGACCCCGCTGGCCGGTCGCGCCTGGGCACAGACCGCTCAGGAGACAGGCGCGCGGGTAGCACACGGGCGGGCGGTGAACCTTGACCCTGCCGCTCTGGTTCTAGATACCCTGATCAGAATAAGCCAAACCGCCACCTCCTGATCCGGGAGGCGGCCCCGTTCCCGGATCGTCATGACCGACACACCACGGATTACCGACAGCCATTGTCACCTCGACTTCCCCGACTTTGACGGTCACCGTGATGAGGTGGTCGCACAGGCGGCTGAAGCAGGCGTTCACCGCATGGTCACGATTTGCACAAAGCTGCGCAACGAACCTGCCGTGCGCGCCATCGCCGAGGCGCATGACCCGGTGTTTTATGCCGCGGGCACCCATCCGATGAGTGCCGCCGACGAACCGCTTGCGACGACGGATGCGCTTATCGCCATTGCACAGCATCCCAAGATGGTCGGGATCGGAGAGACAGGGCTCGATTACCATTACACTGCCGACAGTGCCGGGGTGCAGCAGACCTCTTTGCGCATTCACATCGACGCCGCGCGGCAGACCGGTTTGCCGCTGATCATCCATGCACGCGACGCCGATGACGACATGGCGCAAATTCTGACGGAAGAATACGCACACGGCGCCTATACCTGCGTCATGCACTGCTTTTCCTCCTCGGCCGCCCTTGCCGGGGCAGCCCTTGAACTTGGGTTTTACCTCTCGATGTCGGGTATCACAGCCTTCCCGAAATCGGGCGATTTGCGCGATATATTCGCGGCGGCCCCCGTGGACCGGATTCTGGTGGAAACCGATGCGCCCTATCTCGCGCCGCCGCCCTTTCGCGGCAAGCGCAACACGCCCGCCTATACCGCTCATACCGCGCGCCGCGGAGCAGAGACGATGGGTATGGACTACGCCGCCTTCGCCGCGCAGACCGAAGCCAATTTCGAGCGTCTCTTTTCCAAGGCGGCGCGGTTCCGGGTTGCTGCCTGATGGCTGAGCTTAGGGTGACCATTCTGGGGTGCGGTTCTTCGGGCGGCGTGCCGCGCCTTGGCGGGCACTGGGGCGACTGCGACCCCGACAACCCCAAAAACCGCCGCCGCCGGTGTTCGATCCTCGTTGAACGGATCAACGATGCCGGTACGACAAGCGTGCTGGTCGATACCTCGCCCGATCTGCGCGATCAGCTTCTGTCGACGGGCACCGGGCGGCTTGACGGCGTGATTTATACTCATTCGCATGCCGATCACACCCATGGCATCGACGATCTGCGCATGATCGTTTTCAACATGCGCGCGCGTCTGCCGGTCTGGGCCGATCCGCCTACCCGCGATGCGCTGCTACAGAGGTTTGATTACGCCTTTATTCAGCCCGAAGGCTCCACCTATCCGCCGATACTCGACATGAACCTGATCGATGGTGACACGGTGATCGACGGCGCCGGGGGACCGATTACCTTCACGCCGTTCAGCGTCCGGCACGGCGGTATGGATGCTCTGGGTTTCCGTATCGGCAACGTCGTTTATCTGCCCGATGTGGCAAGCATCCCCGAGGACCAGTGGTACCATCTCGAAAACCTCGACTGCTGGATCGTGGACGCGCTGCGCCGCGAACCGCATCCGACACACGCGCATCTGGCGCGAACTCTGGAATGGATCGAACGGGCCAGACCGCGCCGGGCTGTGCTGACCAACATGCATATCGATCTCGACTATGACACGCTGCAGGCGGAAACCGCCGCACATATCGAACCCGCATGGGACGGGTTATCGCTCTCTTTTCCCGCCCCCTGACGGCCTTCCTGCCGCAGTATTTCCCGTCGGAGGCATCCTGCCTTCCCAAAGGCGCAAAGGCCGCTGATGCAGACCCTGCTCGACGTCATTCTTCCGGTTTTTCTGGTCATCGGCTTTGGCTATGTCGCGGTCTGGCGCAACCTCTTCCCCGAAACCGGCATCGACGGGGTCATGCGGTTTACACAAAACTTTGCCATCCCCTGCCTTCTGTTTCAGGCCATCGCGAAAATTGATCTGGAAGCCTCCTTCGATCCCGGGCTGCTCGGCAGCTTTTATGCCGGTGCGGCCATCTGTTTTTTCCTCGGCATCTTTGGTGCGCGTGCCTTTTTCAGGCGCGAGTGGGAGGACTGCGTGGCCATCGGCTTTTGCTGTCTTTTCTCCAATTCGGTGCTGCTCGGCCTGCCGATCACCGAGCGCGCCTACGGGGCAGATGCGATGACCGGCAACTTTGCCATTGTCGCGCTGCATTCGCCCTTTTGCTACGGGATTGGCATCACGGCGATGGAGATCACCCGCAACCGCGGGCAGTCGCCGGTGGTAATGATCCGCTCGGTCACCCGCGCGATGTTCCGCAATGCGCTGGTGTTGTCCATCGGCGCAGGTTTCATGGTGAACCTCTCCGGAGCGGGCCTGCCAGGCGTGGTGGATGACGCGTTGAGCCTGATCGCCCGTGCGGCCCTTCCGGCGGCTCTTTTTGCCCTGGGCGGTGTGCTGTTTCAGTACCGCCCAGAAGGCGACCTGCGCGCGATCGCGATGGTCTGTGCCATAACGCTGATCGTGCACCCGGCCCTGATGTGGATCTTTGGCAAAGCCTCCGGTGTAGAGGGCGAATTCTTCCGGTCCGGTGTTCTGACGGCCGCGATGGCGCCGGGCTTTAACGCCTATATCTTTGCCAATATGTACGGTCGGGCCAAACGGGTCGCCGCCTCTTCCGTGCTGATCGCAACCGGTTCGTCGATCCTCTCGGTCTGGCTCTGGCTGGAACTGCTGGCCGGCACCTGAACACCTGCTGCCGGTTTCCGGCAGCAGGTGCTCAATTAATCTGAGACATACCGCGAATGTCTTGCCATCCGCATCCGTCAGGTTAGATACGGTAACTGAACAGTTCAGTTCAGTTTATTACCGGAGTGCGATGAATGCGCCTGTCCCGCGTTGCAGCAGTAACACTTTTTCTTGGCTTTCTCTTCAGCGCAGGTGTCGCTCCGGCTCAGTCAGGCGACACCGCAGAACTCGGGCCGTCCGGCCAGCCGGTGCCGGTGCCTTCGGTTAAACTGATTGCGCCTGATGACGCAAATACCGGTTTCGTGCGCCGCTTCTTTGGCAGGATCGCTGCGCGTGAAACGGTGGATCTCAGCTTCGAGGTCGGCGGCAGGCTGGTGCAGGTGCCGGTCGTGGAAGGTGAAAGCTATCCCGTGGGCGCCGTGGTTGCCGAGCTTGAAACAGATACATTTGAGCGTGCAGTCGCGCGGGCGGAACTGAACCTGCGGCAGGCGAAACGCGATCAGGACCGCGCAAGCCGCCTTGCGGCTTCGAATGTGGCCTCTGCTGTGCGCGCAGAAGATGCGCAGACCGCGCGTGAGCTTGCCGAAGTTGCTCTGAGCGATGCGCGCGACGCATTAGAGGATTCTGTTCTGCGCACGCCCTTCGATGCTCTCGTGGCTGCGCGGCTGGCGGCTAACTTTTCAAATGTCGAACCCGGTCAGCCTATCCTGCGGCTGCATGACATGTCGGAAATCCGGGTTCAGATCGATGTGCCCGAGCGGCTGTTTCAGTCCGGCATCCCGCCTGAGGCCATTACCTTCACCGGTGAGGTTGCGCAGCGCAAAGACCCTGTCCCGCTGGAACTGATCGAATTTGAAGCCCAGACCGAAGCCATCGGACAGACATTTCTCGTGACCCTGCGTCTGCCGGATCTGAATATCTCTACCCTTATCCCCGGCGCGTCGATGACGGTGACCGCGACGGTCAACGCTGATTACACCCCGCCGG
>NZ_JAHEHZ010000145.1 GCF_024639605.1 Roseobacter sp. | reverse complement strand
CTGCCGCAGATTATCCGGCAGCCAGGTTGCGATTTCAGGGAACCAGATCAGGATAAAAACCATCAGCACCATGATCAGAAACATCGGCAGGGCCGCTTTGGTGATGTATCCCATCTCATGATCGGTCATTCCCTGCAGCACGAAAAGATTAAAACCAATGGGCGGTGTGATCTGCGCCATTTCCACGACCACCACCACAAAGATCCCGAACCAGATCAGATCGATGCCGGCCTCGCGCACCATCGGCTCGACGATCGCCATGGTCAGCACCACTGCAGAAATTCCGTCGAGAAACATGCCCAGCACGATATAGAAAACCAGCAGTGCCATCAGAAGCTCAAACCGCCCGAGTTCCATCGCGGCGATGCCGTCAGCAAGTGCGCGCGGCAGGCCGGTAAACCCCATCGACAGTTTCAGAAATGCAGCCCCCGCCAGAATGAGCGCGATCATCGCAGAGGTGCGCATTGCCCCCATCAGGCTTTCGCGGAACGAGCCCACCGTCAGCGAGCCCTGGGCCGCCGCAAGCGCCAGCGCACCCAGCACACCGATGGCCGCAGCCTCTGTTGCGGTGGCATAGCCGCCGTACATCGACCCGATCACCACCGTGATCAGGATCAGCACCGGCAGCAGGAAGCGTGAATTGCGCAGCTTTTCGGAAAAGCTCATGCCGGTTTCCATATCCGGGTTCCAGCCCGACGATGTCTTTGAAACGATTGCCACATATGCCATGAACATCGACGCCAGAATGAGCCCTGGAAAAACACCCGCGAAAAATAGCTTGGTGATGCTCTCGTTGACCGTGACGCCATAGACGATGAGCGCAATGGAAGGCGGGATCATCAGTCCGAGGGTCGCAGCCCCCGCAAGCGTTCCGATCACCATTTTTTCGGGGTATTTGCGGGCCCTGAGTTCCGGGATGGCCATTTTGCCCACGGTGGTCAGCGTGGCGGCTGACGAGCCGGAGACAGCGGCAAAGATTGTGCAGGAGACGATATTGGTATGCACCAGTCCGCCGGGCATCTTTGCCAGCCAGGGCGAGAGGCCTCTGAACATATCCTCGGACAATCGGGTGCGATAGAGAATCTCTCCCATCCAGATAAAGAGCGGCAGGGCGGTGAGTGTCCAGCTGGAGGATGACGCCCAGATCGTCGTGATCATGGTGTCGCCGGCGGGCCGCGTGGTGAAAAGCTCCATCCCGACCCAGGCCACGCCCATCAGCGCAAGGCCGACCCAGACGCCGGTACCCAGAAGCAGAAAGAGGACGATCAGAAAGAGGATGATTGCATATATCTCGGTCATCTTCTCAAACCTCAAAGCTGTCTTCGACGGTGGCCCGGACGATCCGGTGCTCACCTTTGAAGATGACATGCAGCAGGTTGTCGGTCAGCGCGACCGCGAGCAGGCCGCCGCCAATGACCATGACCGACTGCGGGATCCACAGGGCGGTGGCGTCCTGCCCCTGGCTCACCTCGTTGAATTTCCAGGACCAGTAGACGAACCAGTAAGCGTAGTAGGTAAAGTACCATGCAATCGCCGCTGCCAGCCCGAAACACCAGATCTCAAGCAGCCGCCTTGTCCCGGCGGGGACGGCATTAAGCAGAATTGAAACCCGGATATGCGCGCCATGGTTGAGTGCATTGGCAAAAGCGAGAAAACTGGCCGCAGCCATGGCATATCCGGCATAATCCGGCGCGCCCGGAAAAATCTCACCGGTCCAGCGGGCGACCATCTGTGCCACAATGAGCAGAAGGATCGCAATAAGGCAGAGCGCTGCCAGCACACCGGCTGCCAGATAGAGAAAGTCGAGCGTCTTGCGCAGGGCAGTCATGGCCGGTCTCCGGTGGTCTCGGGGGGTGGTAGAGCCTGCCCCGCGGGATGTCGCGGGGCAGGCAGTCTCAGTTACTGAGCTTTGAAAGCATCAACGATGGCTTTGCCCTCGTCGCCGGCCGCTTCAAGCCACTCGGCGGTCATGGTGGCGCCGATCTCGCGCAGCTCAGCCATCAGTGCGTCGCCGGCGGGCTGCACGGTCATGCCACCCTCGGCAAGGCCGTCCATGGTGAACTGCGTGTAGTCTTTGGACGCTGCCAGACCGCGTGCCCCGGCCTCGGCCGCACAGGTCATGATGGCCTGCTTATTGGCGTCGGACACATCGGCCCAGACGTCCTGATTGACCATCACATAGTTGCGCGGCAGCCAGGCATCGACCTCATAGAAATGCGTGAGGCTTTCCCAGACCTTGCGGTCATAGCCCGTGGCCCCTGACGACACCATGGACTCCGCCACACCGGTCGCGAAAGCCTGGCTGATTTCAGCAGCTTCCACCGTGACGGGCAGCATGCCCGTCAGTTCCGCCAGACGGCTTGTGGTGTTGTTATAAGAGCGGAATTTCACGCCCTCCATGTCGGCCACCGAGTTCACTTCTTTCTTGAAGTAGAGACCCTGGGGCGGCCATGGCACGGCATAGAGCAGCTCAAGGTTCTGCTCATCGAGCAGTGCTTCGATCTTTGGTTTGGCTGCGTCATAGAGCTTTTCGCTGTCCTCAAACGAAGGAGCGAGGAAAGGCACGCTGTCAAATCCGAAGACAGCGCTTTCGTTCTGGTGACCCGAGAGCAGACGCTCGCCGATCTGCACCTGACCGGTCTGGATCGCGCGCTTGATGTCCGCGCCGGCAAAGAGCGAGCCGCCCGGGTGCACTTCAATGGTGATCTCGCCATTGGTCCCTGCGCCCACGCATTCGGCAAAGGCCACACCGTTCTCGGAGTGGAAATTCGATGCGGAATAGGCCATCGGCATATCCCATTTTTCAGCCGCGGCCGCCGGCAGAGCAGCGCCAAGGGTCAGCGCTGCTGTTGCCGCACCTGCCATAAGTTTTGTTGTCAGTGTCATATCGTTCTCCTTGCTGGTTTTTTCTTTGTTTCAGTTCCGGAACCGTTCGGGCGCATAGGGCGCCATGTCCATGTTTGTTGGTTGACCGGATATCAGCCCGGCCAGCAGCCGGCCTGTTTTCGGACCACCGGTCAGGCCGATATGATGATGTCCGAAGCCGGTCCAGACCCCTGTTTTTCCGATCTGCCCGATCAGGGGCAGACTGTCGCTGGGGGCGGGCCTGTGCCCCAGCCATTCGATTTCCTGCGTGGCGGTCATCCGCGGGAACGCGGCTTTTGCCTGCCGGCGCAGCATTTTCAGCGGGGCCTTCGACGGACCGGCCCCGAGCCCGCCAAGTTCCACCACACCGGCGCAGCGTACACCCTGTGCCATGGGGGTGGCGACAAATTTGCCGGAGGCAATCATCATCGGCCTTGTCGGGCCGTTTTCAGCCGCCTCGAAAACGATGTGATAGCCGCGCTCGGATTCGAGTGGCACATTCAGCCCCAGTTTACGCATCAGCGGTTTTGACCAGACGCCGGTGGCGAGCACTGCCTTATCACAACCGATGCGGCCTTCGCTGGTTTCAACGGCGCTGATTTTTCCACCGCTGAGATCAAAGTCCTTAACATCAGCGATCACAATTTTACCGCCCGAAGCTTCAAACGCCGCAGCAAGTGCGCCGACGTACCCACCCGGGTCGCGAATGAACCCGTGATCCCTCACCACCGCGACACAGCTGATCTGCTGGCTCACGTTCGGCTCGTACTCCCGAACGTCATCGCCCTCGATAAGCTCCGGCTCAAAGCCTGCCTCGCGGCGCAGGCCCCAGGTATAGCTTTCCGCGTCAAAAGCCGCCCGGTCACGATAGCCAAAGCAGTAATCGCTCTCGGTAACCCAGTGCCCGAGGCCGATGTCACCGGTCAGCGCCTTGTGCTGAGACACGCTGTCGGTCACAATGGGTGCGATCCCGGCAGCGATGCGACGGGTGTCGGAATCATTGGCGTTAGCGAGATATTTAACAAGCCAGGGCGCCAGTTTAGGCAGATAGGTCCAGCGTAAGAACAGCGGAAAATCCGATGAGACCAGCATCCCCGGCGCTTTGCGGATGAGGCCGGGCGACGTAACGGGCACCATGGCGCAGGCCGCCAGAATACCGGCATTGCCGTGTGACGTGCCTTTGCCGGGACCCGCGCGATCGATCAGCGTCACGTCAAAACCGGCACGGCGCAGCCAGATGCCGGTGGACACGCCGACAATACCGGCACCGATGACGGCCACATGCTGTGTCATTTTGCGGCTCTGCCGGCAACGAATACCATACGTAACTTCCCCCGGGGGCTGATTCCCTGTCTGTTATCCTGACCAGTTCTCACAATACGTCAACAAATTGTTGACAAATTGTCAGCGTCAGGCAGTCTGATGCTATGACAAACAGCTTTCTCGGACCCGTCGTATCATCCGCTCATCTGGCCAGCGGCTCCTTTGCGGAGGTCTCTGAACTGGAATACGGGCTGATCCTCGCCAATCATGCCTTTGAGCGCTGGATGGTACGCGCGATTGCCATGGCGGGATTTCCTGAGCTTGGCGCGCTGGATGTGCTGGTGCTGCATTCGGTTTATCACCGCGACCGGCCAAAAAAGCTGGCCGATATCTGTCTGGTGCTGAATGTGGAGGATACGCACACGGTCAATTACGCGATCCGCAAACTCAAGAAAGCGGGTCTTGTAAAAGACGGGCGTCAGGGCAAAGAAAAAACCGTGGCCGCCACCGACAAAGGCGCTGAGACCTGCGAGCGGTACCGCGAGATACGTGAAGGTCTGCTGATGCGCGCGGTGGCGGATCTGGGGCTTGAGCCTGACCAGGTCAGCCGTGCTGCGGGGCTGTTGCGGCTGATGTCGGGCCAGTACGATCAGGCCGCGCGCGCGGCGACCACCTATTGATCGGGCACGCGATCCGGGGCTATCACCGGGTATGACCGGTCCTGCCGCCCGCCTTGGTATCCTGATGCTCGACACGCAATTTCCGCGCATACCCGGCGATGTGGGCAACCCTGTTACATGGCCCTTCCCTGTCCGCTACGCCGTGGTGCCCGGTGCAACACCGCAGGCCGTGGTCTGCGAAGACCCCGAACCACTGGTGCAGGAGTTCATCACAGCCGGGCGGGGGCTGATTGACGCGGGCTGCACCGGAATAGCCACCACCTGCGGCTTTCTGGCGCTGATCCGGCCCGGACTGGCGGCGAAACTGGGCGTGCCTGTCGCGGCCTCCGCACTTGAGCAGGCAGCACAGGTGCAGGCTGCCCTGCCGCCGGATCAGACCATCGGGGTGCTCACAATCTCCGCAGCCAGCCTGAGCCCCCGCCATCTCGCGGTAGCAGGTGCACCCGACACCTGCGTCATAGAGGGCGTGGAGGACACGAGCTTTGCCCGCAGCATTCTGGGCAATCAGACCGTACTGGATGTCGAAGCCGCCCGGCGTGATCTTTGTGCCGCGGCGCGGCGCCTTGTGGCGCACGCGCCGCAGACCGGTGCGATCATTCTGGAGTGCACCAACATGGTGCCTTACGCGAGGGACATCGCCCGGGCCACCGGGCGACCGGTCTTTTCGATATACACCTATCTGATGTGGTTTCACGACAGCCTGCTGCCACCGGCTTTCCCGGCGCCTTAGCGGCGCAGCCAGCCGTCTTCAAACCGCCAGGTGCTGACCCCGGCTAGGCGGATGATCCGGTCAAGCTCTGCTTCGAGGGCGGCGAGGCGGCCCTTGCCCCAGCGCACCTTTGGCTCTGGCCAGAGCGCTCTGACCACCAGTTCATCGCGGTCGCGGAACGCTTTCATGTCGATCCGGCCGACCAGCCGGTCTCCTTCGAGCAGAGGAAATACATAATACCCGTATCGGCGCTTTGCCTCGGGCACAAAAATCTCGATGCGGTAGTCAAAGCCGAAAAGCCGTTCAGCACGTTTGCGGTCGCGCAGTGCCGGATCGAACGGGCTGAGCACCCGCAGGCGCGGCGTTGGCGCCATCTCAAGCGCGGGGTCTGTGCCGACACCGGGTCTCGCAAAACTGTCGCGCGGTATGCCATCAGCGCCGGTTATCCGCACAGGCTGCAACCGGCCCGCTGCCAGTTCTGCGGCACACCAGTCTTTGGCCTCACTGATGCTCACATGGTCCCAGAAGGCCGCGAGCTCTCCCGGTGTGGCAAATCCGAGCCGGTCGAGCGCCCCGGCACAACACCAGCTGATCACCTCTGTGGTTTCCTCCGGTGTGGTCAGCGGCGTGCAGAGCGCTTCGTCGATCACCCGTTCGGTCAGATCATAGCGTTTGCGAAACCCTTCGCGCCCCACCACGCAGAGCGCGCCGCTGCGCCAGAGATACTCCAGCGCCGTCTTCGACGGATGCCAGTCCCACCAACCGCCCGATCCGCGCTTTTCACCCGCGCCCACATCCGAGGTGCTGACGGGGCCGTTCTCGCGGATCTGATCCAGCACCACCTGAAACTGATCTTCAAACCCGTCGCGCCGCCAGTCACGCCACTGCCGCCGCAGCTTTTCTGCATCGCGCTCGCGGCGCAGCTGCCACCAGCGGTAATACCGCACCGGGATGACGGCAGCGTCATGGGTCCAGTGCTCGAAAAGCGCGCGGTCTTTTTCGTAGAGGTTTTTCAGCGCTTTGGGCCGGTAACGGGGACGCCGCGCAAAGAGGATCAGGTCGTGCGCGCGGGCGACCGTGTTGATGCTGTCGAGCTGCACAAACCCCAGTCGCTCTATCATCGACAACAGCTCTGTCCCGTGCGCGGCACCCTGTGGCGCCTCACTGAGCGCGTGGCGGTCGAGAAAAAGACGCCGCGCCTGCGCGTTCGTCAGAGTGAGTGTGTTCATCCGCGCCGGTAACGGCGCAGCGTGTCTCCGAAGGTGATTTTTGGCTTCAGCGTGATCTGCCCGGAGCTGTCGGGTTCTGCATCTTCAGGCAGGGCCGCGCGCTCAAGAATGATCTTCGCGGCGAGGGTCCCGATCTCCTTGCGGCAGGCATCCATCGTTGCAAGCTGGCGGGGCAGCCCGTCCAAAAGCTCCACGCCGTTAAACCCGGCAAGCCCGATCTGACCAGGCACGTCGATACCCTGATCGAGCAGATGCAGCAAACCGCCCGCCCCTATCATATCGTTGGAATAATAAAGAAAATCGAGATCGGGCGAGCGCTTCAGCATCGCAGCCGTCATCTCGCGGCCCTTGGCAAGCGCCGAGCCTCCGGAATAAAATTCACGGTCCTCAATCTCCACGCCGGCCTTGGCAAGGGCTTCTGTAAAGCCTTCAAACCGTTTGCGCGCACGGTGATCAAGCGGCATCTTGGTGCCCATAAAGCCGATGTGCCGATAGCCTTGTTTCAGGATCGCCGCTGCCATCTGCCGGCCCGCACGCCGGTGCGAAATCCCCACCACCGCATCGACGGGTGTGCCGTCCGTGTCCATGATCTCGACCACCGGAATCGCTGCGTTTTTGAGCATCGCGCGGGTGGCGTCAGAATGCTCCAGTCCGGCGATGATCACTCCCGAAGGCCGCCAGGACAGCATCTCATAGAGCACGCGTTCTTCTTTTTCGGGCATATAATCAGTCACGCCCACGACCGGCTGCAACGGGGTTTCCTCAAATACTTCGTTGATGCCGGTGAGAACTTCGGGAAAGACCATATTTGACAGTGACGGAATGACGACCGCCACCAGATTGACCCGCTGTGAGGCCAGCGACCCGGCGATCTGGTTGGGCACATATCCCAGCGATTTCGCGGCCTGAAGGACTTTATCGCGGGTCGCGACCGACACGTCGCCGCGATTGCGCAGCACACGGCTGACCGTCATTTCGGACACCCCGCAGGCTTCTGATACGTCTCGCAGGGTGAGGGGCCGCTGTTTTGGTCTTGTCACATGAACTTCCTGTACTGTTGAGCGATGTTAGCGCACCCTGTTCGCAACGTTCAAGCACTAGCCCGCGCAAACATGATCGGGCGATGACAAGTGTGCCGTACTGGTCTAAAGCTGTCGGCGGCGGTCCCGTGGCTCAACCGGATAGAGCAGCCCCCTCCTAAGGGGCAGGTTGCAGGTTCGAATCCTGCCGGGATCACCATCTTTGCCGCCCCTGGTCGCGCTTACCGGAACACGCGCCATCGCGCAGCTGTGAAGGCGGGCGTTTTGCCTGAGCCGGCAATTCTGTTATATTAAAAGACTGTAAAGGTACCGGTGAATGGGAGTGTGACATGCGGGGAACTGTCAGAATATGCCTGCTGATGGTTGCGGGATGTCTCGCGCCGGGGTTTGCTGCGGCATCTGATATCCATGTCAGCGGCAAAGTCGTGCTTGGCGGGGGCAGCGTCGTCATCTCGGTGAACCCATCAACAGGATACGGGCATGGCTATGGACGCCACCCGGGGTATCGACATCACAAATACCGGCAGGACGGGTACAAAAACCGCGTATATCGTAAGTTCCGACGTAATTCGCACTTTGGCCGCATAGCCCGGGACATCATTCACGAGGACGGTGCACATCCTCGTAAACCATCGACGCTGCCGCAGATTTCCGGACACGGCAAATTATACGGCGGGCCGTTCCACAACGGATTTGCCTCCGGGAGCAACGCAAATTCCACCGGTTACAGCGTGCCGCTGATGCACCGTAAGCGAAAGTTCGGGCTGAGACTACGCTGAAGGCACAATACCTGAGGTGCCGGAAAACTGGTCGGGCTGAGAGGATTCGAACCTCCGACCCCCTGCTCCCGAAGCAGGTGCGCTACCAGGCTGCGCTACAGCCCGACCCTGTGCGCCCGGATACTCTTATCACCGGCGCTTGGCAAGGC
>NZ_JAHEHZ010000144.1 GCF_024639605.1 Roseobacter sp. | reverse complement strand
AGGGCCTGATTTACCGCGGCAAGCGCCTCGTGAACTGGGACCCGCAGTTCGAGACGGCGATCTCCGATCTTGAGGTCGAGAACATCGAAACCGACGGCTTTATGTGGCACTTTAAATACCCGCTCGCGGGCGGTGCCACCTATGAATACGTCGAGAAGGATGAGGACGGCAACGAGACCCTGCGCGAGACCCGTGACTATATCTCTATTGCCACCACGCGGCCCGAAACCATGCTGGGTGACGGGGCGGTCGCGGTTCATCCGACAGATGAACGTTATGCGCCAATCATCGGAAAACTATGTGAAATCCCCGTGGGTCCGAAAGAGCACCGCCGCCTCATTCCGATCATCACAGACGAGTATCCGGACCCCGCTTTCGGCTCTGGTGCTGTAAAAATTACCGGCGCGCATGATTTTAACGATTATGCCGTGGCAATGCGCAACAACATCCCGCTCTATGCGCTGCTCGACACGAAAGGGCGCATGCGCGAGGACGGTATGACCTATGAGGAGGCCGCGACTGAGGCGGGCCGGATCGCCACGCTCTGGGTCGAGATGCACGACCAGACCGAAGGTCGCTTTCAGTCACCTTCAGAACAGCCCGCGCCCGATGTGAGCCAGGTCAATCTGGTGCCCGAAGACCTGCGCGGACTGGATCGGTTCGAGGCGCGCAAAAAGGTCGTGCAACAGATCACAGCCGAGGGTCTGGCGGTCATGCACCGCGTGCCCGTTATTGACGAAGAGGACGGTCAGGAAAGCAGCGCGCTTGTCCCCCTCGTCGAGGCCAAAAAGATCATGCAGCCCTTTGGCGATCGGTCCAAGGTCGTGATCGAGCCGATGCTGACAGATCAGTGGTTTGTTGATACGGCGCAGATTGTACAGCCGGCGATCGACGCGGTGCGAAATGGCGAGACCGAAATTCTGCCCGAACAGGACAAGAAGGTCTATTTCAACTGGCTGGAAAACATCGAGCCCTGGTGCATATCCCGCCAGCTCTGGTGGGGGCATCAGATCCCGGTGTGGTTTGGTCCTGCTTCTGAGGATGTAGCCGCATTCGAAAAAGACCCTAGCGCAGAGCCGTTGGCGAAACCGATTGAAATCTGCGCGACAAATGAAGCTGAGGCGCTTGCGAAAGCCAAAGTCATTTACGGCGAAGGCACCCGGATCTTTGCGTCCAATGATGGCGTTGCCCACATTTCAGGACCAACGGGCGGACCGGCCGAAGTGACCATTGGTCGCGACCCCGACGTCCTCGACACCTGGTTCTCTTCCGGCCTCTGGCCCATCGGCACGCTGGGCTGGACCGGCGACGCGGAGCAGGACGCAGGCAATGAGGCGCTGCAGAAATACTTCCCCACCTCGGTGCTGATCACCGGCTTTGACATCATCTTTTTCTGGGTCGCCCGGATGATGATGATGCAGTACGCCGTGGTCGGGCAGAAACCCTTTGACACTGTGTACGTGCACGCCCTCGTCCGTGATGAGAAGGGCAAGAAGATGTCCAAGTCGCTTGGCAATGTCATCGACCCGCTCGATATGATCGACGAATATGGTGCCGATGCGGTGCGCTTCACGCTGACGGCGATGGCCGCGATGGGACGCGACCTGAAGCTCTCGACCCAGCGCATCGCGGGCTATCGCAATTTCGGCACCAAACTCTGGAACGCCTGCCGGTTTGCGGAGATGAACGGCGTATTTGAGGCCCGGGCCGGAGCCGATGGGGTCAGCGCCGCACCATCGCAGCCCACGCAGCCGGTCAATAAATGGATCATCGGCGAGACCGCGCGCGTCCGCGAAGAGATCGACGCGGCGCTCGGTAACTACAGGTTCAATGACGCGGCAAATGCGGCCTATGCCTTTGTCTGGGGCAAGGTCTGCGACTGGTATGTGGAACTCAGCAAACCGCTGCTGCAGGACGAGGCCAACGCCGAATTCGCGCAAGAGACCCGCGAAACGATGGCTTGGGTGCTGGATCAGTGCATGATCCTGCTGCACCCTGTGATGCCCTTCATCACTGAAGAACTCTGGGCCGCCACGGGCACCCGCGACAAGATGCTGGTGCACGCTGACTGGCCTGAATACAAGGCCACGGATCTGGTGGATGTGGACGCTGACCGGGAACTCACCTGGGTGATCAGCCTGATCGAAGCGATCCGCTCTGCGCGCGCGCAGATGCATGTGCCCGCGGGGCTTTATGTGCCGCTTGTCGTCACCGAAATCGACGCTGCGGGAGAGACCGCCTGGGCGCGCAATGAGGTGATGATCAAACGGCTCGCCCGGGTTGACGATCTGAGCCGCGCAGACAGTTTCCCCAAAGGGACCGTATCGCTTGCGGTGCCGGGCGCTTCCTTCGGGCTACCGCTCGCAGATATTATTGATATCGCAGAGGAAAAGGCGCGACTCGAAAAATCCCTGGGCAAACTCAACAAAGAGCTCGGCGGTCTGCGCGGTCGGTTGAACAACCCGAAATTCGCAGCCTCCGCCCCGGAAGAAGTGGTCGAGGAAACCCGGGCAAATCTGGCGCTGCGCGAAGAGGAAGAAACTCAGCTGAAAGAAGCGCTCGCGCGGCTGGCCGAACTGGGCTGAGCACGCGCCGGATGCCTGCGGCCCGCGCGACGCCTGCCGGTCAGGTTCCGCGTTGGCTCACTTGAAAACCGGCGCCCGCTTGCCGAACTGCGCGGCCACCACTTCCATCTGCTCAGGTGTACCCAGCAGGCCGGCCTGAGCCTCCGCCTCAGCCATCAGTACATCCTGCGCTGCGGCCGTTTCAGCGGTTTCCATGAGCGCTTTGGCCGCCCGGATCGCCTTCGGGCTTTTCCCTGTAATTTCAGTAGCTAATGCCATGGCGGCTGCAAACGGGTCCGACGCAGTCTCCGTCACCAGCCCCCAGCGCTCCGCCTGTTCCGCACGGACCGGCGCGGCTGTGTATACCAGCCGCCGCATCACGTCAGAGCGCACAAGACGCGGCAGCAACACCATGCCGCCCATGTCCGGCACGATGCCCCATTTCATCTCCATCACCGCCAGCACAGTGTCAGGTGCCGCGATACGAATGTCCGCACCAAGAGCGAGCTGCATACCCGCACCAAAAACCTGCCCGTGCAGAGCAGCGATCACCGGCACCGGGAGCCGGCGCCAGGCCATCGCAACCTCCTGCCACTGGTTCGTCGCACCCCCGCCATGGGTGCGGGGTATGATCAGCGCCCTCATGTCCTGCCCGATCATCGCACCAAGGCCAGCCAGATCGATGCCGGCGCAAAAGGCACTGCCCTGCCCGCTCAGCACCACAACACGCGCCTCAGATGCCGCGATCTGCCCGGCTGCGGCAATCAACGAATCGATCATCTCCTGATCCATGGCGTTTTTCTTGTCCGGACGGGTCAGCGTGACACGGGCAATGTGATCTTCGGTCAGAACCTCGACGCGCGCCATGGGCAGTCTCCCTTGTTATGGTGCAGTCACAGAAGCGCAAATGGGTATCGGGGGCCAGTAAAACGTGACGGCACCCCTGCCCTTGCCCCCGTGACCCGAGTGCACTTAAGTGGCGCCATGACGCATTTCCGACTGACCCCGCTGGCCGCCTCTCTGCCTGACACCGTGCCTTTCGTCGGCCCCGAAACACGGGAACGCCAGAAGGGGAAGGGATTCCGCGCAAGGCTCGGCGCAAATGAGAACGTGTTCGGCCCCTCGCCGGAAGCGGTGCGTGCAATGGCAGAAACGCCTCTGTGGATGTACGGCGATCCGGAAAGCTATGATCTGCGCGAGGCGCTCGCCCGCCACCTCGGGACACCCGCCGGGACAATCATGGTTGGCGAAGGCATTGACGGGCTGCTCGGCTGTCTTGCCCGGCTGATGGTGGCGCCGGGGGATGCGGTGGTAACGTCAGACGGCGCTTATCCCACGTTTAACTATCATGTGGCAGGCTTTGGCGGGGTGCTGCACAAAGTACCCTTCGACGGTGATTATGAAGACCTCAGAGGCCTTTTTACAAAGGCTGCGGAAACCGATGCCAAACTGGTCTATCTGTCGAACCCCGACAATCCGATGGGCAGCTTTCACACCGGCGATCAGATTGCGGCGGCGATGGATGATCTGCCGGCGGGTACACTTCTGATCCTCGACGAGGCTTATATCGAATGCGCGCCCGCGTGCGCACAGGTGCCCTTGCCCTGGGATGACCCGCGCCTCATTCGCCTGCGCACCTTCTCCAAAGCTTACGGTCTGGCCGGTGCGCGTGTGGGCTATGCCATCGGCGCGCCCGGTCTGATTGCGGCCTTCAACAAAGTACGCAACCACTTCGGGATGAACCGGGCAGCCCAGGCGGGTGCACTCGCCGCGCTTCAGGACGATGTCTGGCTGCGGTCGGTGCTGGCGCGCATCGTCTCTGCGCGATTGCAGATTTCCGAGATCGCTGGTGCTTGTGGCCTCCGACCGCTGGCCTCGGCTGCTAACTTTGTGACGATCGACTGTGGCAGAGACGCAGATTTTGCAAAACGCGTGCTGACAGAGCTGGATGCGCGCGGCGTATTTGTACGCATGCCCTTTGTGGCACCGCAAAACCGCTGCATCCGGATCAGTTGCGGGACCCCTGCTCAGCTGGAAATTCTGGCAGAAGTCCTGCCGGACGCGGTAAAAACCGCAAAAAACTGCTGACGGATCGCCGCGCAGGGCTATAGTTTTCATCGTGAGCCAACCTGTGAGGCAACGATGGAAAATCACAAACTGGGTCGTGCACCGGACTTTACCAATGCCTGCATCGTGATGTTCGGCGTGAACCTGGGCTGGGTGCTGCTGTTTCTGTTCGCGATCTACGGCCTCGTCGCGGCAGTTTTTATCTGCCTCGTCGTCAATCACTGGCTCAACTGGGTTGCGGTCAGGCGCCGCAAGGCCGATCAGCTATACGCAGGCAAAACGGCCGGCTGATCAGCTTCCTGCAATGATTTCGGATGCGGCATCCAGCGCGCCACTGCCGTGCTCAAGACCAAGTGCCGTCATGCCTGACTGAATTCCCCCGAGCAGACCCATGATCATGTGACCGTTGACGTGGCCCATATGCCCCAGACGGAAATATCCGTGCCACGCCGGATCACCCGCAGGCGCCATGCCAAGGCCGATGCCCAGCGTCAGGCCCAGATGCGCTTCGGTCCACTCGCGCAATGCTGTCGCCTGCGGGCTTTCCAGCTGCAACCCGGTGACAGCATGGCTGCGGCAGGCCGGGTCACGGACAGTCATACGCAGATTGCCAAGCTGCCCCCAGGCATTGCAGGCGGCCCAGATCGCGCGGGCAAAAAGCTCATGACGCGCCCAGATGTTTTCGATGCCTTCGGCCTGTATCATGTCGAGAGCTGTGCGCAGGCCATAGACGTGATGCGTGGGCGCCGTGCCGTGCCAGTACTGCATGAACATCCCCGGGTTGGCACGCGGCGTCCAGTCCCAGTAGCGGCTCACCAGGGTCATCTTTGCGCGCACGGCAGCCGCTTTGTCATTGAAGAAGACAAAGCTCATGCCCGGGGGCACCATCAGGCCCTTCTGGCAGCCGGTGACCATCACATCAACACCCCAGTCGTCCATCTCAAAGACATCGCAGGCGAGCGAGGCGATACAGTCCACCATCAGAAGCGCGGGATGACCGGAGGCATCCATTGCCGCCCTGAGGGCTGCAATGTCGTTGCGCAGCGAAGTCGAGGTATCCACATGCACCGCCAGCACGGCTTTGATCCGGTGCGCGCTGTCGTCCGCCAGCGCCTCGGTGATCCGCGCCATATCCATCGGCTGGCCCAGCGGTGTATCCACGTTGACCACGTCGCCGCCGAGACCCTCAGCCGTATCGCCCCAGCCCCAGGAGAAGTGTCCCGTGCGCGGCACCAGGACCTGATCACCCGGTTCGATCACATTGGCCAGTGCGGCCTCCCAGGCAGCATGCCCGTTCCCGATATAGATGGCCACATCATGCCCGGTGCGCGCGACCTTTTTGAGATCCGCCATGATCCCCGGCATCATATCGGGCAATTCCCCCGCATAGATATTGGGCGCAGGCCTGTGCATGGCATTCAGCACGGCCTCAGGGATCACCGAAGGCCCGGGAATCGCGAGATAACCGCGTCCCGCGGCGGGGTTTGGTTTGCCGGCCATGAAATTCATCCTTTTGTTTTGGCGCAACACTAGCCCCCGGGGTATCCGCGTCAATCGCCACCTGCCTTGCTTTGGCCCTGTGAGAGGCCTACACCCGGAGTTCACCGGACAGGCACGGCGGTCCGGCGCAGCAAAAAGGCCTTAAATGCGCGAGAACGATCAAGCTTCTGCCCATCTGATGAAATGGTTGTGGCGCGGGTATCTGAACCGCCACCTGGGCACGCTTGCCGTCGCGGTTTTCTTTATGATCATCGAAGGATCGATGCTGGGCGCACTCGCCTGGCTGATGCAGCCGATGTTCGATCAGGTCTTTGTTGCCGGTCAGAGCTCGATGCTGGCGGTGGTCGGCGCGGTGCTCATCGGCATTTTTCTGATGCGTGCGGTGTCCGGCGTCATGCAAAAAGTACTGCTGACCCGCATCGCGGAGAAATCCGCGGCAAGCCTGCGCAATGACCTGCTGGGCCGGATGATGCAGCAGGACGGCACCTTTCATCAGTCCCATCCGCCCGGGTTCCTGATCCAGCGTGTGCAATCCGACGTGAACGCCGTGAATGACGTGTGGCGCGCTATCGTCACCGGCGCCGGGCGTGATTTTATCGGTTTGTTTGTGCTGCTCGGCGTGGCGATCAGTGTGGACCCTGTCTGGGCGCTGCTGGCCTGTATCGGCATCCCGGTGCTGGTGATGCCCGCGGCCCTGGCGCAGCGCTTCGTGCGCAAACGCGCCCGTGAGGCCCGCGATCTGGGCGCGTCGCTGTCCAACAGGCTGGATGAGATTTTCCACGGCATCGTTCAGATCAAGCTTAACGGTGCCGAAGAATACCAGGCCCGCCAGTACCGCAACCTGACCGACCAGTATGTGCGCACCCAGGTCCGCACGATCTTTGGATCCGCTGCAATTCCCGCGATGATCGATATCATTTCGGGCTTCGGCTTTCTGGCGGTGATCATCTATGGCGGCTCGGAGATTATCGCAGGCGAAAAAACCATTGGCCAGTTCATGAGCTTTTTCACCGCCATGGGGTTTGCCTTCGATCCGATGCGGCGTCTGGGCGCGATCAGCGGGTTGTGGCAGACGGCTGCCGCATCCATTGAACGGATCAAGGAGCTGATGGATGCGCCTATCCGGCTGACCTCCCCTGTTTCCCCGGCTGCGGCCCCGACCGGCACGCCGGATATCCGCCTTGAAGACGTATCGCTCAGCTATGGCGAGGCCCGCATTCTGGAAAATCTGAACCTGATCGCAGAGGCGGGGCAAACCACGGCGCTTGTCGGGGCTTCAGGGGCCGGAAAATCGACAATATTCAACCTGCTGACCCGACTGGTAGACCCCGATGACGGGAAAATCCTGATTGGTGGCGTCGCAACCGACGCGGTTTCGCTCGCCGATCTGCGCGGGCTGTACTCCGTTGTGACCCAGGAAGCGTTGCTCTTTGACGAGACCCTGCGCGAAAATATCCTGATGGGGCGTGAGGATGTCTCGGATGAAGACCTTGTGCCCGTGCTTGATGCCGCACATGTCACCAGCTTTCTGGCCAAACTGCCGGCCGGGCTGGACACGCGGGTGGGCCCGCGCGGCTCTGCCCTCTCCGGAGGCCAGCGTCAGCGGGTGGTGATCGCCCGCGCGCTGCTGCGCGACACCCCGGTTCTGCTGCTGGATGAAGCGACCTCCGCACTGGATGCCCAGTCCGAAAAGGTGGTTCAGGAAGCACTCGATACCCTTGCCGAGGGGCGCACGACACTGGTCATCGCGCACCGGCTCTCAACGGTGCGTGGCGCCGACAAGATTGTTGTGATGGACCGGGGGCGGGTGGTGGACGAGGGCGCGCATGACGAACTGCTGGAGCGCGGCGGCATTTACGCCGATCTCTACCGTCTGCAGTTTCAGGACGGTAAGACCGTGACCGACAACCGCGCGAGAGGCCCTGCCGCCCGCCATGATCCGGCAGTGCCCGCCACGTCGGGGATTCTGCACAAACTAAGCTCGATTATCTTCCGCTAACGCCGGTAGCTTTCGGCGAGCCGCGCCGGCGACACACCGCAAAAATAACGGGTGAGTGTCCACAGGTTGCGTGCACCACGTCGGAGCCAGCCCTGTTGCAGGTAGCGTGCCGGTGAGGTCTGCGCGACAGCATCAATCATCGTCAGACGCCCTGAAAGCGCCCGCGCCAGGGCAACATCCTCCATCAATGGCTGATCAGGATACCCCCCCACACTGCGATAGAGGGCGGCCGGCACAAGCAATCCCTGATCGCCATAGGGCAGGCCAGAGCGACTGCGCAGGTTCGCCCATGCCGCGACCATACGCCCGGCAAGACCACGGGTGCCGAACGCAAGCCGGAACCAGCCCGCCTCATCTTTTTTCATATGACGAATAACAGGCCCGACCCATCCGGGTTCCAGCACTGTGTCGGCATGCAGCACCATCAGCCACCTTCCCTGCGCGGCATCACATCCGCGCGCCAGTTGTCCGCCGCGCGACGCCGGCCCGGAAACAATTTCCGCACCCCAGGCCCGGGCCACGGCAACAGTATCGTCGTCGGAGCCACCGTCCGTCACAATAAGCTCGCGGATCAGTCCGGCTTCAAGGCCGGGCATAAGCGCGCCGAGGCAGTCGC
>NZ_JAHEHZ010000040.1 GCF_024639605.1 Roseobacter sp. | reverse complement strand
TGGTGCGCAACGGGCTGCGTTAATCCGGCCAGTCAGCCAGTGCCTGCGCCACGCGGGTTAAACCGTCGTCAAGGTTGACCCCGGCGCCACCGCCCACGCCCAGCCTGATATGTCCCGGCTGGTCATAAGCGCTGCCGGGCAGCACGAATGTGCGGTACGGCTCCTGCAAAAGACGCCGCGCAAAGGCATCGCTGTCGATGCCTGCGGGCAGCTTTCCAATACCGATCAGGCCGGCCCGGGGTGGCACCCAGGTCAGCCCCGGCGTAGCATCAACCCATGCATTCATCCGTTTCAGATTGGCGGCGCCGGCAGCCCGCGCATTCTTCATCGCGGTGGCAAAACGGACCGGGCGGAGGGCGATTTCCGCGATGGTTTCGCCCATAATGTTCATGATCTCGGAGGCGTTTTCGCGCAGGATCACGGCATCCATTATCAGATCTGCGTCCTGCGAAATGAGCCAGCCGGTACGCAAACCCTGCAGCCCCAGCGCCTTTGAAACGGAGCCCGTTGTGATCCCGCGCTGGTAAAGTCCGGCCACCGACGGCGCGCGTGGTCCTTCCCATTCCAGCCCGGCGTAGACCTCATCCACCAGAAGCCAGGCCCCCACCCGGTCGGCGATCCGCACGATCTGTTTTAAGTCGCGCTCGCTCAGCACCTGGCCCGTGGGGTTATTGGGATTGCTGAGAAAGATAAGTTTTGTGGCCGGGGTGACCGCGTCTTCAAGGGCCGCAACGGGCAGTTGCCAGTCGTCATCCTCGCGCCGGGTGACCCTGGCGATTTTTGCACCCACAGCTTTGGCCAGCACCTCGGCCTGAGGCCATCCGGGCGTTTCAATGACAATCTCATCGCCGGGTTCCAGCAACTGCATGATCGCAAGATAATTAGCCTCTGCCGCACCGGCGGTGATCAGCACATCCTCGCGCGTGCAGACACCTGTCAGTCCGGCCTGGGCCAGCACATGGTCACGCAGCTCCGGCAGCCCACGAAAGTCGCGGTTGTTCCAGTCGAGCGGCAATGCCGGGTCGAGCTCGCCCAGAAAATCTCCCAGACGCGGCGATTCCGACAGGGAGAAGCCGACAATCGCCTGCGGGTCCGCGCCGGTGGTTTCCAGCAGATACTGAAACAGCGTGTGAATCTTGACTTTCATCCGGTGCGCCCCTTTGCTCGTCAGGCAACACGGAACGGGCTCGGGGATCAAGATGGAAACCCTTCTGAAAGGCATGCCAAAGCGACTGGCGATACTGGATTACGGCCTCTTTCAGGTGCATGCCAACGGGCGCATCATCGGGATCTGTGGCTATGTTATTGAGACCACAGCAAGTGAGATTGTTCTGATAGATACAGGATTCCCTGCGAAATACGCCGAAGATGCGGAGGCCGCCACGAAGGAAGACGACCTCGGCAGTTTCGGAAAGGTCCTGTCGCTTGCGCCGGAGAACCTGGCACCGGCACAACTGGCGCTGCTTGGCCTGAGCCCTGGTGATGTGGATCTGATGATCCAGAGCCATACTCATATCGATCACGTGGGGTTCATGGACAGCTTTCCGGGGGTGCCGATCCTGATCGCGGCTGCTGAGCGTGCCCTGCCCCGGCCGCTTTACTGGTCAGGAAAGCAGGCGATGGAATGGCCCGACGCAGAATACCGGCTGGTGTCAGGCGACATGATGGCAGGACCCGGGTTCGAAGTTCTGCTCACACCGGGACATTCACAGGGCCAGCTTGCCTTTATGCTGTCGCTGCCGGAAACGGGTGAAGTCCTGCTGACCTCGGACGCGATCAGCCGCGCCGCTGAAATTGACGAAAAATTCGAGGGATCCTGGGACGAGGCGCAGGCATTGCACCATGGCGCGCGGCTGATGGCGTTGGCGTCGGAACGCCGGGCGATGGTGATTTTCGGGCACAGTCCCGAACAGTGGCCGGAGCTGCGCAAAGCGCCGCACTGGTACACCTAGCGAACGTCACGCCCCTGGTTGAGAATAATTACATTGCCGCTGGAAATATCACCGGCCGGCGAGACCAGAAAACCGACCCAGTCCGCAACCTCATCCGGGCGCATGGCCCGTCCGTGCGGCATCTCGGCGATGGCTTTCTCCAGCACTTCCTCACTCAGCACCCGGAAAAGAGGTGTTTCCGTCATGGCCGGTGCGATGGAGTTCACCGCGATTTTATCCCGCGCATAGCGGCGGGCCAGATCTTTGGTCAGCGTGTCCAGCGCCGCCTTGGACGCCCGGTAGTGAGGCGGGTCGAAGACGTCGAAATTATAGGCGCCGTTGGAGGAGATATTCACGATCTTGCGCACACCTTTGCGCCCCGACATCAGCCGGATCGCAGACTGACAACAATGAAAAGCGCCCGAGAAATTCACTGCCATCTGTTTGTCGAGTTCTGTTGCGGGAATGTCCGGGAAATCCGACATGAAACAGGTGCCGGCGTTGTTGACCAGCACATCCACCCCGCCTTGTTCCTCAGCAACGGTCTCAAAAGCGGCACTGATGGCGGCAGGATCCGTCAGATCAGTGGTGATACCGGTAAATCCGTCTGCCGCCATTTCACTGAGCCCCTCTGCGTCGAGGTCCAGCCCGGTCACGATCAGCCCGTCGGCCAGCAGCCGTTTTGTGATTGCGCGTCCCAGCCCACCGGCGGCCCCTGTCACAACTGCGATGCGTGTCATTGATCGGTCTCCTTATGGTCTGTGCGCTGTGTCAGGGCGGCGACGGTTTGGGCATCAAACCCGGCCTCTGCCAGAACCGATGCGGTATCCGCCCCGGGTGCGCGGGGCGCAGATGGTGTGCGCGCGACAGAGCGGCTGAACCGCGGAGCGGGTGCGGCCTGGGCGATCCCGCCAGGGTCGGTGAAGACACCCCGCGCGCGGTTGTCGGGATGCAGAGTGGCTTCGGTGAAGTCGAGTACCGGTGCGACGCAGGCATCAGAGCCGGCAAAAAGCTGGGCCCATTCGTCTCGTGTGCGGCTGCGGAAGGTTTCAGCAAAAGCCGCGGAACGTGCGGGCCATGAAGCACGGTCATTCTGATCCGGTCCGGGATCAAGCCCGGCAATCCGGCAGAGTTCTGCATAAAACTGCGGCTCAAGCGCGCCCACAGAGATGAATTTGCCATCTGAACACGCGTAGCACCGGTAAAAGGGGGCGGCGCCGTCCAGGAGATTTCCCTCGCGCGCCACCTGCCAGTCGCCTTTTGCCAGCCAGCCATGGATAAGGCCCATCATCGCCGGCACACCGTCGATCATTGCCGCATCGACAACCTGACCCCTGCCAGAGACACCCCGTTCGATCACCGCAGAAAGAATGCCAAAGAGCAGAAACATCGTGCCGCCACCGAAATCGGCAACCAGGTTCAGCGGCACGACCGGCGGCTGGTCCGCCGGGCCGATTGCGTGCAGCGCGCCCGTCATCGCCAGATAGTTGATATCGTGGCCGGCCGTCAGCGCCCGGTCGCCGGTCTGCCCCCAGCCTGTCATCCGCGCATAGATCAGAGTGTCAGGGCAGGCCTCCGGGCCCAGTCCCAGCCGTTCCATCACGCCGGGGCGGAAGCCTTCGATCAGCACATCCGAACGTGCAATAAGCGCATGTGCCGCCCGAAGTCCCCCGTCTGATTTCAGGTCAAGCACCACCTGGCGTTTGCCGCGCCGGTTGATGTCGGCAGGGTCATACGGGGCAGCGGCGCGGTCTATCACGATCACATCCGCACCGAGATCCGCCAGCAGTTGTCCGGCGAGCGGGGCGGGCCCCAGACCGCTGAATTCAATCACCCGCAGAGAGGCGAGCGGGCCGGTCATTCTGCCATGTGGCAGGCGACCCGCGTCCCTTCGATTGTGCGCATCACGGGCCGTTCCTTTTTGCAGATGTCCTCTGCGAGCGGACAGCGTGGGTGATAGGCGCATCCCGGGGGCGGGTTGATGGGATCAGGAATCTCACCGGTCGGTGGTGGTACCTCGCGGCCGAAATCATCAAGCTTTGGCGCAGCTGCCAGCAGCATCTGCGTATAGGGATGGCGCGGGTTTTCAAAAAGCGCGTCTGGCCCGGCCTCTTCCACCAGACGGCCCAGATAGAGCACACCGATCCGGTCGGCCATGTGCTGCACCACCGTCAGATCGTGGCTGATAAAGAGATAGGTCAGGCCCAGCTGATCCTTGAGGTCACTCATCAGGTTCAGCACCTGAGCCTGAACGGAGACATCAAGCGCTGAGGTCGGCTCGTCACATACGATCAGTTTCGGCCCCGAGGCCAGCGCCCGGGCAATACAGATCCGCTGGCGTTGCCCGCCAGAAAACTCATGCGGAAACTTGCCGGCGTCACGCGCAGAAAGGCCAACCTCCTCGAGCAGACGTTCTGCCATGCCGGTGGTGTCGCCACCGCGCGCGGCAACAGGCTCCACAATGATATCCCGCACCCTCCAGCGCGGATTAAGCGAGGCAAAAGGGTCCTGGAAAATCATCTGAATGTCGCGCCGGACGGCATCAACCTTCGCGGCATCAGTCTCGCGTGCGAGATCCGTGCCGCGGATCTCCACCGAACCATCAGTCGGGTCCAGAAGCCCCACCAGCATTTTGCCAATGGTCGATTTGCCCGACCCGCTTTCACCCACAAGTGCGTAAACGGTCTTCTCTTCGATCTCGAAACTGACGTCTGAGACGGCGGTCAGCCAGGCTTTCGGGCGCCGTTCCACCAGCCGGTTGATCCAGGGTTTCGACACGTCGAAAACCCGGGTGAGGTTGCGGATGCTGACCATGCCCGTCATGCGACACCTTCCCGGTCAAGCGGAAACCAGCAGGCAGCACGACCATCTCCGTCGGTTATCAGGGGGCCTGGCGCGCTGCTGCACCGGGCGGCGGCGCGCGGACAGCGCGGATGAAATGCACAGCCCCCGGGCAGGCTGTCAAGACGCGGCATGGCACCGGGAATCTGATGCAAACGATCCTTGCCACGCGAGGCAAGCGGTGTAGAGCCCATGAGGCCCGCAGTATAGGGATGATGTGGCTGCATCAGAACCTCGCGCACGGGGCCGAGCTCTGCGAGCCGTCCTGCATACATCACGGCGACGCGGTCAGCGGCCTCGGCGATAACGCCCATATCGTGGGTGATCAGCATGATGGCGGTGCCGCGATCCCGGCAGAGCCGTTTCAGCAGCGCAATGATCTGCGCCTGAACTGAGACATCAAGCGCGGTCGTGGGCTCGTCTGCGATGATCAGCGAGGGCTCGGCGCAGAGCGCGAGTGCAATGACCACACGCTGGCGCATGCCACCGGAGAACTCATGAGGATAGCTGTTGACGCGTTCGGCGGCACCGGGAATGCCGACCTCCGCCAGTGCCGCTACCGCCCGCTCTTCGGCCTCGGTGCGGGAAATGTCGAGATGCGCCAGCATGGTCTCGGTCAGCTGATCGCCGATCCGTAAAAGCGGATTCAGCGAGGTCAGCGGGTCCTGAAAAACCATGCCGATCTGCTTGCCCCGCAGGCGGCGCATGGCCTCGCCGGTGAGCTGATCTATCCGCTGCCCGTTCACGACAATTTCGCCGCCTGCGATATGCGCAGGCGGGGTCAGAAGCCCGATCACTGCATTGCCGGCCATCGATTTACCTGCCCCGGATTCGCCCACCACGCCCAGCACTTCGCCGGGCGCAATGTCATAAGAAACGCCGTCCACAGGGCGCAGAATACCATGCCGGGTGGGGATCTCGACCGTGAGGTCGCGGATTGAGAGAACGGCCTCTTTCACGGGTCGCACCTGTCACTGTATGTCGCGGGACGCTGCCGCCCGCCGGATCCGGATCGGGGCCGCGAGGCTTCCGGAAAAAACGCATAGTGTGGATTAAACATTACCGCAGCCTCGGGTTCAGCGCATCGCGGAGCCAGTCGCCCAGCAGGTTAACCGACAAAGCCAGCGTCAGCAGTGTCAGCGCGGGAAAGAGCAGAATCCACCATTCGCCTGAAAAGAGGAACCCCTGCCCGATCCGGATCAGCGTGCCAAGACTGGGCTGGGTTGGCGGTGCCCCAACACCCAGAAAGCTCAGTGTGGCCTCTGCGATGATGGCCAGCGCCAGCGAAATTGTCGCGATCACCAGCACCGGCGAGAGCACATTGGGCAGGATATGGCGCAGCATGATCGCCCCTGACCCGCGCCCGATAAGCCGTGCAGCCTGGACGTATTCCTTATTTTTCTCCACCAGCGTGGCGCCTCGCACGACGCGGGCAAACTGCACCCAGTCTGAGAGGCCGATGGCGATGATCAGCACCCAGATCGCCATCTGATCGCGGTACTCTACCGGTGTAATTCCCTTGGCAATGCCAAAGATCAGCATGGCCACGAGAATCGCAGGAAAGGTCAGCTGCACATCGGCCACGCGCATAATAATGGTTTCCGTCCAGCCGCCGGCATATCCCGCGAGCAGGCCAAGAGTAATGCCCAGAACCATGGCAAAAAGCACTGCAGCGGCCCCGACAAAAAGCGAGATGCGCATACCATAAAGGATCGTGGAAAAAACATCGCGGCCCTGATCGTCGGTGCCGAGCCAGAAGACCTCCTGGGTGAAAGCGTTGGGTGTCATAGGCCGGGAAAAGCCGTTCATCAGGTTCAGAGATCCCGGATCAAAGGGATCATAGGGTGCAATCAGCGGCGCAAAAATTGCCGCCAGCACCATGATTGTCACCACGACTGCCGAGACAATTGCCACGGGTGACTTGCGGAACTGCCAGGCAAAATCGCTGTCGATTGCAACCCGCAGGCGTGAACGTTCCACGACCTTTTCCGGTGTCTGTGAGGAAAGCTCAGCCATCAGTGTGCCGCCGTTCTGTCTGCCCGCAGACGCGGGTCGATCGCGAAATAAAGCAGATCTACGATCAGGTTGATGCCCACGAACATCACCGAAATGAGCATCAGGTAAGCGGCCATTACGGGGATATCGACGAACTGTATCGCGTTGATAAAGAGCAGCCCCACACCCGGCCACTGGAAAACAGTCTCTGTGATGATCGCGAAGGCGATGATCGACCCAAGCTGCAGCCCGGTCACGGTGATCACCGGCACCAGTGTGTTTTTCAGCGCGTGGCGGAAGTTTACAGCCCTTTCGCGCAGCCCGCGTGCCCGGGCAAAACGGATATAATCCTGGCGCAGCACTTCGAGCATCTCGGAGCGCACCAGCCGCATGATCAGCGTCATCTGATAAAGCCCGAGTGTGATCGAGGGCAGAATAAGCGCCTGCAACCCGCTGCTGGTCAGAAAGCCGGTGCTCCACCCGCCAACATCAACGGTTTCACCGCGCCCGAAACTGGGCAGCCAGCCAAGCTCCACCGAGAAGAGATAGATCAGCAGGATCCCGATCAGAAAGGTGGGTAACGAGACCCCGATCAGCGAGATCGACATAATCGCGTTAGCAGCAAACCCGTTGCGCCGGATGGCGGTGAAAACCCCCAGACCGATGCCGATGGTAATCGCCAGAAAGCCCGACACCGCCGCCAGTTCAAGCGTCGCCGGCGCGCGTTCCATCAAAATATCCGACACCGGCCGGCCCTGACGGTAGCTGACGCCGAAATTACCCTGCGCGGCGTTGGTGAGGAATTTATAATACTGCACCGGAAACGGCTGATCGAGGCCCAGCGTGGTGCGGAGCCGTTCAATATCGGCCTGGGTGCGCTCCTGACCCAGCATATTGTCGACCGGGTCACCGACAAAGCGGAACATTGAAAAAGCCACAAGACCGACCACGAGCAGGACGATGGCCGACTGGAACACACGCTGTATCACGTAGGCTAGCACAGGCAGTCTCCCGGTGTGCAAAGGGCGCCGCGGCGCGGTTTGGTGAAAGCGGGCTTTTGCATCAGTTGACCGTCACCCACCGCAGCATGAAGAAATCATCCGGCCGCTGGGTCAGGTCGATGTGGCGTGCAACGCCCCAGATCAGCGGTTGCACATAAAGCGGCACATAGGCGGTTTCACTGCGTACGACGCTCGCGGTAATATCCAGCATCGCCTGGCGTTTGGTTTCATCGAGCTCGGAGCGGATCAGCGGCAGCAGGGTATCTGCTTCGGTGTTGGAAAACCCGCCGAAGTTCCACGAGCCCAGCTTTTTGTCATCATCAGGTGTAGCCACCAGAAAGCGCAGCGGATGTTCTGCGTCAAAGGTGCCGGGCGACCAGCCCAGAAGGTACATATCGAAATTTCCCGCGCGCAGTTCCGGCCAGTAGTTCTGAACCGGCATGGCATCAAGACTGGCCCGCAGACCGGTTCTGGCCAGCATCGCGGTGATCGCCTGACAGACGGATTCGTCATTGAGGTACCGGTCATTAGGGCATTTGAAGCCAAAGGAAAAACCCTCCGGATATCCTGCCTCTGCAAGCAGGGCGCGTGCCCTGTCGGGGTCATACCCGGGGCGGGGGTCCAGCGTGCGGCTGTAGCCGCGCATGGCCGGGCTGACGAGTTGCCCTGCGGCTTCGGCACTGCCGCGCATTGTCGTTTCCAGAATGGCGTTCACACTGATGGAAAGGGCCACGGCCTCACGTACCCTGGCATCGGCAAAGGGGTTCGCATCTGTGACATCGTCGGAATATTTCAGCGCAGATGCGGCATGCGCAAAGCCCAGCATAATCACCCGCGCTTCGGTGCCGCGGATTACATTCACATCCGGACTGGCGGCGAGACGGGCAGCATCCTGCACCGGCACGGGGTTGATAAAGTCGATGTCGCCCGACAGCAGAGCCGCAACGGCCGTAGCCGGGTTCCGGATGGGGGTGAATTCCGCGCGGGTCAGGTTATGTCCGGCGCTGTCCCACCACTCCCCGAAAGGCTCCAGCACGGTGCGCAGGCCAGGCTCACGCAGGGTGACGCGGAACGGCCCGGTGCCGTTGGTATTGAGAGAGGCGAAGGTGCCGCGCTCTTTGTCCGGCGCGGTGGTGTTATTGGCGGCAGCCCAGTCGCTGTCCATGATCATCCAGTTGGCGATACTGTCGGGGAAGATCGGATTGGGCGCGCTGGTCAAGATATCGACGGTGTAGTCATCGACGCGGATCACCTCGCTGACAGGAGCAAACCAGCTGCGCGTGTCGGAGGTCTCGCCTGAGGCGCGTTCATATGAAAAGACAACGTCGGTGGCATCAAACGGGCTGCCGTCATGGAAAGTCACGCCACGCCGGAGGACGAAACGCCAGCCCTCGCCCGCGCCGATCGGCTCCCACGACGTCGCGAGCGCGGGTTCGATGCGCATGTCCCTGCCACGCCGCACAAGGCCTTCATAGACGTTATTGAGGAATCCCAGAACAGGTGCGGAATTCACGGCATGCGGGTCCATCGTCTGAGGATCAGTGGTCGCGGCCCAGGAAAACTCCCGGGCGGCAGCCTGTCCGGCAAATGCCAGCGTGGCTGCAGCGATGAGCAGGGGTAAGCGCATGATCGGTCCTTTTCCGCGGTGACGTTAATACGGCGGCGCGCCCCTGACGGGGCGCATTACATGCTGGAAAGACCGGTTTTTCCGGTCTTTGGCGCCTGTTGAAAAGGCTGCGCGACGGTATCTTTCGCCGCGCAGCCTGTGATCGGGAAGACGCGATCAGTTGATCGTGAAGTATTTCACCTTGGGCTGGTCTTCGGGGTCAACCTCGATACCGACTTTGTCGGCCATACCCCAGTTCAGCACCTGGTGGTGGATCGGGATATAGAGTTGCTGATCCTGAACCACGGACCAGATCTCCGCGATGGCTGCGTCCCGGGCTGCGAGATCGGTATTAGAGGCCAGAGACCTGATCTTGGCATCCAGATCATCATCGTCAAAACCAGTGCCGTTCCACGTCCCGATGTCCGACTCACGGCCATGTACGAGGAAATTGAAGATGTATTCGGAATCGTAGGTCGGAACACCCCAGCCGAGCATGTAGAAATCGGTCTTGCCGTCAGTGATGAGCGGGAAGTGCTGTGCTTTGGGTTTGGCATCCAGGTTCACCGTCACGCCGATCTGTGCCAGCATGCCCACGGCGGCCTGACAGATTGCCTCATCGTTGATGTAGCGGTCGTTCGGGCAGTCAAGCTGCAGCGAGAAACCATCGCCGTAACCGGCCTCGGCCATGAGTGATTTCGCCTGATCGAGATCGGTGACCGACGAGCTGTCCATTTCGGAGTTCCAACCGTTCACGAAGGGCGGCGCGATCATGCCGGCAGGCTCTGACTGCCCGCGCATCACGACCTGCTGGATCGCATCGCGGTTGATCGCCATGGACATCGCTTTGCGCACGCGCACGTCCGCCAGCGGGTTTTTACCATCGATGTTGTCGGCCTCGATATCATCTGCACCCTGGTTCATGCCGAAAAAGATGACCCGGTTCTGAGGGGCTTTCTTGACCGAAAGGCCATCGGCGCTGTTCACACGGTCAAGGTCCTGAACGGGCATATCCTGAAGGAAATCAACTTCGCCCGAAAGCAGTGCGGCAACCCGGGTCGCCGCGTTCTGGATCGGGGTGTAGATAATCTCGGTGACCTGCATGGGGAACTGATCGATCCCCCAATACGCGTCATTCCGGGTCATCACGGTGCGCACGTCAGCCTCGCGGCTCTGCAGTACATACGGCCCTGTGCCGTTGGTGTTCGTCGTGGCAAAGGTCAGCTCGCCGCCTTCAAAATCCTGCACGTTGACGGTGTCATTCGCCTCGGTCCAGCCTTTGTCCATGATGAACAGGTTGGTCAGGTTGCTGGGCAGGATCGGGTTGGGCCCGTCGGTGACCATTTCAATGGTGTAATCGTCAACGGCCCGCACTTCGGTGATCGATCCGATCAGCTCTTTCATGTCGGAGTTGGGCTGCTTGGCGCGCTCGAAACTGAACACCACGTCTTCGGCGGTGAAATCAGCGCCGTCGTGGAATTTAACCCCTTCCCGCAGGGTGAAAACCCAGACATTGGGGTCTGCTTCGGACGGTCCCCATTCGGTCGCCAGCGCAGGCTCAAAGGCGCCTGTTACATCGCGGATGATAAGCGGCTCATAGATCTGGTGGCGCACGGTGTGCGTGGGGCCCTCATTCTGGGCATGCGGGTCAAGGGTCAGCGCGTCACCGGCGCGGGCCCAACGCAAAGTTTCGGCGCTTGCGAGCATTGTCGAAGACAGCAGCATCGCCGCCGTAAGAACGGTGGTCGTCAGTCTCATTGGTATCTCCCCGTGGGTTTTTGTTATGTGCGTAATCTTTGGGAACGGGGCCGCTTTGGCAACCCCCTGGCGTCACGTCAGGTTGTCATTTTAGTGCAAAATCTGCGGCGTGCGCAATTGGTTCAGGCAGCACCGGGTATCTGAATGCGGCGCATACCCTCTTCGAACTGCTTCATGGACAGTGGCCAGACACTGCCGGGCCAGCGCAGTTCCATCTGTTTCAGGCGCGGACGGTAGACGGCAGTGTAAAGCGTGCCGAAACCGGCACTGAAAGCCGTGGAATAAAGCGGCGGTTTCAGAAAGGCTCCGATGAATTTATCCTCAGGGTCGCGGTGCAGCGTCAGCCGTTGCAACAAAAACCGCTCGCGCTCCACCGTGGCGGTGAACCGCGCGTGGCTGACCCATTCCACGTTTTCCTGATGGTTTGTCGCAACTGCCGCATGGGTGATCACCGCAGGCCGGTCAGGCGCCATCATTGCTGTCAAATACTGGCGCTTTTTGTCCAGAGCAGTGACGTTATAGCTCATATGTGTCGGCACGCGCGCCAGTACCCTGCCCGCTTCTTCCGCGGTTTCACAGGTCTGCAGCACATAGCGCAGAATGAGCGGCACACCGAAGCCGTCCCCGACGATCCGTCGCCCGCCGAAGGTCAGCGAGATCGCCAGCCCCGCGTCGTTCATGCCATCGACCATCCCCCACAGACCGTCCGAAGTGCCCATCACCTGCCTGCCCTGCCATTTCGTGTGCAGCACGAGGCTGTCGAAGGCACTGGGATTGTAGTCGTAATTGCGCACCATTACAGGCTCGCGACCGGTCCAGATCGCCTGGCTGCAGCCTGCCAGATACGGCGGCGGGCAGTAAAAGGACAAAAACCGCGCCGCGAGATCCCCGCCGCCTGCAAGCTCACAAAGCTCGTCATAGAGCGGGATAAGCTCCGGCATATGCTCTTTCATCGCACGGCGACACTGCGCATACGTCGGGCGTGTGCTCTCGCCCTCTTTGAGCCACCAGCGTTTGTAATCAGGCCAGTATTCGGCGAAAAGCCCGGACCATTTCGGCCCGGGCAGGTCTTCTGTCATAGCACGCCATAACATTGTGGGTGCAGGTTCCTTTCCGTTCAGAGAATCTTGAACGCGGGATCGGCCAGCGCGGGACCGGCTTCGGCCACGGGCAGCGGCTTGGCGGCCACGCTTTGCTTGATGCCGTGGATCCACTTTTTCGCCCGGTCATTCAACTGGAAACTTTTGGTCATAGACCGGCCGCGGGTCACCAGAATGCCGATGTCTGCCCCTTCATAGCGGTAATCGCCCGGACCAAGGATGCGCAGGAAGAACGCTTCGTTCTCGCTCTCGACCGCACGGCGGTGATAGTCGAAGCGGTCATAAACCACCCGGCCGTCCTCCAGCATCTTGTAGATGCCGGTCTCCGGAGAAGCCGTACAGATATCCACCGTGTCATCGGTGTGTTTGATAACCATCTGCGACCAGCTGTCGATGTTTTCGCTGTCGGCCCAGCGGGCGTTAAGCTCATCCACATCCAGCTTAAATTTCTTCTTCGAAAATTCGAGCAGGTGGAACAGGAACAGCGGAGCATCCGCATGGGCGAAAGCTGCGTGGTTTGTCATCGATGAGGCCCCGGTGATACGCGGGTTCAGCTCACCAAGCCAGAGATCGCCGGTTTTCTTGTCGATCAGGAAATCAAGCTCAAAATATCCGCGATACCCTTCTTTGCGCAGCTGTTCACCGAATTTGAATGTCAGATCCCGCGCCTTTTCACGCACTTTTGGCGGGAAGGCCGTCGACAGGATTTCATTGCCGCACCAGCCGCCGCGATAGGGCGTAAGTTCCTTGAACCCGACGAGCTCGGTCATCAGCGGACCAACGATCGTTCCTTCGGACGTCGCACAGGCCTCAATCGCCGAGCCGCGACAGTCGATGCGCTTCATGATCTTGATCTCACCTTCGCCGATGATCTCATGTTCGTGACGGCGGAAATCGGCTTCGGATTTGATGAAGAACGTTGTGTGACCACTGTCACCAAAGGCCGATTGCAGAACCAGATCATGACCGATCCCCGCTTTCTCGCAGGTCTTGCGCAGATCCTCGTAGGATTTGACCTCCGCCAGAACGTTCGGCACCGATGGAACGCCGGCCTTGTTGCCGATCCGCACGGTCTCGATCTTATTGTCCATCGATGTGCGCAGCTTGGCTTTGGGGAACCATACGGAACCGCCCAGTTCCTTTGCCAGCCGCTCGGTTTCCTCGTCAAACATCAGGAACACGAACTTGGGCTTGCCGCCGCGCCGTTTGATGAAATCTATCACCTCTTTGTGCTGAAGCAGATAGTTGTTGATGTCCTCGATAGACTGGAACTCGGCATGCGGCTGCTCGGAAGGACAAAAGACGTTGGGGTGCCGTCCGTCGTAACAGTCGATGTAACAGATATACTTGAAATTTTTCACCCACTCGTCGATGCCGAGCAGGTTGAAGTTGGTCGCAGAGACAAAATAGACCGGGTCTTCGTTGCGGTGAAAATACCGGCGGATTTCCGAGATGTTTTTCAGAACCGTTATCGACATGAACTTCTGTCCTCTTTGTTGGTTTATTCTGCTGCAGGAGCAATTTGCGGCCGTGCGTCACGCGCATCGACAAGCTCCTGAAGGGCTTCTTCGGTAAAGACCCTGAGCCCCAGGTCGGGCCGGTATCCGTGAATTTCTGACACGTCGAGCGCCAGCATGAAGGCGAGGATTTCCTGGCTGACCACCTGGCCCGGCACCAGGATCGGGAAACCCGGCGGATAGGGGATGATAAAGCTCGCGGAAACGACGGTTTTACCGTCATCCAGTGCCTCTTTGAGCGGCCCGTTGATGTCGATATAGTCGCATTTGTTCTCGTCATACGCGAGGAAGAACGCAGACCGGATATCGCCCTCGCCTGTGACGGAACAGGCCTGGAAGGCGTCATGAAACCGGCTGAAATCCGGCAGCGGCGGCAGCTCTTCCATCAGACCTTTGACCCGTCTTTCAAACGACCGGCGCTCCATGCGGCTTGCATCATCCAGCCGTTCGTCCAGCGATTTGGCGATCTCGACCAGCACTTCGATCAGATAGGCGACCGAGGAGCGGGTTGTACCGATGTTGGTCATGAACAGGACCGTATTGCGCGAGGTCTTGTTGATCTGGATGCCGTATTTATCCATCAGGATATCTGTCTTGAAGGTGTCGCCGTCCCAGCCGGTGCCACCGACCGCAAGGGTTACGCGGGTAGCATCAAGCACGAAATCGTCCTGCTCCCAGCTGTCCCACATATCTGTCCAGCCCTGTTCGGCATCGTAATAACTCGAGATGCCGCTCTGGCGGTATTTGGCGGGGATCATGTCGCCCGCCGTCAGCACACGGAAGTATTTCTGCAGCAGCGGGTGGGTCATGATCGCGCGCCGCATCGAAAGTGCCGCCTCGATCTGGCGCTGAACGAACTCGTAGCCCTCAAGCTCCACCTGCCGCCGCCCGACATCAAGGCTCGCGATGATCTGATAGTTCGGCGAGGTCGATGTGTGGGTCATATAGGCTTCGTGGAAGGACTGTTCGACCTCGCCTTTGAAGTCCTGATCATTGACGTGGATCATCGAGCCCTGGCGCAGCGATGTCAGCGTTTTATGGGTTGACTGTGTGGCATAGGCCCTGACCCGCGCATGTGGCGGCGGGATGAGGCGCGTGTTCAGCAGCTTTTCATCATCGGCGTCTTCCAGACGGGTCTGCTGTGCCTCGTAGAGACGCTTATGCGCGTCGGTGCGGAAGCGTTCGCGCAGCGTATTGGCGGCCGTCATTGCAGTCCGCTGGCGATAGGTCGGGTTGAACCTGGCAAAGGCAAACCACGCCTCGTCCCACAGAAAGATCAGATCAGGTTTGATAGCCAGACACTCTTCCATCACCCGCTCAACGTTATAAACCAGACCGTCAAAGGTACAGTTGGTGAGCAGCAACATACGGACTTTATCAAGCTTGCCTTCAGCTTTGAGTTTGAGAAGCTGGTGCTTGATTTCCTTCAGGGGCACCGCCCCGTACATCGAATATTCATCAAGCGGATAGCTGTCGAGATAACAGACCTGGGCGCCTGCGAGCACCATGCCGTAGTGATGTGATTTATGACAATCGCGGTCCACAAGTACGATATCGCCCGGACGCACCAGTGCCTGAACGACAATCTTGTTACAGGTCGATGTGCCGTTGGTCGCGAAAAACGTCTGTTTAGAGCCGAATGCGCGCGACGCGAGCTCCTGAGCCTCTTTAATGGGACCGTGCGGTTCCAAAAGACTGTCAAGTCCGCCCGAGGTTGCCGATGTCTCCGCAAGAAAAATATTGGGCCCGTAAAATGCGCCCATGTCCTGAATCCAGTGGCTGCGCGAGATGGATTTGCCGCGGCTGATGGGCATGGCGTGGAAAACGCCGGTCGGCTGTTTGGAATATTCGACAAGCGCAGTGAAAAACGGCGTTTTATTCCGGGCCTGAACGCCGCGCAAAATGTTCAGGTGCAGCTCCATGAAGTCTTCCTGGTTATAGAACACCCGGCGGCAGATCCCCAGATCAAGACCGGCGATGTCTTCTACCGACCGTTCCGTGACCAGATAAGCATCCAGCTCCGGACGCACTTTGGCCACGAGGCGGCAAAGCTCCGGGCCATAGTCTTCGGGCTGCATATTGTCGATTTCTTCCTGATCACCGGCACGGTTCAGGAACCGCTGCACGATCTGCTGGTCCATGCGTGACTTCAGCACCAGACCGGGGCGCACCACGATGGCCTGAATATTGTGATTAAAGAGGACGGCGACAAGCGCATCTTCGAGACTGGGCACAACCAGCGCTTCATAGACAAACGGGTCTTCCGGACGCCGCATCTTGGTGACGTTATTGCGCAGCCAGCGTTCCTGATAATCATTGACGTTATCGACAATCAGCACTTCGAAATACGGTTTGGTCAGCGCCCGCGCTTCGGGTGACAAAAGCGCTTCGTCGTCCAGTTCTTCTGCTTCAATGCTGTCGCGCTCAAGAGGAATATGCCGGCGTCTGTACGCCCCGGTGGTCAGCGCCCGGGTGACGCGCCCGACGCTGAAGGCCAGTTCCTCATGCGCATTGTGCTCGAACTGGCGGCGCATGTGATCAAAGGCGGCCATGCCGGGAAACGCCCAGTAGGGCTCGATCACGGCGAGACTGTCGAAAAGCTGGCTGGTTTTCTTACGCAGGGCTGTCTGCTGTTTGGCCGTCGGATTGCGCGTCAGGGCGCCGGTGGCCTCGCGCAGGGCACTCCACCTGTCTGAGCGAAGTTGTATCGCCGAGGAATAGTCATTCATCGCATGCATCAGTCGTTCTCCGTTGCGCGGGGTCGCCGATGCAAACCGGACAGCACATTGCTGCCCGGTGCAATGGCTGATTTACCCGCTGGATTGTTTTTCGTTCTTCGTCCCCGGGGAGGGTGACAGCGCCGCCGCCGGCTCCGGTGTTTCATGGTGCGTAAAGGAAGCCACAGCGTCGAGTGCCATTCCCTTATACGCCGGCACTTCCTGGATTTTCTGTCCTGGCATATCCACGTGCAGACCGGCGCGGTTGCCCTGCTGCGGTATTTCCAGCGGACCGAGCGACTTAAGATATGCATCTGTGCCGCTGTTGCGGTCATAGACCGAGAAATCCACCGACCGGTCGCGGAAGCTTTTCAGAACCTGGCCCAGCCCCTTCATGCCGGTTTCGCGCTGGCGCCGGACCATCGACAGATCGACCTCAATGGGGAACATATCTTCCTGTCCTGCGGACTGGTGCAGCACGTGCGCCGACGGGTCCACCACAAGCGATTTGCCAACACCGCCGGCTCCGAGACCGTTGACGTCAATTACATAGCACTGGAACTGTGCCGCCGTCGCCCGCGCGATCGCAAGCTCTGCATCACGGTCGGTGGTGCCGGTCAGCACCGGGTGCAGCAACACCTCGACGCCCTGAGCCGTGATCTGGCGCGTGGTTTCCGGGAACCAGATATCGTAGCAGATCGAAAGGCCAAAGCGCCCCACTTCAGGCACGTCAAAGACACAGAAGTCCGTGCCCGCGGCGATCCCTGTTTCATAGGGCCGGAACGGGAACATTTTGGAATACCGCCGGATGATCTCACCCTCTGGATTGATCACCACGGATGTGTTGAAGATCAGACCGGTTTCAGGATCACGCAGGAACATAGAGCCCGGGATCAGCCAGACCCGGTGTTTGCGTGCAGCTTCGCAGAAACGATCAAGCGCCTCGTTCTGTGGCGGCTGTGCGAACCGGTCGAGCGGGCCGTAAGGCGCCAGTTCCGAGAACAGCACCATCTGGGTCCAGGGAAAACGGGCCATCAGAACATCAAGGCGCTGGATCATGCCTTCGACGTTGGACTGCAGTGCGTTCACATACATCTGCACGCCGGCAATGGCGAATGGGGTCATGTCAAATCTCTCCGTCGCGACAGAGGGACCTGGTCAGGCCCGCAAAAACTCTGCGCGACCCGGCTTTTATGCCTGTTCGGGGGATGTTGAAACCACTGACGTAACGCTGCGGTGCATTTCTTTGCCTGATCCGGCCGGATGGATGAAAAACAGTCACAGTCCGGCGATCCTGCTGGCGCGAAAGGCTGTCGATGTGAAGAATAAATTAAACATTATCGTCTCGCCTCCCTGATTTTTGCACGCGGTTTCGGGCACCGATACCTTTGACTGACCCGCATTGCGACCCGCCATCTGCGCCGTAACCCTTGCGATTCTCCCCGTTCCGGAACCACTGCAGATGCGATCTGTTGTCCCGTTCAGCACCCTTGTCACCGCGCTGTTCTGTGTCTTTTTAAGGATGGTATGCGGGTTTCCCGGGCTGATCAAGCACTATGGTGCATCCGTCCCTGCAGGCCGGAAAACTGCGCTTTTCAACGGGCCTGGCGCATCAGCGCTTGCGCGGGACCCGAAGATGCATAATCATTGCCGTACGTTTAATTTATCGCCAATTTGCTCAGGGGCTGCGCATTGGCAGACCGGGGACACAGGCCTCACTCAGAATACCGGAGACCTGATGACTGACCTCAGCTCGATGACCCGTTTCGCACCTCTCGCAGGGGTCATAATCCTTGCCGTTATCTCACTTCTTGCCGCGCTGATATGGACATGGTGGCTGCTTATTCCCTTTGCGGCCTTTGCCTGGCTGTCGATCCTCGGGGTGCATGATGTACGGCAGCCCGGGCATTCGATCCTGCGCAATTACCCGGTGCTGGGACACATGCGGTTTCTCTTTGAGGGTATCCGCCCGGAAATCCGTCAGTATCTGATTGAAAGCGATCAGGACGAAGAACCTTTCAGCCGTGACGCGCGCAGCCTTGTCTATCAGCGCGCCAAGGGTCAGGAAGACAAACGCCCGTTTGGCACCCGGATGCGCGTTTATGATGCAGGCTATGCCTGGGTCACACATTCAGTCTCCCCGGTCGAGCTGGAAGACACTGATTTTCGGGTGAAAATCGGCGGGAAAGACTGCAAACAGCCCTATTCCGCGTCGCTTCTGAATATCTCTGCAATGAGTTTCGGATCGCTGTCAGGCAATGCGATCGAGGCGCTGAACACAGGCGCAAAAGCAGGTGGATTTGCCCATGATACCGGCGAGGGCTCCGTCAGCCGCTATCACACAGCAGGCGGCGGTGACCTTATATATCAGGTCGCATCCGGCTATTTCGGGGCCCGCGCCGCCGACGGCAGCTTTGATGAGGACAAGTTTCGCGCCACGGCCACGCTCGATCAGGTAAAAATGATAGAGCTCAAACTCAGCCAGGGCGCCAAGCCCGGCCATGGTGGCATGCTGCCTGCGTCAAAAATCACGCCTGAGATTGCCGAAGCACGTGGCATCCCGATGGGCGAGGACTGTGTCTCGCCCGCGGCGCATTCCGCCTTTTCCACGCCTGTCGAAATGATGGAATTTGTCGGTCGCATGCGGGATCTGTCGGGGGGTAAACCGGTCGGGTTCAAGCTTTGCATCGGGCACCGGCGGGAATTCATGTGTATCGTCAAAGCAATGCTGGAGACTGGCATTGCGCCTGATTTCATTGTGGTCGATGGCACCGAAGGCGGCACAGGAGCGGCCCCTGTTGAGTTTTCAAACCACATCGGCATGCCGCTCGTCGAAGGTCTCACCTTTGTGCACAACACCCTGCGGGGTGCCGGATTGCGCGGCGAAATCAAAATCGGCGCGGCGGGTAAAGTTGTTTCGTCTTTTGACATTGCCCGGTGCCTGGCTCTCGGGGCCGACTGGTGCAATTCAGCGCGCGGTTTCATGTTTGCCATCGGCTGCATTCAGGCCCAGGCTTGTCACACCAATCACTGTCCTGTCGGCGTCGCCACACAGGATCCGATGCGTGCCCGCGCCCTCGATGTCGGCTCAAAATCCGAAAGGGTCGCGCGGTTCCACCGCAATACGCTCAAAGCTCTGGGTGAAATGACCGGTGCGGCCGGCCTCTCACACCCGGGAGATTTCATGCCGCAACACCTGATGGTCCGGCTCGGTGACAAGGAAATGGCCGAAGGCAGCGACGCCTATCCCTATCTGCCCGAGGGATTCCTCTTTGATAATCAGAGCGACGTTGGCGGCGATTACCGCAAACGCTGGGCGCGTGCGAGTGCTGCAAGCTTCAAACCACCCGCGCTCTGAATTCAGTCTGCAACAACGAGATCATAGTGCTGCAGTGATCTGCTTTCGACCAGAGCTTCCTCTGCCGGATCGATATGCGGGGTCTGATAGTCCGGGCCAACAAAATCCCGCAACGCATCAAGGTCTTTCCAGACCATCACAAAGCTGAAATTACGCGGACTGTCCGGCCGTGCGGCACCGGGCAGAACGGTCACGAGACCTTTGGTCTGCTGCATCAGCGGGATTGCTGTTTCGTGGAAAAACCGTGCAAAAGCAGCCTCTTTGCCCGGGCGGGTTACGACCTGAAAAATGCGCATGATCATGTGGCGTTCTCCTGTGAGGTACCCTTTAATATCACACTGAACCCGCTGACCAGATGACAAAAAACGGGCGCGGAATGTCCGCGCCCGTTCAGGTGAGTGTCGTTCAGACGGGGGTTATACGCCCTGTTCTGCGACCGCGTCGGCAAGGGCGGCTTCAAAGATGCCCAGACCTTCTTCGATGATTTCGTCCGATGCTGTCAGCGGGACCATGATGCGCAGGGCGTTGCCGTGCATGCCACAGCCCAGCAGGATCAGGCCGCGCTTGAGCGCATGTGCGCAGATCGATCTGACCAGCGCCCCGTCGGGTGCTGCCGTCTCAAAATCGGTGACAAACTCAACGGCGAGCATGGCGCCAAGACCACGGATGTCCCACATGCGCCAGGGCGCTGTGCGTGCACCAATCTCTGCAAAACGGGTGCGGAAGTGCGCTCCGAGCTCCAGCGACCGGTCCAGAAGACCCTCGTTTTCCAGCGCATCAATCGCGGCAAGCGCTGCGGCACAGGCCACAGGGTTGCCACCGTATGTGCCACCAAGCCCGCCGGGCTCCATCGCGTCCATCACATCGGCACGGCCGATCACACCGGCGATCGGATAGCCACCCGCCATTGATTTGGCGACAGTGATCAGATCAGGCACGACACCGGAATGCTCGATGGCAAACATCGTCCCGGTCCGGCCGAACCCGGCCTGAATCTCGTCGGCAATCAGCAGGATACCGTGCGTGTCACAGATCTCGCGCAGAGCTGTCATCATCTCGAAGGGTACCGGCGTATAGCCGCCCTCGCCCAGCACGGGCTCGATGATGATGGCCGCCACGCGGTCGGGCTGAGCATCGGTGAGAAAGAGATTTTTCAGACCGGTAAGCGCGTCCTCAACCGTGATTCCGTCGCGTACAGACGGGAAAGGGGCACGGAAGATATCCGCCGGGAACGGGCCCACGTTCTTTTTGTAGGGGCTGATCTTACCAGTCATCCCGAGCGTCAGCAGGGTGCGGCCATGATACCCGCCGGTAAAGGCGATAATGCCCGGGCGGCCGGTTGCGGCACGCGCGATTTTCACAGCATTTTCAACAGCTTCAGCGCCAGTTGTGACCAGCAGCGACTTTTTGGCGAATTCACCTGGTGCAATGGCGTTCAGCTTTTCTGCAAGCGCCACGTAGGGCTCGTACGGCACAACCTGGAAAGACGTATGCGTGTATTTGTCTTCCTGCGCTTTGGCTGCGGCGATCACCGCCGGGTGACGGTGGCCGGTGTTCAGAACGGCGATACCGCCGGCGAAATCGATGTAGCGGTTGCCCTCGACGTCCCAGAGTTCAGCGTTTTCCGCACGATCTGCAAACACCGGAGCGGCAGAGGCCACACCGCGCGGCACGGCCGCTTCGCGGCGCGCGAGCAGTGCGGCATTACCGGTCACTTCAGGTGTGTCCGGCACAACTGCGATCTTTGGCTTTCGGGCGGCCCGCGCCTTGCGGGGCTTCTTTGATGCGGTGGTTTTGGCGGTCGTTGCCATGATAAAAATCCTTACATGGGTCAGTCGGTCGTGTTTAAAATATCGATACTCTGTTTAATTTAGTTGTCAATTGAGATTCGTGCAGCGCGCGGTGAGTGTTTTCCCGGGCCGATGTCGATTTGGTGTGACAACCACCGGCACTGCGGCTAGATAACTGAATAAAAGCAATGCATACACACGCCACCGCAGGGGAAATCATCGTTGGACATCGGCCACAGATTAAGGGCAATTCGCAAACAGCGTGGCCTGTCTCAGCGGGAACTTGCCGCCCGCGCCGGCCTGACGAACGGCACAATCTCCCTGATCGAGAAAAACCGGACCAGCCCGTCGGTGGCATCGCTCAAAAGTCTGCTTGACGCGATTCCCATCTCGATGGCCGAATTTTTCGCCACGATCGAAGATCAGGGTCAGAGCAAATACTTCTACAAGGCCGGCGATTTTACCGAAATCGCGCCCGCAGATGACGATGCACAGCTTTTGTCGTTGAGAATGCTGGGTGGCGCGCACGAAAGTGCGCTGCAACTGTTACACGAACGCTATGAGCCGGGGGCGGATACCGGCCCCGAGTTACTCAGCCATGATGCCGAAGAAGCGGGCGTCATTGTGCGCGGCCAGATTGAAATTACTGTTGACGAAGAAGTCAGCACGCTCGGGCCGGGCGACGGATACCTGTTCAACAGCCGTTTGCCGCACCGGTTCCGCAATACCGGTACCGAACCCTGCGAGATCATCAGCGCCTGTACGCCGCCAAGTTTCTGACGTTAAACCGAAGCCCGACCGCGTTTACCGCGACCGGGGTCCCGTAATTTATGGCTTCCCCCGCATCGGTGATGCGGCCAGCGGCAAGGTAGCGCGTCCTGCTGCGGTTATACCCTCAAATGGTCCCGGTCCGGGTGCCGCGGTCAGCCGCGGTCCTGTTCTTCTTCTTTATGCCCTGAATTGTCGCGGCTTGTCGCCACGAGAACCAGCAGTGCAACCACGGTCAGAACGGAAAGCCCGAAAACAAACAGATCTGTAGACATGTTAAGCCTCCTTTCCTTGGTTCACATCAGAAACGCATCCTGATGCATTATTGTTCCAAAGGCCCTGAGGATTGATTAACGCCTGTCAGTAATCGTGGATTTTCAGGTCGCGCTGGCCAAGAGGAAAGGTCAGCACCAGCTTGTACAGCCCGTCTTCATGTATCGTTTCGACGTCACCATTGAGCTGACGCGCAAAGGCGTTAATCAGCTGCGACCCGAGGCCCGTGCCTTTATGCCGGGGCTTCTCCGGCGTGGTATTGCTGATGGTGAACACAGCCGTGTCATCATCACCCATCTCAAAGGTGATATCGATCTGCGGCTTGATCCCCTGCCCCGGTTCATTGATGTATTTCATCGCATTTGTCACGGCTTCTGACACCGTCAGGGTCAGAGGTGCTGCGTCATCGGCATCCAGCATGATCTGGTCATAATGCTGGTTCACTTTGGTACCCGAGCCCGCAGGCAGGCCCACAACCAGCAGCTGCGGCACGATCTCTTTGATGAGGGCGCCGGCATCGACCCGGTCAAGCCGCTCGCTCTGGTACAGGTTCTTATGCACGGTTGCGAGGCTCAGAATACGCTCCTGCAGCCTTCTGAGCACGAAACGCGCGTCTTCGGTTCTGGCGCGCCGGATCTGCATGTTCATGATTGACGATATCAGCTGCAGGTTATTCTTGACCCGGTGATGCACCTCTTTAAGCAGGATATTCTTGTCGCGGATATTGTCTTCCAGCGACGCTTCGTCCCGGATAATCGATGCAGCCATGTTTACAAAGGACTGCTGGATTTCCTGCAGCTCGCGCGGTACGCCATTTCCCAGCGTATTGCGCGGCATGCGCCGGTTATAGGCAAAAAGCCGCATTTGCCGACTCAGCTTGCGGATATGCCGGAGTGCCAGGCGATTAATAGACCAGAAGGCAACCACAAGGCTGGCAAGCCACATCATCGCTGGCAGAAAAAGGCTCAGCCGCCCTGTGCGGTCGGTGCTGGCAATCAGATCGTCACTGCGCCAGACAGCCATGGAATAGACCACATCCGGCACAATGGGTACCACCGAATAAACGCGCGTGTCTTCGGCGTTGTTCTCGTCTGTGAAAACTACTGGCTTTTCGCCGATCAGCGCGGTGAGACTGCGGTTTAAGGGCTGGTTCAGTTCGGCATCGAAATCGCCAGGCGACGACAAAAGCACCTCTCCGCCCCGGTTAAAAACGATGACACCGTATGGCAGCCTTTCCGGTTCGGGACGCACGATGTCATCCACCGTCGCACGGGGGATCGAAACTGTCATGAACCCCAACAGAGTGTCGCCTTCAAATACCGGCCGCAACACCAGCAGAACCGGCTTTCCGCTGATCGTCGGGTCCCCGATAAAGCGCACATTGCGACGCGGGTCCAGAAGCACCTGTTTAAATGCCGGATCGTCGGAAAAATTATGCACGCCCCCCGCAGAGGTGCAATTCATCACCCCGTCGGTACCGACAAACCCGATGTGGGAATAGCGGTCTTCAGATTCTATATACTGTCCCAGAAAATCACTGCAGGCCTCAGGCTCCGCAACGAAGGCACGGACAATAGAGCTCATCGCTTCTGCGGAACCGAAGGCTTCCTGGATGACTGTCCGTTCCGCGCCGGCCGCACGTTCGGTCAGACCGATCAGCGAGGTTTCAGCGTTGCGCGCGGCCTGCTCTGCGAGCTCGCGCGTCTGAACCACTGAGATCAGCCCGAAAGGCAGCAGCGCCAGCGACAAAAATACGAGGATGCGAAAAGCAAGCCCTCGAAAAATATCACCATCGAGAAACCCGCCGGTCATCTTCAGAAAGAAGCGGCTTTCGACGCTGAGATAACAGACATGGTCGCATCGTCCGTCAGCTCAAGTTTTTCGTCGTCATCCAGCTGCATCAGTTCGGCAAGTCTTTGTCGCGCGCGGTTTGTACGACTTTTGATCGTCCCCACAGCCACCCCGCACATCCCGGCCGCTTCCTCATAGGAAAAACCCGAAGCGCCCACCAGCAGCAGTGCTTCGCGCTGTTCATCGGTCAGCAGACTGAAAGCAGCGCGGAAATCCTTCATCGCAAGCCGCCCGTCATGCGCAGGCTTTTCCGCCAGCGCTTCGGTATGCACACCGTCGATATCCGCGACCTCACGCCGGGTTTTGCGACGTGACGAGTAATAGGTGTTGCGCAAAATCGTGAAGAGCCAGGCCCGCATGTTCGTACCGGCTTGAAATTTATCGATATTTGTCCATGCTTTGACAAGGGTGTCCTGCACCATGTCATCCGCCGTGGCCCCGTTGCGGGTCAGGCTGATCGCAAAAGCACGCATGGCAGGCAGGTGCTCTACCAGTTCGTCCCGCGGATCTCCAGAACTCATTTGGCGGAACCTTTCTGGCTGTCCTGCTTTTTCAGCTCTTCCAGCAGATCGCGAAAGCGGTCCGGCACGCCTTCTTCAAGTGCTTCTTTGTAGACCCGTTTCAGGTTCTCATCAATCACGCTTTCGCGCTTCGGATCTGAGTCTGCATGCGTCATAAACCTGCTTGTGCTCCAAACATATTTGGTAAGAATCTCTCACGGCGTCGGAACCAAACGTCTGTCTGTGCGTTTGGTTCCGAAAATACTGAAATAAAAGGACGACCGGCATGACAGATGCATCAGCATCCACTGACATCAGCGAACAGCTAGGCGAAGCACTACCGTATCTGCGCCGCTTCGCGCGTGCAATGACGGGCAGCCAGGGTTCAGGTGATCGCTTTGCCGCGGCGTCGCTCGAGGCGATCCTCGCGGACCGTTCAGTCCTGCACGGGGTCGGTGTGAAAACCGGCGTCTTCCGGGTGCTCTACCGGATCTGGTCTTCAGCCGGTGCGCCGGTCGACATGGAAGAAAGCGGTTTGCGCGCGCAGGCCCAGAAACACATGTCGCGCCTGACCGACAACAGCCGTGAAGCGTTGTTGCTGCACACGATTGAGGGTTTCAACTTCGGTGAGGTTGCTGAAATCATCGGCATCACGCAGGACGAAGCCGAAGAACTGGTGAAAATCGCACGGCGCGAGATGGCGGATGCGGTCTCCGGGTCGGTGATGATCATCGAGGACGAAGCAATCATTGCTATGGATCTGGAAAGCATCGTTACCGATATGGGCCACCGCGTGACCGGCGTGGCCAGAACGCGTGCCGAAGCAAATGAGATCGGCACGGCAGATGTGCCCGATATGATACTCGCGGACATCCAGCTTGCCGATAACTCGTCCGGCATTGATGCCATCAATGACCTGATCGGTCGTCTGGGTGACCGCCCGGTGATCTTTATCACCGCCTTCCCCGAGCGTCTGCTGACCGGCGAAAAGCACGAACCGGCCTTCCTGATTTCAAAGCCTTATACCGAAGAGCAGGTGATCTCGGCTGTCAGCCAGGCCATGTTCTTTTCGTCGACAGAGACTCTGCGCGCCTGAAACGGGCTCTCTGAACAGTAGAAAATGCGGCTCTCCGGAGGGCCGCATTTTTTTTTCACAATTCTGCCAGGTTAACCACGTAATCAGAATATTAACTTTCACCGCAGAGACTGCATCAGCAGGCAGCGGAGAAAGCATATGGCAAATCGCGTGGCGCGGCACATCAGACGGATTTTCCGGATCGCAGTGATCGGGACCGTGGCAATGCTGATCCCGGCCGTTGTCACCGTTCCGGCGCACAAGCTTGAATTTCGCAAGGTTCAGGTGGTCGCCGTGATGCAGGTGCCCGGTGAAGATCTGAGCGACCGGATGGTAACTGTCGATCTGGGGCATCGCACACACAAAGTTCACACCCGGGATGGTATGCTGACCCTCGCACCGGGCGATACGGCATGTCTGTCAGAACGCACGCTGATGCGCGATCACTGGGTAATTTACGCTCTTCAGACACCGGACATGTGCCGCCGCGTCTGATTAGATAACAAAAACCCCGCCGTTACCGGCGGGGCATCCGGTTTCAGAGCGAGCGGCAAAAGCCTCGCGCTCAGTCAGCTCAGCTTTTCGAAATCGACCGCAGCATCCATGCCGCCTTTTCATGGAACGTCGCGCGGGCCACCGCAAGATCTTCGGTAACCGGGTCACCATGCTCGCCTGCAATTTTGATCACAGCATGCATCCGGTGCGCCACGCGCTCGTGATCTGCCGCCAGGTCCTCGCACATCTCGCCCGCCGATTGAGGGTTCTCCTGATCCTGCACGACAGAATTAGCAACAATCGACTGCAGCGATGCCGGGGCAAGCTCACCCAGCGCGCGGATACGTTCGGCAATCACGTCGGCCGCTTCAAACATCTCTCCGTACTGTTCTTCGGTGAGGTTGTGCACTGAAAAGA
>NZ_JAHEHZ010000143.1 GCF_024639605.1 Roseobacter sp. | reverse complement strand
GTGCAGCCATGGCCAGCGATTGCGGCAGCACGACCCGGAAAGCGGTTCCGCCGGTGCCGTCGCGATAGGTGATGCGCCCCCCGAGGCGTGTCAGGATTTCGCGGCAGATCGCAAGACCGAGCCCGGCGCCGTTGCTGTCCTGGGCTCCGATCCGGCTGAATTTTTCAAACATCATTTCGCGCGCACCCGCAGGAATCCCCGCTCCGTTGTCGATAAAGTCGATGACCACCGCGTCCCCTCTCTGCCCCGCCACGATGCGCAGTTCGGGACTGTCGGCGGCGCAGTATTTAGCGGCGTTGGTGATCAGATTGATGAACACCTGGCTCAGCCGGTCGAGATCCGTGTCCAGCGTGATCGCCTCGTCAAGACGCCGCCGTTTGACCGACAGTTCACGCGATGCGCCTGCCCGGGCGGTTGCGACCGCCTGATCCAGCACATCGCCAAGCGTTCCGGTCTGACGGTTGAGCGTGACCTGGCCGTTTTCAAGCACCGACAGATCCAGCAGATCATCCAGCAGCCGCGTCAGCCGGATCGCCTCTGTATGGATGATACTCGCGTATTTGGTCTTTTCCATCGGCCCGAGACCTTCGGTATCGCGCAGGATCTCTGAAAAGGCCCGGATCGAGGTCATCGGTGTGCGTAGTTCATGGCTGATCTGGCTGAGAAAGGCATCCTTCTGGGCGCTTATCTGCATCAGTTTGTTATTGGCCGTGCGCAGTTGTGCGGCGGTCTTGCTGAGCTCGTTTGACTGCGCCTCGAGCCGGCTGGAATATTCAAGCATCTGCGCGGATTCGTCCGCCACCGCCATCAGATCCTGCACCGACACAGAAGCGCCGCCCACAATCTGGCCGATCATCGCGTGCGCCGTCGCCGCCCCGACCGAACCCGAAAGAACCCGCTCAAGTCGCTGCAGAAAGGCGGGCGTGGGTTCGGGCAGATGCCCTGGCAATCCCTGGCTGTGCGCCTCACCCGCAAAAAGCTGCAAAGCCTCATCGGCCCCCAGAATCCGCTGCGCCATGATCATCAGATCCTCGCTTTCGGCTACGGTGGCGTTCCAGCTGCGCGTCTGGGCTGAATGATCAAAAACATTCACGAACTGCGCGCCCTGCAACCGCTCGAGCGGCAGCGGGAAGCTCACGAGGGATACAAGCGCAAAGACCAGCGCATTGAGCGTCATGCTCCAGAAAACCGCATGTACCGTCGGATCCATGCCCGTGATGCCAAAGAGCGCCTGCGGCCGCAGCCAGTGCAGACCGAAAAGGCCGGTCTCGAAAACAGCGTCCGACAGCACCGCGTCCGGACCAAAGCTCGGCAACAGCATGGTGTACATCCAGATTGCGAAACCGGTGGCCAGCCCAGTCACCGCTCCCAGCCGCGTGGCCCCGCGCCAAAACAGCCCCCCGATCATCGCGGGCAGAAACTGTGCCACGCCGGCAAAGGAGATCAGACCGATTGCCGCCAGCGCACCGGAGCCTCCGGAGGCTTTGAAATACACATAGCCCAGACCGATAATGCCCAGGATAGACAGCCGGCGCGACAGGATCACCACGTTGCGCACATCGCCCGACTGTGTCGCCCCGCCTTTGCGGAGCTGCAGGAACACCGGCATCACCACATGGTTGGAGACCATCGTTGACAACGCGAGTGTCGCCACGATGACCATCGAGGTGGCAGAGGAAAACCCCCCGAGGAAGCTGAGCATCGCCAGCCCTTCACGTCCCTGACTGAGCGGCAGGCTGAGCACAAAGAAATCCGGGTTGGACCCTTCCGGTAGCACTTCAAGACCGATGACGGCGATGGGCACCACAAAAAGGCTCATCAGCATAAGATAAAGCGGAAACGCCCAGCTTGCGATCTGCAGATGGCGCTCATCATCGTTTTCGACCACAAGCACCTGAAACATCCGCGGCAGGCAGAGAAACGCGGTGGCTGACAGGAATGTCAGCGTAGCCCAGCGGCTGCCGTCCGTCTGCCACGTGCCAAGGGCCGAGGCGTCAATGCGCGCCAGGGTCTCCGAGAGCCCTCCCGCAATGCCCCATACCACAAAAATTCCGACCGCCAGCAACGCCACCAGCTTGACCACCGCTTCTGCGGCAACGGCGATGACCACGCCGTGGTGGCGCTCGTTAGCGTTCAGATTACGGGTGCCGAAGACCACGGTAAAAAGGGCCAGCCCGGCGGCGATCCAGAGCCCGCCCGGATTGTCGGTGTCCGGCGTGACAGAGGCATCGCCCGCGGCAGAAAAGATTGAGAGGGACAGGGTCACGGACTGCAGCTGCAACCCGATATAGGGTGTCACGCCGATCACAGCCATCACCGTGACCACAATCGCCAGAACGTTGGATTTACCATACCGCGATGAGATCAGATCGGCGATCGAGGTCACCTTGTGGCTGCGCCCGATGCGCACCAGACGGCGCAGCACGAACCACCAGCCGATGATTACGATACTGGGACCCAGATAGATCGTCACATATTCGAGCCCCGACCGCGCGGCATTGCCGACCGCCCCGTAAAACGTCCATGCCGTGCAGTAAATCGACAGCGAGAGCGTATAGACAAGCGGCGAGCGCAGCAGCCAGCCCGCGCGGCCCCGTACCCCCATGCGCTCGGCGATGAACGCCACACCAAAGAGAAAGGTGACATAGGCAAAGCAGACGGCAATGAGCAGGTTCAGCGAGGTCACCGGCGGGATTCCTCTGCGCCCTCCGCGCCCTCTGAACCGGGGTCAGGCATGCGCCGCATCCGCCCGGAGAGCACGAAAGCGGCCAGGATCACCGCAACCCAGACGCCGAAAATATAAAAAAGCGCCCGGGACATCGGCACAGTGTCGGCCCGCGGGTCGCTGCCATCAGCCCAGATAAGCGGGATCATCCACAGCCCCGCCGCCAGCACGGCGAGCAGACGCACGGCATCAATCAGCCTGCGCTGGCGGTAGCTGCGCCGTTCCAGAAAGAGAGGTGGCCGGCCGCCCGCCATATGCTCAGGTGCTCTGCCGGTGCACGTAAAGCAGGTCGCGCACAGCTGTCAGCACCTCGGCGTTAGAAAAGGGTTTGGTCATGAACCTGCTGACACCGGCCTTCTCGGCCATCTCCCGGTCGCGGCTCTGGCCGCGCGCGGTCAGCATCAGCACCGGCAGGTCAGCGGTCTGCGCATCGCTGCGCAACTCTTCGAGAATGTCGAAACCGCTCCTGCCGGGCAGCATCACATCGAGGATCACGATATCAGGCTTCCGGGTGCGGATGACATCGGCGGCGTCCGATCCGTCGGAATGGGTGTCGACGGTCCAGCCTTCCCGGCTCAGCAAAAACCGGATGGCTTCGATGATGTTCACCTCGTCCTCGACCAACAGCACATGGTTGCTCATCTGACCCTCCTCCCAAAGGGCATTCCGGTTCTGCATCAGATGCAGGCCTCCGTCCGGAACCCGTATGCAGGTTATCGCGCTTTTTTACAGCCAAGTCAAAAGCCTGCTGGCCCTCGTTTGCCTGCCGCAGCGCAGTTCTGCGCGGATACCTGACACGACAGCACAGCAGCGGCCTGACATGGCTCAACCGGCCTCAGACACCCTCGCGCAGGATCGACGGCTCGCGGCGGCCCGGGCAGCGCTCCGCAGGGCAGACACGGCAGGTGGATCCGACCTGCAATGCGTCAACCGGCGCCGGTCCTGCAACCGGCAGCAGCAGCATCGTCGCCTGCATCAGTGGTGGCATGTTATAGGCCGGCTCGCCCACGGTTTCAGCCACAGCAAAGCAGTCAAAGGCCGTCCGTCCCCGTCCCAGCTGCACCACGGGGATGCGCAGCACCTGTCCGGGCTGGTTCAGCGCGGAGAAGAGCGGCCAGAGAGCACAGGCGGGCGCAAACCGCGGGATCACGAACTGTCCGGCTGGTTTACGGAACACGATACTGCCGGCGCGGTCGCAGATCACCAGCCCGCACTCAGGCTCCGCAAGGCTCGCCATGCGGCGCAGAACAAGCGCTACCGGGGCGCCGGTGTGCCGAGCCAGCGCAACCGGATCGGGCCCGTGTGCCGCAAGGGCTGCCTGCAGTTCTTTCAGGGACACGCGGGCGGCGTCTGCAGCAATCCGCTGCAACACCGTTCCGGCAAGCTGCCGGGCCGCGCGCTGGCGCAGTTCCGGGGCGGCGGCGATGATGTCACCGGGCGCTTTCTCACCGGTCTCGATGGCATCAAACCGCCAGGAATTCGCATCCAGAAAGGCATCAAGCTCATCCTGCGGGCTGGAAGATGTATCTTCGCCGCTCTGCCCCGCCTCGAAATATTCAACCAGCGCCCTGGAACTGTCCGCAAGGCGCAGACTGTCCTGGTCGAGGTTGGCATGAAACCGGTCGCGCCAGTCGGCCTCGAGATCCTTCTCATCTGCGAGGATTGAGGCTGTAGAGCGGATCGCCGCCGCCGTTGACAATAATTCGTGCACTGAGGCGGCGAGTTGCGGATCATGCGTCAGCCGGTCGTTCAGAACCTCAACGGTGCGCTCCAGCGTGGCGATGCGCCGGTGCCCTGCCGCCAGCACCTCGGCCCAGCCCGGAAAACGCCCGGCAAGTTCATCGGCCCGCCCGGTTTCCTCAGCTGACAGGCTGGCGTCGGTGGCCGCTTCGCGGAGCGTCGCAATGAGCGTGGCCTCGGCACCTTCGGTCAGAACCGATGGCTCAACGCCGAGAGCGCGGGCAATATTGACCAGCAGTTTACCCCCGATTCTGCGCCGGTTGTGCTCGATCAGGTTGAGGTATGAGGCTGAAATCCCCAGACTGCGGGCCAGTTCCGCCTGTCGCAGCCCCGCCACAGAACGCCGCTCACGGATACGGCTGCCGGTCAGTCCTTCGCGTGGCATAATCTTTGCTCCTGAATGTCCGGCGATTTCAACGGGTTTCTGCGCTGCAATATCATAAACTTTACAAACTCCACCCCTGATTTGTCGAATTATTTACAAAATAATTGTTCAGTTCAAGGGACTTGTTGCGCAATTTTCACTCCGCAGGCGATAAGCTAACTGCACCTTTGTGCCTCATGTTGCCGGTGGGAGGAGACCCTGGCGGCAGCCTGATTAAAACAACTGGGAGGATTTTCATGTCCAAATCAAACTTTACACGTCGTGGTCTGATCAAGACCGGCGCCGTTGCCGGTGCCGCCGGCCTGTCGCTGCCGACGTATCTGCGTGCGGACGGCCACAGCGGCTTCACCAACGCACCGACCGGCGACACGGTCACACTGGGTTTTAACGTGCCGCAGTCCGGCCCCTATGCCGATGAAGGTGCCGACGAACTGCGCGCCTTTGAACTGGCAGTCGAGCACCTGAACGGTGGCGGCGACGGCGGCATGATGCAGACGTTCTCGTCCAAAGCGCTGCAGGGTAACGGTATCCTCGGCAAGAAAGTCGAATACGTCAGCGGCGACACACAGACCAAATCAGACGCCGCACGTGCCTCTGCCCGGTCGATGATTGAAAAAGACGGCGCCATCATGATTACCGGCGGCTCGTCTTCGGGTGTGGCCGTTGCGGTCCAGGCGCTGTGCCAGGAAGCCGGCGTTATCTTCATGGCCGGTCTGACGCACTCCAACGACACCACAGGCAAAGACAAAAAAGCCAACGGTTTCCGCCACTTCTTCAACTCTTATATGTCCGGTGCCGCTCTTGCGCCCGTTCTGGCCAACCAGTATGGCACAGACCGCAAGGCCTATCACCTGACCGCCGATTACAACTGGGGCTACACCACCCAGGAGGCCGTGCAGTCGTCGACCGAAGCCATGGGCTGGGAAACCGTCAACGCGGTTCTGACACCGCTGACACAGACCGACTTCTCCTCCTACATCGCTCCTGTGCTGCAGTCCGGTGCGGACGTGCTGGTTCTGAACCACTACGGCGGCAACATGGTGAACTCGCTGACCAACGCGGTTCAGTTCGGCCTGCGCGACAAAGAAGTGAACGGCAAGAAGTTCGAAATCGTCGTGCCGCTCTATTCGGAGCTTATGGCCCGCGGCGCCGGTGCCAACATCAAAGGCATCTTCGGCTCGCAGAACTGGGACTGGAAGCTCGAGAACCAACTGGGCGCGCGCTATGTGGGCACAAATGCCTTCGTGCAGTCCTTTGGTGAGAAATACGGCTTCCCGCCCAGCCAGGCGGCGCACACCTGCTATGTGCAGACCCTGCTCTATGCGGATGCTGTGGAACGCGCGGGTTCGTTCAACCCCTGTGCAGTCGTCGAAGCTCTCGAAGGCTTCGAGTTTGACGGCATGGGCAACGGCCCGACACTTTACCGCGCCGATGACCACCAGTGCTTCAAAGACGTTGTAGTCGTGAAGGGTAAAGAGAACCCCGAAAACGAATACGACCTCGTTGAAATCGTTGAAGTCACGCCGACCGAACAGGTTACATACGATCCTGATCACCCGCAGATGGCGGGCGGACAGCTGGGCGAGTGTAACCCGGGCGCATAAGCCTTTTCGCCGGGCGGAGTTTCTCTGCCCGGCGTTTCCGTTCTACGGCAAAATTCGCATCCTGAAGGTGGGACCATGGACGCAATCATTCTGCAAATTCTGAACGGCCTGGATAAAGGATCGGCTTACGCGCTGATCGCGCTGGGTCTGACACTGATATTCGGCACCCTGGGGGTCGTGAACTTCGCCCACGGGGCGCTTTTCATGATCGGCGCTTTCTGTGCCGTCACCCTGAGCCGGATCCTGACGCTCAGCCATACGGTGATCGATGAGACGCAAAAAGACTTTCTGGGCAACCCGCTCAAAGTCGACGTGCCCTACATCTACGACATCTTCGGCCAGAAGACAGGCGATGCAATCATTGACTGGGCGGTACCCATTTCGATCCTCTTTGCGATCCCTGTCATGGTGGGCATCGGCTTTGCGATGGAACGTGGCCTTATCAAACACTTCTACAAACGTCCCCACGCCGATCAGATTCTCGTGACCTTCGGCCTTGCTATCGTGCTGCAGGAGGTCATCAAGTATTTCTATGGTGCCAACCCGATCCCCACCCCGGCACCGGATGCGTTTCGCGGCTCGTTCGATTTTGGCGCGCTGCTGGGATTTGATCCCAACACGATCATCTACCCCTACTGGCGGCTTGTATATTTTGCCTTCTCGGCCGTGATCATCGGCGCTGTATTTGCCTTTCTGCAGTTCACGACCTTTGGCATGGTCGTGCGCGCAGGCATGGCTGACCGCGAAACAGTTGGGCTGCTGGGCATCAACATCGACAAACGGTTTACCATCATGTTCGGCATCGCGGCGGCGGTCGCAGGGCTGGCCGGGGTCATGTACGCCCCCATTAACTCGCCCAATTATCACATGGGCATGGATTTCCTCGTTCTCAGTTTTGTTGTGGTCGTCGTCGGCGGCATGGGTTCGCTCTCGGGCGCTGTGCTCGCAGGCTTCCTGCTGGGCATTCTCGAAAGCTTCGCCTCTATGGCGGCCGTGCTCGAGATCCTGCCCGGGATCAACCAGATCATCATCTATCTGGTCGCCATCATCATCTTGCTGACCCGTCCGCGTGGCCTAATGGGCCGCAAAGGCGTGATGGAGGAATAAGACATGTTCGGACTGACGAAAAAAGACGCAACCCTTCTGGTTATCGTGGCCATCCTGGCCATCTTCGCCCCCTTCATCCTGAACCCCTTCCCCGAAGGCTCGGCCATGGCGCAGTTCAACGCCGGCTATCCTGACCTGATGCAGCGTCTGGTGATCTTCGGAATCTTTGCCATCGGGTTCAACATTCTCTTCGGGCTCACAGGCTATCTCAGCTTCGGCCACGCCGCTTTCCTGGGTGTGGGCTCTTATGCCGCGATCTGGATGATGAAACTGCTCACGATGAACGTGATCCCGGCAATTATCATTTCGGTGGCTGTGGCAGGACTTTTCTCGCTGCTGGTAGGCTGGATCTCGCTGCGACGCTCGGGGATCTACTTCTCGATCCTGACGCTTGCCTTCGCGCAGATGTCTTATTCTCTGGCCTACTCGGTGCTGGCGCCGATTACCGGTGGCGAAACGGGGCTGCAGCCCAAGGTCGACGACCCACGAGTTCTCGATACCCTGCTGGGCGGGGGCGGATCAAGCCGCGCCAACCTTTTCGGGCTGGAAATGGGCTCGAGTTACGAGATGGCCGTCGGCGGATGGATCTTCACCTTCAACGCGGGCTACTACATTGCAGCCGTCGTGATGCTGGCAGCCTTTTACCTCTCCATCCGCATCTTCCGCTCGCCCTTTGGCATGATGCTGCGGGCGGTCAAATCTAACCAGCAGCGGCTCAACTACACCGGCCTGAACTCCAAACCCTATACGCTGGCAGCCTTTGTTATTTCCGGCATGTATGCGGGTCTGGCGGGTGGTCTGCTCGTGGCCATGGACACCCAGGTGGGGGCCGAACGTATGTTCTGGACCGCTTCCGGTGAGGTTGTTCTGATGACGATCCTTGGTGGTGCCGGCACGCTTATCGGTCCGGTGCTGGGTGCGGGTTTCATCAAATATATGGAAAACATCGTCTCCAAGATCAACAAAACCGTGCTGGAGCAGTGGTTTGCCTTCATGCCCGACGGGATGGAAGATTTCTTTATCACCCTCGTTTATCCCTTTGTGGGCAAAGGCTGGCATCTCACGCTGGGCCTGATGTTCATGATGGTCGTGATTTTCCTGCCCGGTGGCCTTGTCGAAGGGGGGCAGAGGATCGGACGGATCTTCCGCCGTAAGGACCGCAACAGTTCGGATGCCGAGCTTGACGCGGCCAAGCAACGCAACACGCCGCCGGCGGAATAAG
>NZ_JAHEHZ010000259.1 GCF_024639605.1 Roseobacter sp. | reverse complement strand
TGGGCGCGCATCCCAGACGCCACGCCCGAGATATTTCCCAACGTGCACCCGGACCGCCGCACCGCCAGCTATCCGTTGTCGGCGGTGGGGCAGGCGGGGTTTCACATGGCGGATATGTCCTGCCCCATCGGTGAGCATACCTGGGTGTCGGCGCGCGCGTCGGCCGATTGTGCGGTATCCGCCGCTGCGACCGTCCTCGCGGGGGACCCTGTGGCCTATGCGCTCTGCCGGCCGCCGGGGCATCACTGCTTCACCGATCTGGCCGGGGGCTTTTGTTATCTGAACAACTCCGCAATTGCCGCCCAGGTTTTGCGCAGGGCACACGACAGGGTGGCTGTCATTGATGTCGATCTGCACCATGGCAACGGGACGCAGGGCATTTTCTATGCGCGTGACGATGTGTTTACCCTGTCGGTTCACGCCGACCCCGCGCGGTTTTATCCGTTTTTCTGGGGCCACGCCCATGAGACCGGCGAGGGGCCAGGATACGGCTACAACCTGAATATACCGCTGCCGCGCGGCACCGGAGACGACGGGTTCATGAAAGGCCTGGCGGATGGCCTCGCGCACGTGAGGTCATTTGCACCGGGCGCCGTTGTGATTGCCCTGGGCCTTGATGCGTTCGAGGGTGATCCCTTTGGCGGGCTGTCGGTCTCAACACCCGGGTTTGCCCGGATGGCTGAAATGCTGGCAGCCCTTAACCTGCCCACGGTGATCGTCCAGGAAGGTGGCTATCTGTGTGATGAACTTGGCGACAACCTCGCATCGTTTCTGGGCGGGTTCGAGGGGGCGCTGACATAAGCTCCCGCCGTCCGGGTCCACGCCACCAATGGCATCGTGTTCACCCGTCGCTCAGGCAATGCGCACAGGGACGCAATAAACAGACGGGATACACGCTAAAGAGGAAAATTTTCTTGCGGGACAGGGCCATGTTATAAAACAAATTGCGATCCGGGGCCTATGCCCATAGGTTGGCCCGATGTGACGGGCGCAAAAGTGTCCGCAAGCCGTTCTCAACCGGCTGAACAAACAACAAGGGAGAGTACATATGAATTTTACGAAAATCACTAAAGGCCTGACAGCGGGCGCGCTGAGCGCGCTGATGTCGACGGCGGCTTTCGCCGACGACGTGACCCTGCGCTTCGCAGGCGTGTTCCCGATTGATCACCAGGGTACGATCACAATGCAGCAGGTTGCCGATGAGGTTGCCGCAGCAGATGTCGGTCTGACGATTGAGCTTTTCCCGGCGAATCAGCTGGGCTCCGGCGAGGCGCTCTTTGAAGATGTCGCGCGCGGTAACATCGATCTTGCGGCGGCTTTCATCTATGCCGACACTGATCCGCGTCTCGAATTCCTGTCCATGCCTTTCCTCGTGAGCGGCTGGGATGACATGAACAGCATCATGCGCAACATGGATTCGCAGTATAACCAGATCCTGCAGGAAATCACCGACGAGTATGGCGTGCGCGTCATGGCGCAGAACCCCGAAGGATTCGTGGGTGTTGTCGCAACGAAAGAGCCGACAAACTGGAACACCTTTGACGACAAGGGCATGAATATCCGCGTCTGGTCATCGACCGTTGTGAAATCGATGATGGAAATGATCGGCTTCCAGGCCACGACAATGGCATGGGGCGATATCTTCCCGGCGATCCAGTCGGGCATCGTGGACGGCGCGATCTGCTGCACGAAAACAGCGACCTACACCATCTTCGCACAGTCCGACGTCGGCACACACTTTGTCGAGTACAATGCGATTTCCGAGCTGACCAGCTTCTACGCGTCACAGCGCAGCCTGGACAAACTGACGCCGGAACAGGTTGAAGTGCTGCAGGCCGCGATGACCAAAGCATCCGATGACTTCTTTGCGTATAACCGCGAGAACGACGATGCCTTCGCACAGAAGCTGCTGGACAGCGGCTATACCATCCTGAGCCTGAACGAAGAAGATCAGGCCGCGATGGCCAACAAAGTCCGCGATGAAATCTGGCCAATGATGGCCGACAGCGTCGGACAGGACATCATCGACCGCCTCAAAGGTGCGATGAACTAAATCATCAGAACCCAGAAGGGCCGGCAGAAACGCCGGCCCTTTTTCATTAGATCAGAATGAAAAAGACCAACAAGGGGCAAGGGGCATGTCGAAGACAACTGACGAACTGCCAATTGGTGCCGGCGGCGAAGTTGACGGCCATCCAATAAAAATTACAGACGAATTACCCAGATTTATCGGCGCTCCCATGAGCTGGATATCGCTCGCCATGAAAGGCATCGTGATGTTCTCGGGGTTTCTCATGGCGTTCACCTTCGGTGCGGTCGTCGTTATCCGGTACGGGTTCGGCGGCGATCTGTTCGCTTATGAGGAATGGCTTCTCGCGATCAGTATCGTCGGCTTTTTCGCCGGTGCGGTTCTGGCATCCGAGCGTCAGCTGCACATTAACGCGGACATCCTCGGCATGGTCATTCAGAATTCGAGAATGATCTGGTGGCGCAGCTTTATCGTGCTGACGATCGAAGTGTTAGTGACGCTTTTCATCGTCTACGCCTGCTATGTCTCGCTTCTTGACGACTTCTCCTTTCCACGGCTGCGCGCAACAACGGTTTTGCGAATTCCGTTCGTTTCATGGCGCATCGCGATCATGATCGCCTTTACCTTTATGGCGATGTTCACCTGTGCGTACCTGTACGTCCACATCCGTAGGGGGCTCGGCTTGCCGCTCCGGTCCGAAG
>NZ_JAHEHZ010000258.1 GCF_024639605.1 Roseobacter sp. | reverse complement strand
GTGACGGGGGTGCCTTACTTCCGGTTGCTCAAGTATTCTACAATGTACCTGGTCGCGCTTATGGCCACCTGGATTCTTGTGGCACTGACACCTGATCTGGCGCTTATGCTGCTGCCTGAAACATAAGGTAAATACCCATGGCAGACGACCTCACTCCATCAGACAAGCAAACCCAGATTCCAACGAACCTGAGACTGCTGATGCTGTTGGAGGAGGTCGTCAAAGCAGGCGTGCCTGTCACGCCTTCGGTCATCAAAGACGTAATCAATCTGCCGAAACCCACATTGCACCGGCTCTTCAACACCGCTGAGGCAGAGGGGTTTCTGCAGCGTGACATTGACGGACGCTCCTACAGCCCCGGACCACGGTTGCGCCAGATCGCCGTTCAAACGATCTCCTCGCAGCGCGTGCGGGCATTGCGGCTTATCATCCTGCGCAGCGTTGCGGCCGAAATCGGCGAGACCTGTAATATCGCCATGCCCGACCGGGAGGGGATGACATATCTCGACCGGGTAGAGACACACTGGCCGCTGCGCATACAGCTGCCTGTGGGGACACAGGTTCCGTTTCACTGTACGGCCAGCGGCAAGATGTTTTTGTCGTCCCTGCGCCCTGCCTATTTCAGCCGATATCTTGAGAGCGCTGCTCTTGAGCCACACGGCCCCGGCACAATCACAGACAGGGCTGCATTGCGGGACGAAATCGAAATGACCCGAAAACGCGGGTACTCGACGGATAATCAGGAATTTATGGAGGACATGGCGGCGGTCGCCGTACCGATCGTTGATGGCCAGAAACGCCTGATGACCACGCTGTCAGTGCACGCGCCGATCCAGCGACACTCCCTTGAAGGCCTGATCGGCCACATTGATGTCCTGAAATCCGGCGCTGAAAAGCTCGCCGAGCAAATCCGCTCCTGACCTGTTAACAATAACGAGCACGTAAACAGGGTCTGATCCGCGCCTCTGTTGTGTGTTTTGCGTCGCGGCAGCCCGAGCGGAAATTCCGGGCAACTGCGGACTGGTTCAGTGGTCAGTAACCGGCAGGTGCCGCGCCGGCTGATGCAGACAGACGCGCCATATCCGCAGCGTCCGGCCAGTGCCCGGGCCTGAGTTGAGTCCATGCTGCATCATCTGACGAAAGCCACCTATGCAGGCGTTGACTTCCCGCACGCAACGCACAGACTGCACGCAGAAACGGGGGGCGCGGCAATGAAGAAAGAAAAAAAGCAGAATAAGGAGGCTGTGCGCCGACGCTTTCTGAAACGCATGCCCAAGGGAGGCCTCGTTGTTGAGATCGGCGTATGGCGAGGGGACTTCTCCGGCACGCTCCTTGAATTTCTGGAACCGGATTGTCTTGTGCTGATCGACCCCTGGGAGCACATCGTTGAGGACAGCCACAGCGAAGCCCTTGCCGCCCGGGCCGGCGCCGAGAAGATGGATCGCATCCACAAGCGCGTCTCCAAAGCCTTTGCAACAGAAATTAAAGCCGGAACGGTGCGGATCGTGCGCGATTACTCGGTGCCTGCACTGACGGAATTTGAAGATGAAAGCATCTCATTTGCCTATGTTGACGGTGATCATTCCTACGAAGGTGTGCGCGCAGATCTGGAAGCCCTTTTTCCGAAAATGAAGCCCGGCGGTCTGATTGGTTTTGACGACTATCATCGTCGTGGCTGGTGGGGGGATGGCGTGCTGGCTGCGGTCCACGAGTTTATCGGCAGCCGTCCCAGAAACCTGCGTGTGCGGGCGGTCGAGGGCGCGCAGATCGCCATCGAAAAAATCGCGCCTATGCCGGAAGCCGGTGAAGGCTGAAAGCTGAAGGCGGCGCCTTTTTCCATGGCTGCGATATGGGGACGTCCGTGATCATGTGACAGAGGCGCCAGTGACCACCGTGCAATGACCGTACCCTGCATCGTCCCCGCCCAGCAATGCATACATCGCGAAACCGGGAGTCCTTCGATTATGGCGGGCATTCTCCCGGTCCCGGCCTGCGGTGATATGCTCTTGCTGTTTGCCGAAACGTCGACCGGGTAGCCAATACCGGCAAACCGGACAGGGCCCTGAACGGCATTTTCCCCGATCAGCGGCGCGACCTGAAAGCCGGCTGCGACCGGGCTTTTGCGGATGCGAATACACACTTCGCACCGGGCATCCGTACGCCTGCAAAAAACAGTTGCGCGACTCAATCGCTTGCCCTAATGCCCACGCAACAGATCAAGCTGTACCGGGAGAAGACGGGCAACCGTCGCCGAAGGAGCAACCGCCCCGGAAACTCTCAGGTCCAAGGACCGGTGCAGCTTAAACACTCCGGAAAGCGGCCCCTCGCATTGGGGTCCACCGTAGGAGAAAGCCCGGGTTCCGGGTGAAACTCTCAGGTTCCATGCACGGAGGGGGCAAGCGGCGCAAAGCCGCGCGTGCAAGGAGAAATGCTATGACTTCAGTTGCTGTAATCGGCGCCGGCGTGACCGGTCTGACCACTGCCTATGAGCTGCTCGACCGCGGCTATGACGTCACTGTTTACGACCGCCACCGCTATGCGGCGATGGAGACCAGCTTTGCCAACGGCGGGCAGCTTTCTGCCTCCAATGCCGAAGTCTGGACACAGTGGGGCACCATACTCAAAGGCCTGAAATGGATGCTGCACGCGGATGCACCGCTTCTGGTGAACCCGGCACCGACCCTGCACAAAATGCGATGGATGGCCGAGTTCCTCTCCAACATCCCGAACT
>NZ_JAHEHZ010000039.1 GCF_024639605.1 Roseobacter sp. | reverse complement strand
CGGGGCCAGTCCCGGAGGCTCACCCTTGATCAGGCTTATCCCGACCGCCCTCGTGATCGGGGTTGCAAAGCCCGGTGGTGCAAAATTAACGATGCGGTGCCGGGGAGCGGTGCGCCGGGCCTGGTCGTGCTGCGGCTGTGCGGGATCTGTCTTGGGGACAGTAAGCGGGCGGCGGCCTCAGGCATCCGTCCACAGCGGGCGGCTTTTGCAGGGATAATATGATAACCCCGCACAGCTTTCCCGCGCCCTCACTTAAATTATTTTGCAGGCATTTTTCTTCCCGCTGGGGTTGCTGGGTTGCGAGGCGGATCGAGACGCACATTGCATCAGTATTCGCAGGATGTTGCGCCGATGAACTGGCTTATCGTGCCGTGTTCGGGCCGGAATCCAATTTAGACCGGCCAGGGCCCGATCCGGTCGGAAGGTGGCGCAGCCGGGTGCTCGCGCTGTATCAGATGGAGGGTGTTGATGTCATTTTCTGTACAATCATCTTCACGTTTGACCCGAACGGGTACCGCAAGTCTGATGCCCGGTGCTGTGGAGATGACCGGGGTGCATGCAGGTAATGCGAATGTGGTCGACTATCCCGAAACGAATGTGGAGCCGGGACAGGGATAAAACAGCCATGCTGCCGAAAAAACGACTGCCACCTGCATTATCTTTCAGCAGGCCAGCGCTGGTGCTCAGAAGAAAAACATGGGGATGCGCTCCGTCACATCCCGGTATGAGCCGGACCGCGAACCCGGGCTGTCAGCGTCAGCCAGCTATAAGAACAAAGTCGCATCTGTCAGTGGCAAGGCAAGCTTCGCGAACCCGCAGTTCCTGATCATGTCAGGCAAACTCCGCCGGGCCTGCATGAAACCGGTCGCAAAATCAGCCGGCTGAACATGGTTGAGGGCTGCTCCTGCAGCCATGCGCAGATGAGGTTCCGCCGGGACGCAGGCGGCAAGCATCTGGTCCATGTGGCGACCGGGAAATGCGCGAATGTGCGTGCAGGCAGCAAGGAAGAACGTGCAAACATAATCCTGTATAAATATCAGGGCAGCGCTGAAAAGTTCGCCAACGATCGCTGGACGATGCAAAATATCAAACCGGGCTGGATATCGTTCAAAAGCCATAAATCCAGCAAATGTATTCCCGTTAACTGGGAGCTCAGTTCAGGCCGCAGGCTGACACAGTCGGACTGCTCCCAGCGCCCCGGAAAGGCAATCGTCCGGCGCTTCGTGATGCGATAGAAAGACGCGCGCCAGCGTTTCAGTCTCTGCCGACGTTTTCTTCAAATGCAGTTGCAAAGGCTTTTTGCTGGCTGTCAGTTGCCTCGGTCTGATACTTTGCTTTCCATTCGTCCATGGGCATGCCGTAGAACAGTTCGCGCGCTTCCATCTTGTCCATGTCGATGCCGCGTTCGTTGGCGGCTTCCTGGTACCACCGGCTCAGACAGTTGCGGCAAAACCCGGCAAGGTTCATCAGGTCGATGTTCTGCACGTCGGTGCGGTCTTCCATCAGGTGCTTTTGCAGGCGACGAAAGGCTGCGGCCTGAAGTTCGGTCTCGGTCGGTGTCGGCATCGTGCGGGCTCCTTTATATCCGTAATTCCAACGTGGGGACGGCCCGGCCAATGTCAACATCTGCAGGTTGGACATCGCCCGGGTCATATGTCATCACAACTTCATTGTTCTCGGGCACTGGTCTGACGAGGTTGCGCCCTGTGCCGCGATGCGGCATAAAGCAGGCGGGCCGTTAGCGATAACAACCGACGCTGTCCGCCCGCAGAGGCAGACGCCGAGCACAACAGACGCCCGCCGGCGACAGAGAGGAACTGAGCAGATGAAACGCACCCGCAACGTAAAGATTGTGGCCACCCTTGGCCCTGCCTCCAGCAGCTATGAAATGATCCGCAATCTGCACGAAGCGGGAGCAGACGTTTTCCGTCTTAACATGAGCCACGGCAGCCACGACGAAATCCGCGAGCGTCACGCGATCATCCGGCAGATCGAAGAAGACACCGGCGGCAGCATCTGCATTCTTGCTGACCTGCAGGGGCCGAAGCTGCGTGTGGGCGTTTTTGCCGGTGACAGCGAAATGCTGGAAGATGGCGCAAAATTCCGGATGGATCTTGACAACACCCCGGGCGACAGCAGCCGTGTGAACCTGCCCCACCCGGAGATTTTCGCAGCCCTCGAACCCGGATCGACGCTGCTGGTGAACGACGGCAAGATCCGGATGACCGTAAACGACTGTGGCCCTGATTTCGCGGATTGCACGGTGACGGCGGGCGGTCTGATTTCGAACCGCAAGGGCGTGAACGTGCCGGATGTGGTGCTGCCCCTGGCCGCGCTGTCGGATAAAGACCGCAAAGACCTGGAGTTTGTCTGCGAGCTTGGCGTGGACTGGCTGGCGCTGAGTTTTGTGCAGCGGGCCGACGACGTACTGGAAGCCGCGGATCTGGCGAACGGCCGCGCGGCGATCCTCAGCAAGATCGAGAAACCGGCAGCGGTGAAAAACTTCGAAGAGATCCTCGCGGTCAGTGACGGCATTATGGTGGCGCGCGGCGATCTCGGCGTGGAACTGCCCGTTCAGAATGTACCGCCCATTCAGAAACGCCTTGTGCGCAAGTGCCGCTCGGCGGCCAAACCGGTGATTGTTGCAACACAGATGCTCGAAAGCATGATCGAAAGCCCGATGCCTACCCGGGCTGAGGTGTCTGACGTGGCTACAGCCATCTATGAAGGGGCGGATGCGGTGATGCTTTCGGCTGAATCCGCCGCCGGTGACTATCCGATCGAGGCTGTCACCACGATGGACAACGTCGCCACCGAAGTTGAGCAGGACCCGACCTATGCGCAGATCATGACGGCCTCACGTGACGCTCCGGGTACAACGATCGCAGATGCCATCGTCTCGGCGGCCCGCGAGATCGCGGAGAAAACAGACATCAAGGCAATCTGCTGTTTCAGCCAGAGCGGCACCACCGCCCTGCTGGTTGCGCGCGAACGCCCCATGGTGCCGATCCTCGCGATGACACCGCTGAAATCCACCGCACGCCGGCTGACCCTGACATGGGGTACCAACTGCGTGATCACCGAGATGATGGACCGCTTCAAATCGGCGGTTGTGGCTTCGGCCCGGGCTGCGCGTGCGCAGGAATATGCGGGACCGACGGATCAGATCGTCGTCACGGCAGGTGTTCCGTTCAACGTACCGGGCAGCACGAACATTCTGCGTGTCGCCCCCTGCGATGAGCGCCTTATCTACAGCACCGACCCGGAATAACGCTCACGGAATATCATGCGAGGCAACAGTTCAGCACCCTGCGGCTCAACTGTTTCTGCGCTGCGGCGTATTGCGGGTATTTTGCGGGCATCTGCACGGAAAAGATGTTCCAGGACCCCCGAATAGTGTAAGTTAACGCTGCGTTAAGGAAACGTGGTTTTATTTAAACAGGGAGTCAGTGGGTATGGAACCTGATCTGGCATTGGTAATTGGACTTTTCTTTATCGGTCTGTCGATTTTGCTGACCATTTCGGCGCTGACGGCCAGCCGTTCCGCAGCGGCGGGTATTTTCGCTTTCATCACCGGCACGTTGCTGGTTGGTTTTGCTTTCGTGAACGTTCACGGCAGCTACTCAATTGCGGAAATCCCGCAGATCCTGATGTCGGTCGTCAGCCGTTATCTGATGTAGCACAGATACCGCCGCGGATTTGCGCGCAGGACCCGGGCGATCGGGTCTTGCCATGCGGACGTGTCCCCCCTATAGAGCAGCCTTCCATCGCGGGACCGGCTTATGTGGCATGCCGAGTCGCGCGCAGACCGACCTGAACTATGAGGAGACGGAAATGCCCAAGATGAAGACCAAATCGAGCGCCAAAAAGCGCTTTAAGGTGACAGCCACCGGCAAAGTGCTGGCGGGCCAGGCAGGCAAACGCCACGGCATGATCAAGCGTACGCGCAAGTTCATCCGTGACGCACGCGGAACCACAACTTTGTCCGCACCGGACGCCAAAATCGTCAAGGGCTTTATGCCCTACGACCGCTGAGCCTGAAGGAGATCACATATGTCCCGAGTTAAAGGCGGAACAGTCACCCACGCACGTCACAAGAAGGTCATCAAGGCCGCCAAAGGATACTATGGCCGCCGCAAGAGCACCTTCAAAGTCGCCCGCCAGGCGGTCGATAAAGCCAACCAGTATGCGACCCGCGACCGCAAGAACCGCAAGCGCAATTTCCGGGCGCTTTGGATTCAGCGGATCAACGCTGCAGTGCGCAGCCATGACGAGGCGCTGACATACAGCCGCTTCATCAATGGTCTGTCGCTGGCCGGCATTGAAGTGGACCGCAAAGTGCTGGCCGATCTGGCCGTGCACGAGCCTGATGCTTTTGGCGCGATTGTGAAGCAGGCACAGGACGCTCTGGCCGCCTGATCGCCCCCCCCCAGCATATAAAGAATTGCAAAAGCCGCTCCGAACCGGGGCGGCTTTTGCCATTTCAGCCCGGCGCGGGCGGCGCGGATAGCATCTGACCGGAGACTGCCCACAGCCTACGTACCGGGACGCCCGCACTCCGATGCTGCCCCTTGAGCGCGGCTCCACAGATGATACAAACGCAGCACCTCTGAGGATCACACCACCCGATGGCGGCCAGCACACCCGGACAAAAGCCAGCAAAACCCGAGGAGCCTGCGGCACTGCCGCTGCGCGACCGGCTGATCAGCGGGCTTCTCATTGGCCTGATCCGGCTTCTTGGCCTTCTGCCCTACAGGTTGCGCGTGCCGATGATGGGTTGGATCGTATCTCATGTCGTGGGTCCGGTGATCGGATACCGCCGCCGGGTGCGCGAAAACCTGACGATGATCTTTCCTGAGATGCCTGCGGCCGAAAAGAACCGGTTGGCCCGCGCCGTGCCTGACCAGATCGGTCGCACGCTGGCAGAGCTCTTTTCACCGGAAGACCTCAAAGCCACTGCCGCCGCCACACCGGTGACCGGCCCCGGCGCTGCGGCGCTGGATGCCGCGCGCGAGGCCGGGCGGCCGGTAATCATCGTTTCGGGCCATATTGGCAATTACGACATTGCCCGTTCGATCCTGATCCGGCGCGGCCATAAGGTCGGCGGGCTGTACCGCAGCATGAATTACAAAGGCTTCAACGATTTCTATGTCTCGCGGATCAGCCAGGTCGGCACGCCGCTCTTTCTGCGCGGACGCCGTGGCATGGGCGAGATGGTGAAGTTCCTTAAGGAGGGCAACGCGATTGCCCTGCTGATCGACCAGCATATGGGCGCGGGCGCACCGCTGAAATTCTTCGGGCGTACCGCTTATACCGCTCTGTCGGCGGCGGAGCTTGCGTTGCGCTATGACGCGCTGGTCGTTCCCTGCTATGGTATTCGTCAGCCCGACGGGATGAGCTTTGAGATGGTCATAGAGGAGCCTGTGCCGCACGGCACCCCCGAAGAAATGACCCAGGCACTCAACGACAGCCTTGAGGCGCAGGTGCGTGCCCATATGGAGCAGTGGCTCTGGGTGCACCGTCGCTGGAAAGAACAGGAGATCACACATGACGCTTAAGAAAACCGCCGCAGACATGGTTGCAGAGGCCCGCGCCCGCATCGAGGAGACAGAAACGCCTGATGCCATTGCGATGGTCGGTCGGGAGGATGTGCAGATTGTCGATCTGCGCGATGTGCGTGAGCGCGAGCGCACCGGGTTTATCCCCGGCAGCTTTCATGCGCCACGCGGTATGATCGAATTCTGGGTCGATCCCGACAGCCCCTATTTCAAGGATGTCTTTGCTCAGGATAAGAAGTTTCTCTTTCACTGTGCCTCGGGCTGGCGCTCGGCGCTGACAGTGGCCACGTTGCAGGACATGGGCTTTGAAGCGTCACATCTCAGAGAGGGCTTTTCCACTTGGGAGGCGCAGGGCGGCCCGGTCGAAAAAGCAGCACCGCGCAGCTGAAAACAGAGGCGCGGTGGCAGGCGGGAGGGCTATCGCCGAGCCCGGGGCTTGCGCGCCGCCCGCCACGCGGCGATAGTCTGCGCAAGGTCGCAACCCGGGGAGATATGACATGTGGAAACTGATGTGCACCGCAGGTGTGATAACGGCACTGATGACGGGCGGGGCGCTCGCGCAGTCCTGCAGCGACGGCAAAACCATCGCTGACGGAAAGCTCACCATCGCCACCGGTAACCCGGCCTATTACCCCTGGGTCATGGATGACGCGCCCGAAAGCGGTAAGGGCTTCGAGGCCGCCGTCGCCTATGCGCTGGCGGGCGAGATGGGGTTTGCCGCGGAAGATGTCGTCTGGACGCGGACGTCATTCGATCAGGCGATCCAGCCCGGTGACAAGGATTTCGACATCAATATGCAACAGTTCTCGATCACTGAGGCGCGGGACAAGGTCGTTGATTTCTCCAGGCCTTATTACACAGCCCCCATGGCCGTCCTGGTGCGGGGCGGAGACGACCTTTCGCCGGCACTGGATCAGCTCAAAGCACTGAAGTGGGGTGTTGTGGCCTCGACCACTGCCTTGCCGGTCGTGACAGAAACGATCGCCCCCGACAGCAGCCCTCTGATCTATGACGACAACGCCAATGTCGTAGAGGCGATGAAGGCAAACCAGATCGATGCGGCCCTCTTTGACCTGCCCACGGCGCTCTACCTCTCGGCTGTGGTGCTTGATGGTGGCCAGGTACTGGGCCAGTTTGCCCCCGATGCAACCTCCGACCCGGATCACTTTGGTGCGCTGATGGTTGAGGGAAGCGCGCTGAAGGAATGCGTCGATGCCGCCTTGGATGCTTTGGAATCCAGCGGTGCTCTGGCGCAGATCGAGGCTGAGTGGCTGCAGGAAGCCACGGGCGTGCCGCTCATCCGCTGACGCCCGACGTATCCGGTGAACCGCAGGCAGGCATATGAAGCAGCCGAACGCCGCCGCGCGCTCAGTATTGCGGCCGTCAGCACGCTGGCTGTGCTCGCAGCCATCGTGCTGCTTGTGCCCCTGGCACCCGGCTGGCCGGCGGTACGCGCGAGCTTCTTTGACCCGGCGGTATTTGCACAGACGTTCCCCACGCTGCTCCAGGCTTTTCTGATCGATGTGATGATATTCGCGTGGTCGGTGCCGCTCATCCTCGTGCTGGGGCTGGCGATTGCCCTGGCGCGGGGGGCGCGTCGTCCTGCGTTCTTTCCGCTGCGGATTTTCGGCGCGGTCTATGTGGATGTCTTCCGAGGTGTGCCGGTGGTGCTGACCATCTATCTCATCGGTTTCGGCGTGCCTGGGCTCGGCCTGTCGCGGCCCTGGAATTCGCCCTATATCTGGGGCACCGTGGCGCTGGTGCTGACCTACTCGGCCTATGTCGCCGAGGTGCTGCGCTCGGGCATCGAAAGCGTGCATGCAAGCCAGCGCAACGCCGCAATCTGTCTGGGTCTGAACGAGCGCGACACCATGCGCTATGTTATCCTGCCCCAGGCGATCCGGCGCGTCGTGCCTGCGAATATGAACATGCTTGTGGCGCTGCAGAAAGACGTGGCGCTTTTGTCATTTATCGGGCCGGTCGAAATCCTGCGCCAGGCGGGCATCTTCAAAAGTCTGCTGGCCAATTTCACGCCCTACGTGGCGGCGGCGGTGATTTTCCTGATCGTGACCGTGCCCGCTACGCGATATGCCGACTATCTGCTGAACCGGGACCGCGATGCCAGAAGCTAAGCTCTCCCTGCGCGGTGTCGAAAAGTCGTTCGGGGCTAATCAGGTGCTGCGCGGCATCGACATGGAAGTGGCCGAGGGCGAGATGATCTGCCTCATCGGAGCCTCGGGGTCGGGCAAGTCCACGCTGCTGCGCTGCATCAATCAGCTTGAGCCCATCGACGAGGGCTGCGTGCTGCTCGACGGACAGGACATCTCTGAGCCGGGGCTTGATCTGGGGCCTGTCCGGCGGCGGATCGGGATTGTTTTTCAGTCCTACAACCTTTTTCCGCATATGTCGGCGCTGGAGAACGTCACCCTCGCCCCGCGCCGGGTGCTGCTTGAGGCGCCCGTCGCCCTGCAGGCACGCGCCGCTGCGCTTTTTGAGCGCTTCGGTCTTGCGGAGCATATGCACAAATACCCCGATCAGCTCTCGGGCGGACAGCAGCAGCGGGTTGCAGTGATCCGGGCGCTGGCCATGCGGCCTGAGATCATGCTTTTTGACGAAATCACCGCAGCGCTTGATCCGGAACTCGTGGGCGAGGTGCTGGCCGTTCTGCGCCAGCTGCGCGAGGAGGGGATGACCATGCTCCTGGCCACCCATGAGATGGGCTTTGCGCGCGATCTGGCCGACCGTGTGTGCTTCATGGATGGCGGTGTGATCGTCGAAGACGGCCCTCCAGGGCAGATATTCTCGGCGCCGCAGGTGGCGCGGACACAGGAATTTCTTGCTTCGGTTCTGCGGCAATAAAGAGCATCTGCAGACAGCGCAGCGGCCGGAAGTGAGACGAAACAGTCCTGATACTTGACATATTTTCTTTTCGGCTGGATTGTTTAATCTTACGCGCGACAAGTTTTAAGCGCAATTTTGTAAATTCTGTCCGCGGTGATGCGCGCAGAGCTCCCAGGAAGGACAGACCCGGCCATGTCGAACCACAGGGTACGTAACATGGAGGAATTCGCCGCCATGAGCGGGCTGTCGCGGCCGACGGTCTCCAAGTATTTCCACAATCCCGAAAGCGTACGCCCTTCAACGCGGAAAAGGATCGAGGATGCGCTGACGAAATACGATTACCGTCCGAACGTCTTTGCAATGAACCAGAACCGTAAGCTGACACGCAATGTCGGCATTGTGGTGCCTTATCTTGCGGATCCGGTCTTTGGCGAATTCGCCCGCACGATTGAGCTGCGCTGTGTGGCGGCGGGCTACAGCCCCACGGTGTTTTCAGCGCATGGTGATGCGGATCACGAGGTGGCGGTGCTGGAATCGCTGCGCGCGCTGAAACCGGCGGGCGTGCTGATGGCGCCGCTGGGACGCGGATCGGATCATCGCGCAGTCGAGAAATTCTGTGCAGATGTACCCACCGTGCTCTTTGACAGCGAGCTGCGCGATCTGGGTGCGGCGTTTGTCGGCGCGGATAACCCGCAGTTCACAAGGCTGATGGTTGACTATCTCTGCCGCACCGGGCCACCGCCCTGCTTTTTCGAGATGAAAACACCGGCTAACCCGAACGCCGGCAAGCGCAGCAAAAGCTATGTGCAGACGATGGAGAGGCTTGGCCATACGCCCGAGATTATCCAGGCAGCGGGCACCGGCTGGGGATTTGAAGAGATCGGCTACAAAGAAGGGCTGCGCGCCTTTGAGGCCGGTGCCTTTACCTCCGACACCATTCTGTGCAGCAATGACAGGCTCGCCATCGGGCTGCTGACGGCCGCCTATGAGAAGGGCCTGCGGGTCGGACGGGGCGATGACTGTGCGATTCGCATTGCCGGGCAGGACGATCATCCCTTCTCTCGCTTTACCTGTCCGCCGCTGACGACAATTGCCCAGGATTTTGAGGCCATCTCACAACAAGCCTGCGAATTGCTGGTGGCAGTGATTGAAGGTGCTGATCTGCCACATGAAAAACGTTTCATCGAGGGCAGGCTGGTGATGCGGGAGTCCGCCTGACCGGGCTACAAAAATTTACGTGCGTAAAATTTTATGTTGACGCAGCGCACAAACTTTCACTAATCTCATTTTAGCATCCAACTTAGGGAGGACCAGGATGACTTTGAGAAACGCACTTTGTGCGGCTACCGCGCTCGGGCTTTTTGCCGGCGGCGCCACTGCCGAAATACTCACCATCGCAACAGTGAACAACGGCGATATGATCCGCATGCAGGGTCTGACCGACGATTTTACCGAAAAGACAGGCCACACCGTTGAGTGGGTCACACTTGAGGAAAACGTTCTGCGCCAGCGCGTCACAACCGACATTTCCACCAATGGCGGTGCCTTCGACATCATGACAATCGGCATGTATGAGACACCGATCTGGGCTGCCAACGACTGGCTCGTCCCGCTCGACGATCTCTCTGATGAGTACAACGCCGACGACATCCTGCCCGCCATGCGCGGTGGTCTGTCGCTGGACGGCACGCTTTATGCGGCACCGTTCTATGGCGAAAGCTCCATGGTAATGTACCGCACCGACCTGATGGAAGCCGCCGGCATGGAAATGCCTGACGCGCCCACATGGGAATTCATCGGTGAGGCCGCACGCGCCATGACCGACAAAGAAAACGAAATCTACGGCATCTGTCTGCGCGGCAAAGCGGGCTGGGGTGAAAACGCAGCCTTCCTGACGGCGATGTCTAACTCCTTCGGTGCGCGCATCGTGGACGAGAACTGGGTTCCCCAGTACGATAGTGAAGCATGGTCGAACACCCTGAACTTCTATATCGACCTGATGAACGACGCGGGCCCTCCGGGTGCTTCGACAAACGGTTTCAACGAAAACCTGTCGCTGTTCCAGCAGGGTAAATGCGGCATGTGGATCGACGCGACTGTCGCGGCATCCTTCGTGACCAACCCCAACGATTCGACTGTGGCGGACAAGGTTGGCTTTGCGCTGGCACCCGACAACGGTCTGGGCAAACGCTCCAACTGGCTCTGGGCCTGGGCGCTGGCAATCCCTGCCGGCACACAGAAAGAGGCAGCTGCCAAAGAGTTCATCGAGTGGGCAACAGGCACCGGCTACATTGAGCTGGTTGCTGAAAACGAAGGCTGGGCAAACGTACCTCCCGGCGCGCGGACGTCTCTCTATGAGAACGCCAACTACAAAGACGTTCCCTTCGCTCAGATGACGCTCGACAGCATCCTGTCCGCTGATCCGAACAATCCGACAGTGGATCCGGTGCCTTACATCGGTGTCCAGTTCGCAGCCATCCCCGAGTGGGCCGGCATGGGTTCGGAAATCGGCCAGGAGTTTTCTGCAGCTCTCGCCGGTCAGCAGACAGCTGACGAAGCGCTTGAAAAAGCACAGGCGATTGCCACGGACGTAATGGAATCCGCAGGCTACTAAGCGGACCTCCCGGACGGGGGGCTGGTCAAAGGCCGGTCCCCCGCTCTACACTCTGATCTCCACAATACATCCGCAACAAAAACGGCTTGTCCGTTAACGGGAGAGGTATATCCGATGGCCACGCAGCAATCCCGATCAGCGGCCAGATTCATGATGGCCCCCGCAGTGATCCTGCTTCTGGGCTGGATGCTGGTGCCCCTGATCATGACGCTGATCTTCTCGTTTAAAAAGTACCTGCCAATGCGCGGCGGCGATCTGGGATGGGTCGGTTTCGACAACTACGTCCGGTTCGTCAGCTCCAGCGCCTTCTGGCCCTCCGTCATCACGACGCTTGTTATCGTGGGCGGTGTTCTCGTTATTACAATTTTCTTTGGTGTCATTCTGGCACTGCTTCTGGATCAGCCGATGTGGGGGCAGGGCGTTGTCCGGATCCTCGTGATCGCGCCCTTCTTTGTGATGCCAACGGTGTCAGCACTGGTCTGGAAAAACATGTTCATGGACCCGGTAAACGGCCTTTTTGCACATTTGTGGAAGTTTTTCGGCGCAGAGCCGGTGCAGTGGCTCAGCCAGGCCTCGATGGAATCTATTGTTCTGATCGTGAGCTGGCAGTGGCTGCCCTTTGCGACGCTCATTCTGCTTACTGCTGTGCAGTCGCTCGACAGCGAGCAGCTTGAAGCGGCCGAGATGGACGGCGCACCGTTCCTGAAACGGTTCTGGTTCATCATCCTGCCGCATCTGGCGCGCGCAATTACTATCGTGGTGCTCATCCAGACGATCTTCCTGCTCTCGATCTTTGCAGAGATCTTCGTGACAACCGGTGGCGCCTTCGGCACCAGAACACTGTCCTATCTGATCTTCCAGCGGGTGCTGGAAAGCCAGAACGTCGGGCTCGGATCCGCGGGTGGTGTTTATGCAATCATTCTTGCCAATATCGTTGCCATCTTCCTGATGCGCATCGTCGGCAAAAACCTCGATAACTAGGGAGGAGCGGACATGGCACGTGCTGTTACAAACAATCGCAAGGCGCTGAATACCGCAATCGCCTGGACGATCGGACTGCTGATCTTTTTCCCGATCCTCTGGACCATCCTGACGAGCTTCAAGACCGAAGCTCAGGCCATCAGCGACCCGCCGGTGTTTCTGTTCTTTGACTGGACGCTGGAAAACTACTCGATCGTGCAGGAACGCTCCAACTACATGCGTTTTCTGTGGAACTCGGTGATCATCGCGGGCGGCTCCACGCTGCTGGGTGTGATGATCGCGGTGCCGGCGGCCTGGTCGATGGCCTTTGTGCCCAGCAGGCGGACCAAAGACATCCTGCTCTGGATGCTCTCCACCAAAATGCTGCCGGCCGTAGGGGTGCTTTATCCGATCTACCTGATCTGCATCGAACTCGGGCTGCTGGACTCACGCATCGCTCTCGTGGTCATCCTGATGCTCATCAACCTGCCGATCATCGTCTGGATGCTCTACACTTACTTCAAAGAGATCCCCGGCGAGATCCTTGAGGCGGCACGGATGGACGGCGCATCGCTCAAAGAGGAGATCCTCTATGTGCTGACGCCAATGGCGGTACCGGGCATTGCCTCGACGCTGCTGCTGAACTTCATCCTCGCCTGGAACGAAGCCTTCTGGACGCTGAACCTGACCGCGGCAAAAGCTGCCCCGCTCACGGCCTTCATCGCCAGCTACTCCAGCCCCGAAGGCCTTTTCTACGCCAAACTGTCGGCCGCCTCTACGATGGCAATCGCGCCGATCCTCATCCTTGGCTGGTTCAGCCAGAAACAACTTGTCCGCGGCCTGACGTTTGGCGCGGTGAAATAAGGACCAGGAACATGGGAAGCATTAAACTCGAAAAAGTGACCAAGAGCTTCGGCGACGTAGAGGTCATTCCACCGCTCGATCTGACAATCCACGATGGCGAATTCACCGTATTTGTCGGCCCCTCGGGCTGCGGTAAATCCACCCTCCTGCGTCTGATTGCAGGGCTTGAGGACATCACCTCCGGCCAGATCAGCATCGACGGCAATGACGCGACCAACGTACCACCGGCCAAACGCGGCCTTGCGATGGTGTTCCAGTCCTATGCGCTTTATCCGCATATGTCGGTGCGCAAAAATATCGCTTTCCCGCTGCGGATGGCAAAGATGGATCAGGCCGAAATCGACCGCCGTGTCGAAGGGGCCGCCAGCGTACTGAACCTTGCCGACTACATCGACCGGCGTCCGGGCCAGCTCTCGGGTGGTCAGCGCCAGAGGGTTGCCATTGGCCGCGCCATTGTGCGCGAGCCTTCGGCCTTCCTCTTTGACGAGCCGCTCTCCAACCTCGATGCCGCGCTTCGCGTGGGTATGCGTCTGGAAATCTCCGAGCTGCACAAGCGGCTTGAGACAACCATGATCTATGTGACCCACGACCAGGTCGAAGCCATGACCATGGCCGACAAGATTGTGGTGCTGCGCGCAGGTCATATCGAGCAGGTGGGCAGCCCGCTGGAGCTTTATCATACTCCGCGCAACGCCTTTGTTGCGGGCTTCATCGGCTCGCCGAAAATGAACCTGATTGAAGGACCGGAAGCGAAAAAGCACGACGCCCACATGATCGGCGTGCGGCCCGAGCATATTAATGTCACCGATACCGGCGGCATGTGGGAAGGCACCGTGGGTGTGGCCGAGCATCTGGGTTCTGACACCTTCTTCCATATCCACGAGACGGGTCTGGGTGAAACGATCACGGTGCGCGCACCGGGTGAGGTCAGCTACCGGCACGGCGACAAGATCCAGCTGACGCCGCGCGCGGACGTTATCCACCGCTTTGATGCGCAGGGTCTGCGGATCGCATGAAACGGCTGAGCGGCAAATCGGCACTGATCACAGGGGCGGCCCGTGGCATCGGGCTGGCCTTTGCCAGGGCCTATGTCGCCGAAGGCGCGCGCGTCGCCATCGCGGATATCAACATCGACCGCGCCAGGGAGTCGGCGGCAGAGATCGGTGAGGCGGCGATTGCCGTTGAGATGGATGTCACAAGTCAGGTCAGTATCGACCGGGCCGTGTCTGAGACCGTTGAGGCCTTCGGGCAGATCGATATCCTGATCAACAATGCGGCCCTTTTCACCGCCGCCCCGCTGGTGGAGATCGAACGGGCCGACTATGCCCGGGTGTTCGACATCAATGTGGGTGGCACGCTTTTCACCATGCAGGCGGTTGCACGGTACATGATCGATGCGGGCGTCAAAGGCCGCATAATCAACATGGCCAGCCAGGCGGGGCGCCGCGGCGAGCCGCTGGTGGCAGTCTATTGCGCCACCAAAGCCGCGGTCATCAGCCTGACCCAGTCGGCGGGCCTCAACCTGATCGGATACGGTATCAATGTGAATGCCATTTCGCCCGGCGTGGTGGATGGCGAGCACTGGGACGGTGTGGATGCCTTCTTCGCGAAACACGAGGGTAAGGCGCCGGGGCAGAAGAAAAAAGAAGTGGCCGCCAGTGTGCCGCACGGACGCATGGGCCGTGCGGAGGATCTGACCGGAATGGCGGTTTTTCTGGCGAGCGACGAGGCGGAGTACATCGTCGCGCAATGCTACAATGTGGACGGCGGACAGTGGATGAGCTGATGGCAGATGCTATGAATAAAACCGAACTCGTAAAGCTCAGCAATGCGCGCCTGGATGAAGTACCGGCAGCGGTTAGCCGTCCGGACTATGACCGCAGCGCACTGACCCCCGGCATCGTGCACATCGGGCTGGGCAATTTTCACCGCGCGCATCAGGCGTGGTATCTGCACCGGCTGATGCAGCAGGGTGCGGCGCTTGACTGGGCGATCATTGGCGCGGGCGTGCGTGCCCCCGATGCCGCACAGCGCGAACGGCTGCTGGCGCAGGATTGTCTCTGCACGCTGATCGAGCTTGACCCGAAAGGGAAATCTGCCGAAATCACCGGCTCAATGATCGGTTTCGTCCCGGTTCAGGACGGCAACGGCCCGCTGATCGCTCAGATGAGCGACCCGGCCATCCGGATCGTCTCGCTGACTGTAACCGAGGGCGGGTATTATGTAGATCCCGCCACCGGCGGTTTCGATGCCGCCCACCCCGACATCCTGCACGACGCGGCCAGCCCCGACACTCCGCGCACCGCCTTTGGTGCGATGATTGCGGCCCTGCGGGCACGGCGCGACGCCGGCACCGGCCCCTTCACCGGGCAGAGCTGTGATAACCTGCAGAATAACGGTGCGATCCTGCGCCAGACGGTGGTGTCACTTGCACAGATGTCCGACCCGGATCTGGCGGCCTGGATCGATGACAACTGCACCTTCCCCAATTCGATGGTTGACTGCATCGTGCCCGCGACCGGCCCGTCCGAGATCGCGCTGGCGCATCAGTTCGGCATCGATGACGCAGCCCCGGTGACCCATGAAAACTATCGCCAGTGGGTGATTGAGGATGCCTTCTGCGCCGGGCGCCCCGCCTGGGAGGATGCCGGTGCAACGATCTCCGACAATGTGCACGATTATGAGGTGATGAAGATCCGCATTCTCAACGGCGGCCATCAGGTCATCGCGGATCCGGCCGAAATCATTGGTGTAGAGACGATTGCGGGCGCCATGGCGCATCCGGTCATCCGCGCCTTTCTGCGACGCGTCGTGACGGATGAGATCGCGCCGCATGTAAAACCGGTGCCCGGGATCGACCCGCTCGCCTATCTCGATCTGATCGACGGGCGGTTTTCAAATCCCGAGATCCGGGACACCACCCGCCGCGTGGCCTTCGACGGCTCGAGCCGACATCCCGGCTTCATCATGCCTTCGATCCGCGATGGTCTTGCGGCAGGCAAACCTGTCCCCGGTCTGGCTCTGGTATCGGCGCTCTGGGCGCGGTACTGCACCGGCGTACGCGAAGACGGCAGCCTGGTCGCACCCAACGATCCGAACTGGGAACTGCTGCAGCCTGCCGCCGTCAAAGCGATGGAGAACCCGGCACTCTGGCTCGGCATGCGCCAGTTTTACGGCGACCTGGGCGATAACGCCGGTTTTGCCAAAGAGTTCTCAGGCTGGCTTACGGCGTTGCACGCCGATGGTGTTGAGGCGACGCTGCGCTTTTATCTCGACAGCTGATGCCAGGCGGCGACGGTTATGACAGAAAACTGTCCACCGCAGCGGCCAGCACATCCCAGTCTGTAAATTCATAGTCAGAGACGCTCGCGTCATAGGGCCGGTCACGCAGAACCACGTGGCGGATCACCTGCATTTCAAAATAGTCGTAGTGATTGTTGCGCACGGCGCCCGCCACGAGCAGTTCCCGGTCGGGCTCAAACCCGGTGCGCATTTTCATTTCGGTGACATATTCGCCGGCCTCTTCAAGCCCCTCGGGAAATGCCGCACTGAGACTGACGGAAATCAGCATCGTATCAAGACCGGCCAGTTCCTTTCCGGCTGCACTCAGAAAAGCCTCAAACGCGCGCGGGTGCCGCCTTTGATGCACGCTCGCGGCCAGGATCACCGCATCCACTCCGTCAAAGGCAATTGTATCGGTTTCATCCGCATTAAAGAGGGCGATCTCGTCACCGCGGGCTCGTACCCGGTCTGCAATAAAACTGGCGATTTTACCGGTCTGCCCTTCGACCGTCGCATAAATACAGTGAACTTTCACGGCACACTCCTTTCACGATGAAACGTGGCTGCTCCCGGCCTGTGACAGGGCAGGGGCCTGTGCCAAGAGTAGCCGGCGCCCCGCACCGCGTCTTTGTTTCAGGTCAACCGGCAGGCTCGTTCCGCAGTCTTGCAATCAGCAGACATTTCTGAGAACACCGGCGCAGGTTTTAAGGGCGAGGCAGAGATGGACGATCTCAAGCAGAAATACCTGGGTCAGATCGCGGATGCGGCAGATGAGAACGCGCTGGAAGCGATCCGTCTGGGCGCTGTCGGCAAGAAGGGTGAGGTATCTCTGAAGATGCGCGAACTGGGGCGCATGACGCCCGAAGAACGCCAGGTCGCAGGGCCCGCTCTGAACGCGTTGAAAAACGAGATAAACTCTGCGCTGTCCGCGCGCAAAGCCGCGCTTTCGGATGCCTCCCTTAATGAGCGCCTGCGCACGGAATGGCTTGATGTGACCCTGCCTGCGCGCCCTGGGCGGCAGGGCACGATTCACCCGGTAAGCCAGGTTACCGAAGAGGTCACCGCGATCTTCGGAGAGATGGGCTTTACGGTTGCTGAGGGCCCGCGCATCGACACCGACTGGTATAACTTCGACGCGCTGAACATTCCCGGACACCACCCGGCGCGTGCCGAGATGGACACATTTTATATGGCCCGCGCGGAGGGTGACGACCGCCCGCCGCATGTGCTGCGCACCCATACCTCGCCGGTGCAGATCCGCACCATGGAGGCTCAGGGCGCGCCCTTGCGGATCATTTGCCCCGGCGGCGTTTATCGCGCGGATTACGACCAGACCCATACCCCGATGTTCCACCAGATCGAGGGTCTCGCGATCGACAAAGACATCTCAATGGCCAATCTGAAATGGGTGCTGGAGGAGTTTTTCTCGGCCTTTTTCGGCATCGAAGGAATCGAGACGCGTTTTCGCGCTTCGCATTTCCCGTTTACCGAGCCGTCGGCCGAGGTCGATATCCAGTGCTCCTGGATCGACGGGCAGCTGCGCATCGGTGAGGGTGACGACTGGCTTGAAGTGCTGGGTTCGGGCATGGTGCACCCCAATGTCCTTAAAGCCGGCGGCGTTGATCCGGATGTCTGGCAGGGCTTTGCCTTTGGCATGGGGATCGACCGCATCGCGATGCTGAAATACGGCATCCCCGATCTGCGCGCGTTTTTCGATTCCGATCTGCGCTGGCTGCGCCATTACGGCTTTGCGAGCCTCGATCAGCCGACACTGCACGGTGGTCTTCACCGCTGATACTGTCCCTCTTTGCTGAGCTTGTGTCGGTTTCTGACCCGCACAGGTGGACAGAGTGCGCGACGCTGGTGTGGTATCGTTAAAAGGGTGCCCGGCGATGACAAAACGTATCCTGATCGTCGACAATGATCCGGCAGAAATCAATGACCGCAAGCGCCGGCTTTTTGGCGAAAGCACAGGCGAAGGATACGCCGCAGCGCTGCGCCAGATTGATCCGGCATGCGCGATCACCCTCACCGCCCCATATGACGGCGCGAGCCTGCCGGACCTCAGGGCTTTTGACGGCGTGGTGTTCACAGGGTCTGCGGTGGACTGGAGCACGGATGATGCGCGCGCAGAACCGCTGGCGGATGCGATGCGCGCGGTTTTCGCCGCCGGACTGCCGGTGCTGGGGTCGTGTAACGGAATGCAGCTGGCGGCCTCGGTACTGGGAGGCAGATCGCAGGCCTCGTCCAACGGGCGCGAGGACGGGCTCGCGGTGGATATTCGCCTTACCGTGGCCGGGCGCCGGCATCCGATGATGGCGGGCCGCGAGGACGGTTTTGCCGTGCCCTGCGTACACCGCGACGAGGTCACCCTTTTACCTGATGGAGCCGTTCTGCTTGCCGGCAACAGCCATTCGCCGGTGCAGGCCATGGCTTTTGAACGCGACGGTATCCGCTTCTGGGGCGTTCAGTATCATCCGGAATACACGCTTCCCTACATCGGCAAACGGGTGCTGGACTGGCATCGCCTGCCTGAGGACACCGCCGCCGATCTGCAGATCGCGCATAAGTACCCGGCCGCCGCAGAGCGCCTTGGCGTCCGCTATTCGGACATGCAGGACGCCGCGCGCCTCACGGAATTACGCAACTGGCTGGCGCATCTGTAAGCGCTCATGATCTTGTGAGGTGACAGCGCCCTGCCGCCCGCTAAGGTGCGGGACATGAAGATTTTTCTCCCCCTGATCCTCGCAGCCCTGCTGGCCCCGTTATCTGCACTCGCCATGGGCCCCTGGCGGGACGCCTGCACCGGGCTGACCCCCTGTGAGATCGGCGCGCGCAGCTATCACGTGCTGCCCCCTGATGGATGGGACGGTGAGACAGCGATGCCTGTGCTGCTGCATTTTCACGGCTGGCAACGGCAGGGCACGCTCATCGTGCGTCACCAGCGGATCGCGAGCGCCACCCGGCGGCGGGGCGTGCTGCTTGTGGCCCCCAATGGGATGAACCGCAGCTGGGATTTCCGGCGCGCGGGCTCTCCGGATGTGGCCTTTGCCCGCGCGGTACTGGAAGAGGTGCGCGAGACATGGCCCGTTATCGATGAACAGATCTATGTCTCGGGCTATTCCTGGGGCAGCAATATGGCCTGGCGTTTCGCCTGCGAAGACGGGGAGGATATCGCGGCCCTGCTGGCGATTTCCGGCACGCTGCCCCAGAGCGTGGACTGCCCCACAGCGCCGGTCGAGGTGCGTCAGGTTTATGGCCTCAACGATGAGGTGCTGAATTTTCCCTTTGGTCCGGGCGGCGATACGGAATACCCGGTCGCACTCTGGCGCGCAAAAATGGGCTGTGGTGCCGGACGGGTGCAACGGCACTGGAACGCACGCGATTTTCTCACATTTCAGCGTACGACCTGGGCCTGTGACACGGGCCGGGTGAGCCTTGATATTCACCCCGGCGGGCACTTCATTCCGCACGGCTGGATCGCGCGGCAGCTTGACGAGATGATGGACCTGCCGCTGTCCTACCCATGACCTGGTCGCAAAGCTCAGCAATGGCTTTTCCCCCGGCCCGCTTTGGTCTATCACGGCGCTCACATTCAAAGACCCGGCGGACTCCTCATGAAATTCACGCTTTCCTGGCTTAAAGACCATCTCGAGACAACGGCCACGCTCGACGAGATTCTCTATGCCCTGACCGACCTCGGCCTTGAGGTCGAGGGTGTCGAGGACCGTGCTGCGCGTCTGAAAGACTTTACACTGGGCTATGTGGCTTCTGCAGAACAACACCCCGATGCCGACCGGTTGCGCGTGTGCCAGGTGGACACGGACGAAGGGCAGAAACAGATCATCTGCGGCGCGCCCAACGCGCGCGAGGGCATTACCGTCGTGATCGCCAAGCCCGGCGTTTACGTGCCCGGGATCGATACGACCATCGGCGTCGGCAAAATCCGTGGGATCGAGAGCTTCGGCATGATGGCATCCGAGCGCGAGCTGGAACTCAGCGAGGAGCATGACGGGATCATTGAGCTGCCCTCAGGCGAAGTAGGCCAGTCATTCGTGGACTGGCTTGCCGAAAATGACCCCGCCAAAGTGGACCCGGTGATCGAGATTGCGATCACCCCCAACCGCCCTGATGCGCTTGGCGTACGCGGCATTGCCCGTGACCTTGCGGCCCGTGGCCTTGGTAAGCTGAAAAAACGTGACGTTGACGCAGTACCCGGTGTCTTTGCCTGCCCGGTCACTGTCACCATCGACGGAGATACACTGGACCAGTGCCCGGTATTTTTCGGACGGGTCATCCGTGGGGTGACAAACGGACCGAGCCCGCAGTGGTTGCAGGACTGTCTGCGCGCCATCGGTCTGCGCCCGATCAGCTTTCTGGTCGATGTGACGAATTTCTTCACCTATGACCGCAACCGCCCGCTGCACGTGTTCGACGCTGACAAGATCGCCGGAAATGCATTGCGCGTACACCGTGCAAAGGGGGGCGAGACGCTCACCGGGCTGGATGAAAAAGAATACACCTTCGAGGAAGGCATGACCCTGATCTCGGATGAGAACGGCGTGGAAAGCATCGGCGGCGTGATGGGCGGGATGGGGTCGGGCTGCACCGAAGAGACGGTGAATGTCTTTCTCGAAGCCGCCTATTTCGATCCGGTGCGCACGGCCTACACCGGCCGCGCGCTGAAGATAAACTCGGATGCGCGCTACCGCTTCGAGCGGGGCATCGATCCCGCATGGACGCCCTACGGTATTGAGCACGCAACGCGTATGATCCTCGATCACGCGGGCGGTGAGGCGTCTGAGGTGATCGTGGCGGGCAAAATTCCCGACACTGAACGCGCTTATCGCCTGGACGCGGCGCGTGTGCGCTCGCTTGTGGGCATGGACATCCCCGAAAGCGAGCAGCGCCAGACGCTGACGTCACTGGGGTTTATTCTTGAGGGCAACATGGCGCATGTGCCGAGCTGGCGCCCGGATGTTCAGGGCGAGGCCGATCTGGTCGAAGAAGTTGCGCGTATTGCATCCCTTACCAGATTGCAGGGCAAACCTCTGCCGCGCCTCACCGAAGGCGTGCCGAAACCGATCCTTTCACCGATGCAGCGCCGTGAGGCCATCGCCCGGCGGACCTGCGCCGCACTGGGATACAACGAATGCGTCAGCTACAGCTTTATTGATCAGGCCTCAGCGGCACTCTTTGGCGGTGGCGATGAGGCAACGCGGCTGGAAAATCCGATCAGCAGTGACCTGAGCCATATGCGGCCCGCCCTGCTGCCCGGTCTGCTGCAGGCCGCGGCGCGCAATCAGGCGCGCGGCTTTGCCGATATGGCGCTTTTCGAGGTGGGTCCCGGATTCCACGGGGGTGAGCCGGGAGAGCAGCACCTGCTGGTCTCGGGACTGCTGGTGGGCCGGACAGGACCTAAAGATGTGCACGGCGCTTCCCGCGCGGTCGATGTCTTCGACGTCAAAGCCGATGCCGAGGCTGTCCTGGCCGCGATGGGCGCGCCCGCCAGGGTGCAGATCATGCGCACCGGTCGCGACTGGTGGCACCCGGGCCGGCACGGGGTGATCTGCCTCGGCCCGAAAAAGGTGCTGGGTGTCTTTGGTGAAGTGCACCCGCGCGTGCTGGAGGCGATGGAAGTGAAGGGCCCGGCGATGGCCTTCACGCTCTGGCCTGCCGAAATCCCGTTGCCGCGCAAAGCAGGGGCGACCCGTGCTGCACTCGACATCAGCGATCTGCAGGCGGTCGAACGCGATTTTGCCTTTGTGGTGGAAGCGCAGACCGAAGCGCTTACATTGATCAATGCCGCCTTGGGGGCGGACAAAGCGCTGATCGAAGATGTGCGGGTATTCGACGAATTCGTCGGCGGCAGCCTCGGCGAAGACCGGAAATCCCTCGCCATCACGGTGCGGATGCAGCCGAAAGATCAGACGCTGACCGAAAAAGACATAGAAGCCGTAAGTGCAAAGGTCATTGAAAAGGTGACCAAGGCCACAGGCGGCACATTGCGCGGCTGACCCCGTTGTCGCCGCGCAGCAGAAGGAGACGATACCATGACGCTCAGAGTATATCTGTCCGGAGAAATTCACACCGACTGGCGCGAGCAGATCACCACCGGTGCTGCCGATCTGGATGTCAGCTTTGACAGCCCCGTGACTGACCACGACGCCAGCGACGACTGCGGTGTGGCCATTCTCGGCGCGGAGGACAACAAATACTGGCACGACCACAAGGGCGCGATGGTCAACGCGATCCGCACCCGCAAAGGCATCGAAGACGCCGACGTCGTCGTGGTGCGTTTCGGCGATCAGTACAAACAGTGGAATGCGGCTTTTGACGCGGGAGTGGCCTCTGCGCTTGGCAAATCGCTGATCATTCTGCACGGCCCGCAGCATGCACACCCGCTGAAAGAAGTCGATGCGGCAGCACTCGCCGTGGCCGAAGAGCCGCGCCAGGTGGTCGAGATCCTGCGCTATGTGCTGACCGGCAAGCTGCCCGGCTGAACCCTGCTGCCAGCATGTGAACAAGCCGGCGTGCTGTCATAGTACGCCGGCTTTTTTATTCTGTGATGTGCCTCAGACGCGCGAGCCCGAAGCTGCGGATTTATGCCGGGGTGCGGGGCGGGATGTTCTTGGCTTTTTCCACGGTCGGACGTGCGTAGAACCGGTCGCGGTAGGCCACAACGTTTTTAAAGCTTTCGTAATCCACCGCTTCTTTCGCGCCGTAAAAATCCAGTGCGTTCACCCAGGGCGCTATCGCGATATCGGCAATGGAGAACTCGCCGGCAATCCACTCTTTGTCTTCGAGCACACCATCAAGCACGCCCAGCAGGCGTTTGGCCTCACCGATGTAGCGTTGCTGCGGGCGTTTGTCTTCGTACTCGGAGCCTGCGAATTTGAAAAAGAACCCAAGCTGCCCCAGCATCGGGCCGAGCCCGCCCATCTGAAACATAAGCCACTGGATAATATGCGCTTTCTCGGCCTGCGTATTGCCGATGAGCTTGCCGGATTTCTCTGCCAGATAAATCAGGATCGCACCGCTTTCAAAAAGCTGCAGGGGTGTACCGCCGGGCCCGTCCGGGTCAATGATCGCCGGAATTTTATTGTTCGGGTTCAGCGACAGGAACTCCGGGCTTTTTACATCCGCGTCCGAAAGCGTCACTGTATGCGCCTCATAAGGGATGCCCATTTCTTCGAGTGCGATGGAGACTTTCACGCCATTCGGGGTCGGAAAAGAGTAAAGCTGCAGCACCGAAGGGTCTTTTGCGGGCCACTTGTCATTGATCGGAAAGGCGGAAAGGTCGGCCATTATGGCATCTCCTGCTGGTTATTCATCGGGTAAAGCTAGGGTCGTTTCCCCTTAAAAACAGGCTCGTGTCCGCGCAGCGATATGTTAACAGGCGCACAGAGTGCGCAGTGGCGCGCGGATCAACAGCGAAAGGGACATCAATGCTGAACGAATTCAAAAGTTTTATCGCCAAGGGTAATGTCATGGACATGGCCGTGGGTATTATTATCGGTGCCGCATTTACGGCAATCGTGACATCGCTGGTCGGCGATCTGATCAACCCGATTATCGCACTTTTTACCGGTGGCATTGATTTCTCGGGCTGGTTTTATGTCCTGGGTGATCAGACCTTTGCTTCTATCGAGGCGGCAACCGAGGCTGGCGTACCGGTCTTTGCCGTTGGCAAGTTTGTCATGGCGATCATCAACTTCCTGATCGTTGCCTTTGTGGTGTTTCTCCTGGTGAAGATGGTCAATCGCATCAAAGAAGCTGCCGAACGGCCAGAGACACATGCCGATCAGGCACCCACCGGGCCGACCGAGCTCGAAGTGCTTCTGCAGATCCGCGACGCGCTCAAAAAAGACGCCTGAGAAACAGACACGAAAAAGGGCCCGCTGCACGACGCCGCGGGCGCTTTTCCCATGTCAGAAGATCAGTTGTCGCCCAGGTTGAGCGTCGGCAGGCCACCACCCGATGCACTGAATGCTTTCACCGGTGCGGCAACACCAGACGAGATCAGTGAGGCGCGGATGATGGCATTGCGCGACTTTTCCTTTTCGGGCAGGACCGCCGGTTCTGCGCCGTTCTCCATCGCGCTCAGCGCCGTATCATACCAGCCTGCCGACCCGCCGCGAGGCGCGTCGGTGCCAAAGCCCCAGCGCACGTGGTGGCCGACGAATTCGGCGTAAGGCGCGCGCCCGGCAGCCATCATCACCGTGGCAGCCCCCAGCGCCATTTTTGCGTCGTCTTCACGGTATCCGAGCCCGAGGCAGATCTGGCCATAGCCCGTCGCCGTTGCCATATCACCGTTAAAGAGCGCATTCGCGGTTTGCTGGGCTGTCACAGAAACCGATGCGGCACCGGCGCTGGCAATCTGCGCGATTGCAGGTGCCATTGCGTCAGCGATCTGCGTGCATCCCGCGCGCAGTTGTGCGTCCGACTGATCGACCGATGCCCGCAGCGTGTCACTCTGACGGATCGCATCGGCGCGGGCTTCGCAGAACTGCTCACCCAGGGCCTGATCCGGATTGGTGACGTTGCTTGCGAGGATCACGCCATTGGCCTGGGTCTGGCTGTTCACGATCTTGCAGTGGCTGACCATTGATGCGCTGGACTGCGCGCCGCTCAGGCTGAGCGGAGCAAGGGGCGCCGGCTGGGCTGCCGCCGCATAAGTCTCGTTCTGATTGAAGGTCTGAACCTGACCGGACGCCGTGACGCTGTTGCCGGTCTGCGCACCGCCGTATCTGTTGGCATAGTTGGGATCCGCGAAAGCCTTAAGCAGACCGCGGGTGCCTTCATTCGCGACAACCTGCGGATAAGCATTGCCGCCTCCGGCCTGCATACGCTGATGCGAGGAGACGAGGTTCACGCGCTGGTAATCTTCAAGATAACCGGTCGCCGGATAGCCCATATAGGCCTGATAGGTGGAAATCGCGCCGCGCGACCGGCTGCCAAGAGAACCGTCTACCGTGCCTGCCGGAAAGCCGAAAGCATTAAGCGCGGACTGCACTTCGCGGTTCTGCTGGCGCTGGTAACTGTTGTTGGAATAGGTGCGCTGGGTTGTGGTGGTGCGTTTATTTTTATTGTTGTTGACCTGCTGGTTCACGATTGCGCCTACTGCGGCCCCGACAGCAAAGGCACCCAGGTTTGAATCGGCCATGGCAGTCGTTGTCGTGAGCATCATTGCAGCGGCAAGAACTGCAGAAATCCGTCTATTCTGTTTCATGATTATATCCCGCAATAAATGAATTTTCTGACCCGATTAAACCCGATTCGAGCCATCAAAGCACTGGTTTTCTGAGAAAAGCGCCCGGGTCGCGGGGGGGCGCACGGCGCTGGTCCGCCGTGCCCCGGGCACCTCAGAAACAGATGCCGTGACGGGCCGCAGCAGGCATTTTCCTGCTAACGACCGGCAATCTTTATTGTTTTACAACGATGGAGGGCGAGACAACATCGATCCCCAGCGCCTTACCGACCGCGAAATAGGTCAGCTGTCCGGCATGAATATTCAGCCCGTCCAGCAGGTGCGGATCATCGAGACAGGCCTGTTTCCAGCCCTTATCCGCCAGCGCCAGCATAAAAGGCATCGTCGCGTTGCCCAGTGCAATCGTCGAGGTGCGCGCCACCGCACCAGGCATATTCGCCACACAATAATGCATAATACCGTCCACTTCATAGACCGGATCCTGGTGTGTCGTCGCGCGCGACGTTTCAAAGCATCCCCCCTGATCGATAGCCACATCTACAAGGGCCGCACCGGGTTTGAGTTCGGAAAGCTGCGCGCGGCTTATCAGCTTCGGCGCAGCGGCCCCGGGGATCAGAACGGCGCCGACAATCATATCCGCCGCACGGGCAAGCTCGATGGTGTTGCCCGCTGAGGCATAGCTGGTTTTGAACTCACGGCCAAAGACATCATCGAGATAGCGCAGACGCGCCAGCGAACGGTCGAGCACAGTCACATCGGCACCCATACCGGCCGCGATCCGGGCCGCATGCGTGCCGACGACACCGCCGCCGATGACAAGAACGCGTGCGGGGCCGACACCGGGCACACCGCCCATCAGAACGCCGCGCCCGCCGTTGGCTTTCTGCAGAGTCCACGCCCCGACCTGGGGGGCCAGACGCCCGGCAACTTCCGACATCGGCGCCAGCAAAGGCAGGCCGCCGCGGTCATCGGTCACAGTTTCATAGGCAATGCAGGTCGCACCCGAAGCGATCAGATCGCGGGTCTGCTCGGGGTCCGGTGCCAGGTGCAGGTAGGTGAAAAGCACCTGACCCTCGCGCAGCATTTTGCGCTCCCCTGGCTGCGGTTCTTTCACCTTTACAATCATGTCAGCTGTGCTGAAAACATCCGCTGCCGTTCCGGCAATTTCCGCGCCTGCGTCGGTGTAATCGCTGTCCTCAAATCCTGCGCCTTTGCCGGCACCGGTTTCGATCAGCACGCGATGGCCGTGTGCGACGGCCTCGCCCGCGGCATTGGGTGTCATGCCGACGCGAAATTCCTGTGGTTTGATTTCTTTGGGGCAACCGATAATCATCGCCGTCTTCTCCCTGACCATGTTTTGTGTTGAATAAGCCCGTTTTTGTGCAATCGGGCATTAAATTTACCTCGTAAAGGGGGTGCTTTTGCGAATAGTCTTCGGAAAATTCGTACTCAGGTGAAAGATTTTTGCACAAATGTCTCTCGACTCAACAGACCGGCGAATCCTCAGCGCGCTACAGACGAAAGGAAGGTTGTCCAATTCCGATCTCAGCGATGAGGTGAACCTCTCACCCTCGGCCTGTCACAGACGGGTCCAGCGGCTCGAAAAGGAAGGCTACATCCACGGGTATGTGGCCTTACTGAACGCCAGGAAAATGGGCGTGCCGACAACAGTCTTTGTCGAAATTACCCTGCAGGGACAGGCCGATGAGGTGCTCGACGCCTTCGAAAAGGGTGTCCGGCGCATCCCGGACGTGCTGGAGTGTCATCTGATGGCCGGCAGTGCTGATTATCTGCTGAAAGTGGTCGCAGAAAACACCGAAGACTTTGCCCGGATCCACCGGCAATATCTTGCGCGCCTGCCCGGGGTCGCACAGATGCAGTCGAGTTTTGCCCTGCGCACGGTTTTCCGGACCACCGCCCTGCCTGTCTGATCCGGCCTGACGAGCTTC
>NZ_JAHEHZ010000038.1 GCF_024639605.1 Roseobacter sp. | reverse complement strand
GCAAGATCACCCCGCCCAGCCGGTCGGACATGAAAACCTCGATGGAAAGCCTGATCCACCACTTTAAACTCTATACCGAAGGCTTTCATGTGCCCGAAGGCGAGGTTTATTGCCCCGTAGAAGCGCCCAAGGGCGAGTTTGGCGTTTATCTTGTGGCCGATGGCAGCAATAAACCCTACCGCGCAAAACTGCGCGCGCCCGGTTTCCTGCACCTGCAGGCGATGGATCATATGTCACGCGGTCACCAGCTCGCGGATGTGGCGGCGATCATCGGCACAATGGACGTGGTGTTTGGAGAAATTGACCGGTGAGTGATATCGGCGTTGTTCAGCGTAATCGTCATGGACAGGTTCAGGCAGCATACCTCTGCCAGCAACTTCTGGCCGGCCTCACGGACCGCCGCCCACGCGGCGTGAACCGGGTGATGGACGAAAATGATGCGATCAGTGCCTGGTGCGACGGATGCGAGAGCTGTCTGCCGGCCAACGGCAACGAACGGAACGACCGGACCGAGGCATATGCGCAGATAAAACCGGTGTGCCGCAACTGCTTTGATGACTTTGAAGGCTTCGATACACTGAAGGAAGCGAACTGACTATGCTGCGCCGACTACACGCCGATCAACCCGATACCTTTGCATTTACGCCTGACAATATGGCATGGGCCGAGGGACAGATCACCAAATACCCCGAGGGCCGGCAGGCCAGCGCCATTATTCCGCTGCTGTGGCGCGCGCAGGAGCAGGAAGGCTGGCTCAGCAAACCCGCAATCGAAACCGTGGCGGATATGCTCGGCCTGAGCTATATCCGGGCGCTTGAAGTGGCGACGTTTTATTTCATGTTCCAGCTGCAGCCGGTTGGGAAGATCGCGCACATTCAGGTCTGCGGCACCACCTCCTGCATGATCTGCGGGGCCGAGGATCTGGTTGCGGTCTGCAAGGACAAGATCGCAGCCCATGCGCATGAGCTGTCCGCGGACGGTAATTTCTCATGGGAAGAGGTCGAGTGTCTGGGCTCCTGTTCAAACGCCCCGATGGCGCAGATCGGTAAGGATTATTACGAGGATCTGACCGCTGATCGCATGGGCGAGATTATCGACGAACTTGCCGCCGGCAAGGTGCCGGTGCCGGGCCCACAGAACGGCCGGTATGCCGCCGAGCCGCTTAAGGGACTGACATCGCTGAAAGAATATGACAGCGGCAGGACACAGTACAACGCCTCGGCACAGCTGGCTGTTGACATTGGTGACACGGTGAAACGGATCGACGGCAGCGAAGTTCCGCTGACGACACCCTGGCAGAAGCGCGCAAATAAGGCCTCACCGCCAAAGGACGCCGGAAAGAAAGCAGACCGCATGCGCGGCGCGTCCTCAGATAAAAGCGCAGCAGTTCAGGGCTCTGATGCGGTTGCAAAGGGCAAGCCGGCCACAGGGTCGGTGACCGGCGACAAACCTGAGTTGCTGAGTGAGGCGCGGGACGGTACGCCGGATGATCTCAAAAAGATCAGCGGTGTGGGGCCGAAGCTTGAAAAAGTGCTCAACGACATCGGGGTTTACCACTTCGACCAGATCGCGTCCTGGACGCCTGAAGAGGTCACATGGGCTGATCAGAACCTCGTAGGTTTTAAAGGACGTGTCAGCCGGGATAACTGGGTGGCGCAGGCGGTAAAGCTTGCGGCGGAAAGCTAGACGATAATTTTCCTAAGTGCGCAAAACACGGCTACACTGGGCCGGTGACGATCAGAAAACTGCGGAGAGGATTTGAATATGGACAATAACGAAGGAATGATCGGGATGGCTCTGGGCAGCTGGCTCATCGCGCTTGCGGGCGGTGCACTTGCTGCTGTTCTGCTCTGGGTTCTGGGGGGCTGGAGCTTCATGCAGGGGGCCTTCATCGGCTTCGTTGTTTTCCTTGTGGCAGGCGGCGTGATCAGCTGGATCATGACACGGCCACTGCCGGCACCCGGAGAAATCCGCGTGGGCGCACCTGTGTCCGAGAAACCCGCGCCGGCGGCATCCGCTGCACCGGCAACGGCCTCCGCACCGGCGGCGGCATCAAAGCCCGCAACCGCGAAGACAAAGGCACCGGCTAAAAAGGCACCTGCGAAGAAAGCCGCTGCATCGGCGGACGACGCGCGGCCGTCAGGGCTCAGCGACGCACCGCGCGCCGGGGGAGCCGATGATCTCAAGAAAATCACCGGGGTCGGGCCAAAGCTCGAAGAGACGCTGAACAGTCTCGGCATCTGGCATTTTGATCAGGTCGCCGGCCTGACCAAGAAGGACATTGCCTGGGTGGATGAGCGGTTGCGGTTCAAGGGCCGCATCGAAAGAGACGACTGGAAGGGCCAGGCGAAAAAGCTGGCCAAAGGATAGTAGTGACCCCCGTGGCGCGCGCTGCGGGATAAACGTAAATGATCGGGGGCAAGTCCGGGATGACGGCGCAGAACGAGAGCACCGAAGAGCGCGAGCGCGCGCTGGCGAGCAAAGGCCGGATGGTCAGTCTCGTTATTGTGGGTACGATGGTGCTCTGGATGCTGTCGCTGTGGCTGGCACCGATGCTCGGGCTGCCCGGACGCTATGCCTTTCTGTTTGATTTTGCAGCACTTGCGGGGCTCGTCTGGGCGCTGGTGGTGTCTTTACAATTACGGCGTGCGCGCAAAGACGCGCAGGCAAAGAGGTAAAAGGGGAGCGTCATGCTTCAGGACAAGGACCGCATCTTTACCAACATCTACGGGATGCATGACCGCACGCTGAAAGGCGCGCAGCAGCGCGGCCACTGGGACGGCACCCGCGGGATTCTCGAAAAGGGCAGCGCCTGGATCGTGGATACGATGAAGGCGTCGGGCCTGCGCGGACGCGGCGGGGCGGGCTTTCCGACCGGTCTCAAGTGGTCTTTCATGCCAAAGGAAAGCGATGGCCGTCCGTCCTATCTGGTGGTCAATGCCGACGAATCCGAACCCGGCACCTGCAAAGACCGCGAGATCATGCGGCACGACCCGCACACCCTGATCGAAGGCTGTCTGATTGCCAGCTTCGCGATGCAGGCGCATGCCTGCTACATCTACATCCGCGGCGAATATATCCGCGAGAAAGAGGCCCTGCAGAATGCCATCGACGAGTCCTATGAGGCGGGTCTGATCGGTAAAGATGCCTGTGGCTCCGGCTGGGATTTCGATCTCTATCTGGTGCACGGTGCGGGCGCTTATATCTGCGGTGAGGAAACCGCGTTGCTGGAAAGTCTCGAAGGAAAGAAAGGCATGCCGCGGATGAAACCACCATTTCCCGCCGGCGCCGGTCTTTATGGCTGCCCCACGACGGTGAACAATGTGGAATCGATAGCTGTGGTGCCGACGATCCTGCGCCGCGGACCGGAGTGGTTTTCTTCTTTCGGGCGTCCCAACAACGCCGGCACAAAGCTCTTTGCGATCAGCGGCCATGTGAACAATCCCTGTGTCGTGGAAGAGGCGATGTCGATCCCGTTCCACGAGCTGATCGAGAAGCACTGCGGCGGGATCCGCGGTGGCTGGGATAATCTCAAAGCGGTGATCCCGGGTGGCTCATCCGTGCCGATGATCCCCGGCAAGCAGATGAAGGACGCGATCATGGATTTTGATTATCTGCGCGAACAACGCTCAGGCCTTGGCACGGCTGCGGTGATCGTGATGGATAACTCCACCGATGTGATTAAAGCGATCTGGCGTCTGAGCAAATTTTACAAACACGAAAGCTGTGGCCAGTGCACGCCCTGCCGGGAAGGCACCGGCTGGATGATGCGGGTGATGGACCGTCTGGTGACAGGCGAAGCTGAGCCCGAAGAGATCGATATGCTGCTTGATGTGACCAAACAGGTGGAGGGTCATACGATCTGTGCTCTGGGCGATGCGGCTGCCTGGCCCATTCAGGGCCTGATCCGTCACTTCCGGGACGAGATCGAGGACCGGATCAAACACAAACGCACCGGCCGTGTAAGCGCCGTGGCGGCGGAGTAAGCGGGACAGGGTGCGCATGATTTCCGGGGGCAAAACTGCGATGGGGCTGGTGCTGACTGCGCCGCTTGCAGCCTGTGCGGCACCCGTCGTGCAGAGCACCGGTGCGCCGGTGGATGTCAGCCGTGATCTGAGCGTGGCGGCACAATCGTTCGTACGCGACGCCGGGGTGGCGAGCTATTACGTCAGCACCTGTTTCGGCCAGGGTGTCGCATGGAAAGCCGGCACCAGCACTGAGACCAGCAAACAGTTCTTTGATCAGCTTGAAGCACAGGGCCATACGCCCGAGGCGATCAATGCCGCTGTTGCCGGGATCAGCCGTGCCGATGTGGAAAGCGCGACCGCGCGGCATCTGTCGCAACGCGGTGTGGTCTCAGACAACGTGCCGTCGGTCTGTGCTGCGGCAAGAGGTGAAATCGCAGAGGGCACAGGTGCCGGCAGACTGATGAAGGCGGGCTGATGACAGAAAAGTATCATCTCGCAGAACTGAATGTGGGCCGGCTGGTCGCGGATGTGGACGATCCGCGGGTGACGGAGTTCATGGAAAATCTCGACCGTATCAACGGCCTGGGCAAGCGCATGCCGGGGTTTGTCTGGATGATGGAAGGATCAGGTGAACCTGGTACGGGCAATACGGATTCCAAAATCGATGGTGATCCGCAGTATGTGTCGAACCTGACCGTCTGGGAGAGCGTACACACGCTGGAAAAATTCGTCTGGGGCACAATCCACAAGCAGTTTTATGAGCGCCGCCAGGAGTGGTTTGAGGTGCTGGGTGCCCTGCATTTCGTGATGTGGTGGGTGCCGGCGGGGCACCGCCCGACACTGGATGAAGCGCTGGCACGGCTTGAGTATCTGAAATCGCACGGCGACAGCGATCATGCTTTTGGCTGGTCCTGGCTGAAAGATGCGGAAAAATGGAAAGAGCACCGGTGCGCTCCGGTGGCAGCAGAATGAGACCTATGAAGACAGTTACACTCGCCCTGATGGCCGCTGCCCTGATCGTGACCGGTTGCGGCCGGGACGAAGATCAGCTCAGCTTTGACGGACAGTTCTACCGTGCCAAGCTTAAGAAGGACGGCGAACGGCACCAGTTCCGCGTGACTGCGCGCCCGGTATCGGCCTCTGTCGACGGGGCCCGGGAGGCGGCGCGTTATGAGGCGATCCGGTTTTGTGTAACCGAATATGGCAGCTCGGACATCATCTGGACGACCAGCCCCGATGCGCCGGCCGATCAGCTGCCGGTGGCCGATGATACGCTTGTTCTGACGGGGGAGTGCCCGCTTTGAACCGGTTCCGGTCATATCTCTCCGGGGGGCGCTGTTATTGCATAGCAACGGCACCCGCTCCCATCTGCGGAGCTCACCTGCGGGCTGCATCCGCCGGTGTCTCAACAGACAGGAGAGATATAATGACCAGACTGATACTGAGCGCTGCTGTGATGCTGAGCCTCGCCACGTCGGCGAGCGCAAAACCTGCGCTACGAGATGTGCCGGAGATCGACAACGGGCTCTTCACCGTGGGCCTGGCGGATCAGATCCGTAAAAACTGTCCCGAGATTTCCGCGAGGTTTTTCCGGGCGCTTTCATATCTGAAGGGGCTGGAGAAGGAAGCGCGCGACCGGGGTTATACGGAAACCGAGGTCGAGGCGCATCTCGATTCAGATGCGGAAAAAGACAGGCTGCGCGCCCGGGCGCGCGACTATATGAAGGCCCGCGGACACGGGCAGGACCAGCAGGGCTACTGCGCTCTGGGTCGCGAGGAAATTTCGCAGGGCTCGGCCATCGGCGCGCTCCTGCGTGCAACGAATTAACAGGCGTCGGTTCAGGGGAATCGCCGGGAGACAAAGGTAAGTGATATGAGCGATCTGCGTAAGATCATTATCGACGGTAAAGAGATCGAGGCCGAAGGGGCGCTGACGCTCATTCAGGCCTGTGAGCAGGCGGGAATTGAGATCCCACGTTTTTGTTATCACGAACGGCTGACCATCGCGGGCAACTGCCGGATGTGTCTGGTTGAGGTTGTGGGCGGGCCGCCCAAGCCGGCGGCCTCCTGTGCGATGCAGGTAAAAGACCTGCGTCCCGGGCCCGAAGGCCAGCCGCCGGTTGTCAAAACCAACTCTCCGATGGTCAAAAAGGCCCGCGAGGGGGTGATGGAGTTCCTGCTTATTAACCATCCGCTTGACTGCCCGATCTGTGATCAGGGAGGCGAGTGCGATCTGCAGGACCAGGCGATGGCTTACGGCGTGGATTTCTCGCGCTATCGTGAGCCCAAGCGGGCCACAGAAGATCTCGATCTCGGCCCGCTGGTGGAAACCCACATGACCCGCTGCATTTCCTGCACGCGCTGTGTGCGCTTTACCACAGAGGTCGCGGGCATCCATCAGATGGGCCAGACCGGGCGCGGCGAGGATGCGGAGATTACCAGCTATCTTGGCCAGACCCTCGACAGTAATCTGCAGGGCAATATCATCGATCTTTGCCCTGTCGGTGCTTTGGTTTCAAAGCCTTACGCTTTTACTGCCCGACCCTGGGAGCTGACGAAAACCGAAAGCATAGACGTGATGGATGCGCTCGGCTCCAACATCCGCGTGGACACCAAGGGCCGCGAAGTCATGCGCTTTCTGCCCCGCAACCATGACGGGGTGAACGAAGAATGGATCTCGGACAAGACCCGTTTTGTCTGGGACGGCCTGCGCCGCCAGCGGCTCGACAAACCCTATATCCGCGAAAACGGCAAACTGCGCCCGGCCTCCTGGCCCGAGGCGCTCTCTGCGGCCGCTGCCGCGATTGAGGGTAAATCCGTGGCCGGTCTGGTCGGCGATCTGGTGCCGGTTGAAGCCGCTTTCGCACTGAAACAGTTCATCGAAAGCAAAGGCGGCGTCGTGGAATGCCGCACCGATGGCGCCTACCTGCCGCCGGACAACCGCGCGGCATATGTTGGCACGGCACGCATTGAGGACATCGACGACAGCAAATCGGTTCTGATTATCGGTGCGAACCCGGCCATTGAGGCTCCGGTGCTGAACGCGCGTATCCGCAAAGCCTGGACAAAGGGCGCGACGGTCGGTCTTGTCGGTCCGAAGGTGGATCTGACCTTTGAGTACGATCACATCGGCACGGACCGTGCAGCACTTAAGAAAGCCGCCTCCGGGGCCGTTGATATGCAGGATAAAAACGGCATCGTGATTGTCGGCGCGGGCGCGCTGCGTGGGTCTGACGGTGCTGCTGTGCTCGCGCAGGCGCAGGCGATCAGTGCGGCTTCCGGTGCGAAACTGCTGGTTCTGCATACCGCGGCGTCACGTGTCGGAGCGCTGGATATCGGTGCTGTGAACGAAGGCGGCATGGCAGCGATTGCCAAAGCGGACGTGATTTATAACCTCGGAGCGGATGAGATCGAAATCGACGCGGGGCCCTTCGTGATCTACCAGGGCAGCCATGGCGACCGGGGCGCGCACCGCGCGGACATCATTCTGCCAGGTGCGGCTTATACAGAAGAGCCGGGGCTTTTTGTCAATACCGAAGGGCGGCCGCAGCTTGCGCTCCGCTCAGGCTTCGCACCCGGTCAGGCCAAGGAAAACTGGGCAATTCTGCGCGCGCTTTCGGCGGAGGCCGGTGCGCAGCTGCCGTTTGACAGTATCGCACAGCTGCGCCAGGCGCTGATTGAACAGGTCCCGCATCTGGGGCGGATTGACGAGGTACCCGGGAATGAGGGTCCGCAACTCGATCAAGGGTCACTCTCGGACGGTGCCTTTGAGCCTGCGATCGCGGATTTCTGGCTCAGCAATCCGATCGCGCGCGCCTCAGAACTGATGGCGGAGCTTTCCGCAAACGCCCGCGCCCGCAAAAACAAAGCGATGGCAGCTGAATGAGGCAGATCGTCCTCATATCCCTTCCGGCACTTGCGGCCTGTGCGCCTCAGGTCCCGGTCGCAGATGACTTCATCCCTGATTATCTGGGAGTGCAGGCAACTGCGCTGGGAGAGGATCTTGTACAGTTTAACGTATCAATGACCAAGGCGCAGAGCCGCCTTGATGTGCAAAGATATGCCGAATGTGCCGCCGCGCATTACACAGTGGTGCGGGGATACGGGTTTACGCGGCATTTGCGGACAAATGTGACCGAAGAGGGTGGTGTGTGGGCGGCAGATGCTGTTTACACCATCTCGCCGACCCTGCCTGACGGGCTTGCTGTGATCGACGCTCAAGTCACCACGCAGGCCTGCATGGAAGCTGGAATACCGACGGTGTGAGGACTTATGGCTGACTTCTTTACCACTCCTGGCGGCATCGCCGTTCTGATCCTGGCGCAGGTGCTGGCGGTCGTGGCCTTTGTGATGATCTCACTGCTGTTTCTGGTCTATGGGGATCGTAAAATCTGGGCGGCGGTGCAGATGCGGCGCGGGCCCAACGTGGTGGGCACATTCGGTCTGTTGCAAACGGTGGCCGACGCTCTGAAATACGTGGTTAAAGAGGTCGTTGTCCCTGCCGGAGCGGATCGCACCGTTTTCATGCTGGCGCCGATGACATCCTTCGTACTGGCGATGATCGCCTGGGCGGTTATCCCGTTCAATGACGGCTGGGTGCTCTCTGACATCAATGTGGCGATCCTCTTCGTTTTCGCGGTATCTTCGCTTGAGGTTTACGGCGTGATCATGGGCGGCTGGGCGTCGAACTCCAAATATCCCTTCCTCGGGTCGCTGCGCTCGGCGGCGCAGATGATCTCCTATGAGGTCTCGCTGGGTCTGATCATCATCGGGGTGATCATCTCCACAGGCTCGATGAATTTCGGCGGGATCGTGGCCGCCCAGGATGGCGCCTATGGATTTTTCAGCTGGTACTGGCTGCCGCACTTCCCGATGGTGTTTTTGTTTTTCATCAGCTGTCTTGCTGAAACCAACCGACCGCCGTTTGACCTTCCGGAGGCGGAATCCGAACTGGTGGCGGGCTATCAGGTAGAGTACTCCTCGACGCCCTTCCTGCTCTTTATGGCCGGTGAATACATCGCGATCTTCCTGATGTGCGCGCTGACCTCGCTTCTGTTCTTCGGCGGCTGGTTGTCGCCCATTCCCGGTCTGCCTGACGGCGTGATCTGGATGATCCTGAAGATGGCGTTCTTCTTTTTCCTTTTCGCGATGGTCAAGGCCATTACGCCGCGCTACCGCTACGACCAGCTGATGCGGCTGGGCTGGAAAGTGTTCCTGCCGTTCAGTCTTGTCTGGGTGGTCTTCGTGGCCTTTGCTGCAAAATTCGACTGGTTCTGGGGGGCATACGCCCGCTGGGCCGTGGGAGGCTGAAATGACACAGATCGATTATACACGCGCCGCCAAATACTTCCTGCTGCAGGATTTCTATCAGGGCATGAAACTGGGGCTGAAGTACTTTTTTGCCCCCAAAGCCACCCTGAACTATCCCCATGAAAAGGGCCCGCTTTCTCCGCGCTTTCGCGGTGAACACGCGCTCAGACGGTATCCGAACGGCGAGGAACGCTGCATCGCCTGCAAGCTTTGCGAGGCGATCTGCCCCGCTCAGGCCATCACCATCGATGCCGAACCTCGTGAAGACGGCAGCCGCCGCACAACGCGCTATGACATCGACATGACCAAATGCATCTACTGCGGTTTCTGCCAGGAAGCCTGCCCGGTGGATGCGATCGTTGAGGGGCCGAACTTCGAGTTTTCCACCGAGACCCGCGAAGAGCTTTATTACGACAAGGACAAACTGCTCGCGAACGGCGAGCGCTGGGAAGCCGAGATTGCCCGCAATCTCGAAATGGATGCGCCCTACAGATGACTGATCCGAAGAACCCTTTTGAGGGGGCCAACCCCTTTGCCGCGATGATGGCCCAGGCGCAGGAAATGGCGAAGAGCTTTCCGGCGATGGAAGCCTTCACGCCTAAAGGGTTTGAGAAGATGATGGGCACGATGCCCAAAGACATGATGGAAATGATGTTTGGCAACACGCTGAACGAAGGCGGGCTTGATGCGCGCACCCGGATGCTGCTGACGCTGGCCGGGCTGACGATGCAGGGGGCGCAGAACGATGTGGCCTTTCGCCAGGCGGTGCGCCATGCGCTGGAGGCCGGTGCCACACAGCAGCACATCGTCGAGACGCTGGGACAGATGTCGATGTTCGCCGGGCTGCCCGCGATGACCCGCGCGCTGGAACTGGCGCAGCAGGTTCTGGACGACGAGAAGGACGAAGAATGACAGTTTTTGCCTTTTACCTCTTTGCCATCAGCGTGATTGCCGGTGGGCTGTTTACAGTCATCAGCCGCAATCCGGTGCATTCGGTGCTCTGGCTGATCCTCGCATTCCTGTCGGCCGCTGGCCTTTTCGTGCTGCTGGGTGCGGAGTTCGTCGCGATGCTGCTCATCATCGTCTACGTGGGCGCGGTGGCGGTGCTGTTCCTCTTCGTGGTGATGATGCTGGACGTGGATTTCGCCGAGCTGAAGGCGGAGATGGCAAAGTACATGCCTCTCGCGCTTCTCATCGGCGTCATCATCCTGATGCAATTCGTCATGGCTTTCGGCGCCTGGGAGAGCAATGCGGCGGCGGACGGCCTGCGCGCGCAGGTGGCGCCGGTCGACCGGCACAATACCGAAGCGTTGGGACTCATCCTCTATGACCAGTACTTTCTGCTCTTCCAGCTTGCCGGTCTGATCCTGCTCGTTGCGATGATCGGGGCCATCGTGCTGACCCTGCGCCACCGCTCGGACGTCAAACGTCAGGACGTGGTCGCCCAGATGATGCGCGACCCGGCGACGGCGATGGAGCTCAGGGACGTGAAACCGGGGCAGGGGCTGTGATGCCTGCAAGAGAGGGAATCTGACATGTCCAGAACTACAATAATCGTTCTGATCGTCGTACTGATTGTGGCCTTTGGCGGTTTCAGCTTTCTGGGCTGAACACGCTGATCTGAAAAATATAAGCGCCACAACGGGCGCAGGACTGAAAAGAACCGAGGGACCGGATGATCGGACTTGAACATTACCTCACAGTGGCGGCAACGCTCTTTGTTATCGGAATCTTCGGTCTGTTTCTGAACCGAAAGAATATCATCATCCTGCTGATGAGCATCGAGTTGATGCTGCTAGCGGTGAACATAAACCTCGTGGCCTTCTCCAGCTTTCTGGGAGATCTCGTGGGGCAGGTCTTCACGCTCTTTGTGCTGACGGTGGCGGCGGCGGAAGCTGCGATCGGTCTGGCTATTCTGGTCTGTTTCTTCCGCAACCGTGGCACGATCGCCGTGGAAGATGTCAACGTGATGAAGGGCTGAGATCATGGAAACCATCATCCTCTTCGCCCCGCTCATCGGCGCTCTGATCTGTGGCTTTGGCTGGAAGCTGATCGGCGAGACCGCGGCGATGTGGACCGCCACGTCCTTTCTCTTTCTCTCAGCACTGCTCAGCTGGATCGTCTTTCTGACGTTTGATCCCTCCGCACATGCAGGCGGTCATTACACCAGCCCGGTTCTTCGATTTATCGAAAGCGGCAGCCTGAGCACCGACTGGGCCATTCGAATGGACCGGCTGACGGCGATTATGCTCATCGTAATCACCACGGTCTCCAGCCTCGTGCATCTGTATTCCTTTGGCTATATGGACCACGATCCGCAGTGGAACGAGAGTGAGACGTACAAACCCCGTTTCTTTGCCTATCTGTCGTTTTTCACCTTTGCGATGCTCTCGCTGGTCACCGCGGATAACCTCGTTCAGATGTTTTTTGGCTGGGAGGGCGTGGGCGTCGCCTCGTACCTTCTGATCGGGTTTTATTATCGCAAACCCTCGGCAAATGCCGCCGCAATCAAGGCCTTTGTGGTAAACCGTGTGGGTGATTTCGGCTTCGCGCTGGGGATCTTTGCGCTTTTCTTTCTCACCGACAGTATCAACTTCTCGGATGTTTTCGCGGCCGCACCTGATCTTGCTGAGACACAGCTGACCTTCCTTTGGTCTGAATGGAATGCGGCTAATCTTGTGGCCTTCCTGCTCTTTATCGGCGCGATGGGGAAATCGGCACAGCTCTTTCTGCACACCTGGCTGCCCGATGCGATGGAAGGCCCGACGCCGGTGTCGGCGCTCATCCATGCGGCAACCATGGTGACCGCGGGCGTGTTCCTCGTCTGCCGCATGTCTCCGATCATGGAATTCGCGCCGGAAGCGATGACATTCGTGACCGTTCTGGGCGCCACTACCGCGTTCTTTGCCGCAACCGTGGGTCTGGTGCAGACCGACATCAAGCGCGTCATCGCCTATTCGACCTGTTCGCAGCTGGGATATATGTTCGTGGCCGCGGGCGTCGGCATGTACTCGGCGGCGATGTTCCACCTCTTCACACACGCCTTCTTCAAAGCGATGCTGTTTCTTGGTGCGGGCTCCGTCATCCATGCGATGCACCACGAGCAGGACATGATGAATTATGGCGGGCTGCGCAAAAAGATCCCCTATACCTTCTGGGCGATGATGATCGGTACGCTGGCCATCACCGGTGTCGGTATTCCGCTGAGCTATGACATGTTCGGCCTGCCCATCGGTTTCGCGGGCTTCGTCTCAAAGGACGCGATTATCGAAAGCGCTTATGCGGGCGGGTCGGGCTACGGCTTCTGGCTGCTGGTGGCGGCGGCTGCAATGACATCGTTTTACAGCTGGCGGCTGATGTTTCTGACATTCTACGGCACGCCGCGTGGCGACAAGCATACGCACGAGCACGCCCACGAAAGTCCGAAGACCATGCTCATCCCTCTGGGCGTTCTTGCCGTGGGGTCGGTTCTGGCAGGCATGGTCTGGTTCAACAGCTTCTTTGGTCATACCGATAAGGTCGCAAAATTCTACGGCATTCCCTACGCCGAAGCGGGCGCACATGGCGAGGATCACAGCGACGAGACCCATGCCGAAGGCAGTGACGCGTCACACAGTGAAACCACTGCCGAAGCCGGCCACAGCGAAGAGAAAGACAAAGGCGAACACCATTACGCCTTTGCCGGCGCTCCGGGTGAGGGCGCGCTTTACATCGGTCCGGAGAACACCGTGCTCGATGACGCGCATAAGGTGCCCAAATGGGTCAAGCTGTCGCCTTTCGTGGCTATGCTGGGTGGTTTCCTGATGGCCATGTGGTTTTATATCTGGAACCCGTCCCTACCTGGAAAACTGGCCGAAAATCAGCGTCCGCTGTACCTCTTCCTCAAAAACAAGTGGTATTTCGACGAGCTCTACGATGTCATCTTCGTCGGCCCGGCCAAATGGATCGGCAGTTTTCTGTGGAAGCGCGGCGACGGCAATGTGATCGATGGCGGGCTCAACGGAGTGGCGATGGGGATCATCCCCTTCTTCACCCGTCTCGCAGGCCGCGCGCAGTCGGGCTACATCTTTACCTATGCCTTCGCCATGGTGATCGGCATTGCGGTTCTGGTGACCTGGATGACGCTCAGTGGAGGAGGTGAGTGATGGATAACCTTCTGTCGATTGTTACCTTCATCCCGGCGATCGCGGCGCTGATCCTCGCGGTATTCCTGCGCGGCGATGATGCAGCGGCCAACCGTAACGCCAAATGGGTCGCGATGTTCGCCACCGTGGCGACCTTTCTTGTATCGCTCTTTATCCTCGCGGGGTTTGACGCTCAGAACACCGGCTTTCAGTTCGTGGAAGAACGCGAATGGCTGCTCGGGCTGCAGTACAAGATGGGCGTCGACGGAATCTCGGTTCTTTTTGTGATGCTGACCACCTTCATGATGCCGCTGGTGATCGCGGCCTCCTGGAATGTGGAAACGCGGATCAAGGAATACATGATCGCCTTCCTGTTGCTTGAGACGCTGATGCTCGGGGTCTTCATGGCGCTCGATCTTGTGCTCTTCTATCTCTTCTTCGAGGCCGGCCTCATCCCGATGTTCCTGATCATCGGCATCTGGGGCGGGGCGAACCGCATCTATGCGAGCTTCAAATTCTTCCTTTATACCTTCCTCGGATCGGTGCTGATGCTGGTGGCGATGGTTGGCATGTTCGCGGATGCAGGCACCACCGATATCGAAGTCCTGCTGAAGCACGAGTTTGCTTTCGAGAATTTCTCACTGCTGGGCATCCAGATCGTCGGCGGGCTGCAGACGCTGCTCTTTCTCGCGTTTTTTGCCAGCTTTGCGGTCAAGATGCCGATGTGGCCGGTGCACACCTGGCTGCCGGATGCCCACGTGCAGGCGCCCACAGCAGGCTCTGTCGTGCTGGCGGCGATCCTGCTCAAAATGGGGGGGTACGGGTTCCTGCGCTTCTCCATCCCGATGTTCCCTGTGGGGGCGGAGGTGCTGACGCCACTGGTGTTGTGGATGAGCGCCATCGCGATTGTTTATACCTCGCTGGTGGCGCTCGTGCAGGAAGACATGAAAAAGCTCATCGCTTATTCTTCGGTCGCGCATATGGGCTTCGTCACTATGGGCATATTCGCCGCCAACCAGCAGGGGCTGGATGGTGCGATTTTCCAGATGATCAGCCATGGCTTTATCTCGGGCGCACTCTTTCTCTGCGTTGGCGTGATCTATGACCGGATGCATACCCGCGAGATCGACGCCTATGGCGGTCTCGTGAACAAAATGCCGGCCTATGCGCTGATATTCATGCTGTTTACCATGGCGAATGTCGGCCTGCCGGGGACTTCCGGCTTTGTCGGCGAATTTCTGACGCTGATGGCGGTCTTTCAGGTGAACACATGGGTCGCCGCCGTTGCGACCACGGGCGTGATTTTCTCGGCTGCCTATGCGCTCTGGCTCTACCGGCGCGTGGTGATGGGGGATCTCATCAAAGAAAGCCTGCGCTCGATCACTGACATGACCCCGCGCGAGCGCTGGATCTTTGCGCCGCTGGTGGTGATGACGCTGCTGCTGGGTGTCTACCCTGCGCTGGTGCTCGATATCACCGGGCCGGCTGTGGCCAACCTGGTCTCCAATTACGACACGGCGCTGGCCGCGGCAGAGGCCGCGTCTCAGCTGGCGTCGAACTGAAGGACATGAACCATGATACCTGCTGATCTGACACTTGTCCTGCCCGAGATCCTGCTCTCCGTCTATGCGATGGTGATGCTGCTGGTCGCGGTCTACACGTCCAAAGACGGGTTGGCATCAACGCTCGTCTGGATGACCGCCGGCGTGATGATCGCCCTTGCCGCCTGGATCGGGACAACGGGCGAGGGGACGCAGACCGCTTTCAACGGGATGCTGATCCTTGATGGCTTCTCGCGCTTTGCCAAGATTACCATCCTGCTCTCGGCCGGTGCTGTGCTGATCATGTCCGAAGGCTATATGAAATCGCGCAACCTGCTTCGGTTTGAATACCCGCTGCTGGTGGCGCTGAGTGCTGTCGGTATGATGGTCATGGTCTCCGCAGGTGATCTCATGGCGCTTTATATGGGACTGGAGCTGCAGTCGCTGGCGCTTTATGTGGTCGCGTCCCTGCGTCGTGAGAGCGTAAAATCAACCGAGGCCGGTCTGAAGTATTTCGTGCTGGGTGCGCTGTCCTCAGGGCTGCTGCTCTACGGGGCCTCGCTTGTGTACGGGTACGCCGGAACGACGCTCTTTTCGGGCATCATCCAGACCACACAGTCGGGCGATGTTTCGGTCGGTCTGCTGCTCGGCCTGGTCTTCCTGATCGCTGGTCTTGCCTTCAAGGTCTCCGCCGTGCCGTTCCACATGTGGACGCCCGATGTCTATGAAGGCTCACCCACACCCGTCACGGCGTTTTTCGCAACAGCGCCCAAGGTCGCTGCGATGGGGCTTTTTGCGCGCGTGCTGCATGACGCCTTTGGCAATGCTGTCAGCGACTGGAGCCAGATCATCGCGCTGCTCTCTTTGCTGTCGATGTTCCTCGGGGCCGTCGCGGCGATCGGGCAGACCAATATCAAACGACTGATGGCATTTTCTTCGATTGCCCATATGGGCTATGCGCTGATGGGGCTGGCGGCCGGAACGGTGCTGGGCGTACAGGCGATGCTGGTTTATATGGCCATCTATGTGACCATGAACGTCGGCACTTTTGCGTTTATCCTGATGATGGAAAAAGACAGCCAGCCGGTCACGGACATCGCAGCGCTGAACATGTACTCCAAACGGGAGCCGGGTAAGGCGCTGGCCATGCTGGTGCTGCTGTTCAGCCTTGCCGGTGTCCCGCCGATGCTCGGGTTTTTCGGCAAGTTCTACGTCCTGCGTGCGGCCTATGAGGGCGGTCTCGCCTGGCTCGCGGTGGCCGGTGTCGTGGCCTCGGTGATCGGTGCGTTCTATTATCTGCGGATCGTCTTTTACATGTACTTCGGGGATGAAAGCGAAGAGGGGCTCGATACCGGTGGATCGACCGTACTATGGGGCTTTCTGATGGCCTCGGCGGTGATCATGGTGCTGGGGATCGTGAATATGTTCGGTGTCGAGACCGCAGCCGCGGCGGCCGCTGCGACGCTGGTCAACTGATCGCGTGATGCCCGTGACACGCCGGGCAGTCCGGGGGTGGATGTCCGGTGGAAAGACACCATGACCGACTGGCCACAGGCACATGGTCGTTATGTAATAGACGCGGTTGGCTCGACCCTGGATGAGGGGATGCGAATGGCCACATCACATCCCGCACCTTTCTGGTTGATGGCGCACCGGCAAACGGCGGCGCGCGGGCGCCGCGGGCGGCCCTGGTCGATGCCTGAGGGTAATTTCGCCGCGACCCTGATGTTGCGCCCGGAAGGGGCGCCGGGGCATGTAGCATTGCGCTCGTTCGTGATGTCACTTGCGCTTCATCAGGCTTTTATTGCGGTGACCGGAAAGCCGGAGCTTTTTGGACTGAAGTGGCCAAATGACGTTTTACTGAATGGTGGGAAGGTCGCGGGCATCTTGCTGGAAAGTGCCGGACGGGGCGGACAAGCGGATTTGCTGGCAATTGGTGTGGGCGTTAATCTGGCATCAGCGCCCGGGCCTGATGAGGTCGAAGAGGGGTCAGTGCTGCCCGTCTCCCTGGCTGCAGAAACGGGTGTCTGCATCGCGCCGGAAGATTTCCTTCAGCATCTGGCGGCAGCTTACGCTGTGTTTGAAGAACAGTTCATGCAGTTTGGTTTTGCACCGCTGCGCACCGCGTGGCTGGCTCATGCTGCGCGTCTGGGCGAGGTGATCACCGCGCGCACCGGACAAAACGAAAGAACGGGCACGTTTGAGGACGTGGACAAAGACGGTAATCTGATGCTGCGCACCGCAACCGGCGTGACCCGGATTGCCGCAGCGGATGTATTTTTCTGAGACGGACAGGGGGGATCGGTCATGCTGCTGGCTGTGGATTGTGGTAACACCAATACGGTATTTGCGATCTGGGACGGGGAGCAGTTTCTGGCCTCCTGGCGCACATCGACCGAATGGCAGCGTACTGCGGATCAGTACTTCGTCTGGCTGAGCACGCTGATGAAACTGAAGAACCTTGAGGTGCAGATCACCGATATGATCATCTCCTCGACGGTGCCGCGCGTGGTCTTTAATCTGCGCGTTCTGGCGGACCGGTATTTCAGCACCCGTCCCCTTGTGGTTGGCAAGCCTGACTGTCTTCTGCCTGTGGATGTCCGCGTCGATGCCGGCACCCAGGTGGGGCCTGACCGGCTGGTAAACACGGTGGCCGGCCATGATCTTTACGGCGGCGATCTCATCATGGTCGACTTTGGCACGGCGACGACCTTTGATGTGGTGGACACGGACGGTGCTTATATCGGCGGAGTGATCTCTCCCGGCGTGAACCTCAGCCTCGAAGCACTGCACCAGGCGGCTGCCGCTTTGCCGCATGTCGATATCTCGAAACCCCCGACCGTGATCGGCACCAATACGGTGGCCTGCATGCAATCGGGAGTTTTCTGGGGTTACATCGGACTTGTGCGTGAGATATGTGCCCGGATTAAGGCGGAACGCGCCCGCGATATGCGCGTGATTTCAACGGGTGGGCTGGCACCCCTTTTCCAGCAGAGTGAAGCGCTTTTTGACGCGTTTCAGGATGATCTCACGATCCACGGCCTGACCGTGATCCACAAGTATAACAAGGATAATACGTAACTTTATGAGTAATGAACGACTGATCTACCTGCCTCTCGGAGGGGCGGGTGAAATAGGCATGAACGCCTATGTGTACGGTTATGGGCGGCCCGGCAAAGAGCGGCTTATCGTGGTCGATATGGGCGTGGCCTTTCCGGATATGGATGGCAGCCCGGGCGTCGATCTGATCCTGCCCGACATTTCGTGGCTGGCGGAACGCCGCCATCAGATTGAGGCCGTATTCATCACCCATGCGCATGAAGACCATGTCGGCGCCGTCGCCCATACCTATGAGGCGTTGAAGGCACCGGTTTACGCCCGTGCCTTTACGTCGAATATTGCCCGGCGCAAAATGCAGGAACACGGGTATCCCGAAAATGCGATACGCACTGTCGACGCATGGCCAGGGGTGACCACAGCCGGTCCTTTCAAAGTGGGCTTTCTGCCGATGTCGCATTCGATCCCGGAAAGTTCTTCGCTGATCATCGACAGCCCGGAAGGCCGGGTGATCCACACCGGGGATTTCAAGCTCGATGAAACGCCACTGGTAGGTGAACCCTTCGATCCCGACCTCTGGGCCGAGGTCAGCAAGGACGGTGTCAAAGCACTGATCTGTGACAGCACCAACGTCTTTTCGCCTGCTCCCGGACGCTCGGAAGCCAGCGTGGGCCCTGAGATCACTAAGCTGGTGAAAAGCGCGAAAGGCATGGTTGTCGCAACGACGTTCGCCTCCAATGTCGCCCGGGTGAAAACGCTGGCCGAGGCCGGTGAGGCTGCGGGCCGGTCGATTGTTCTTATGGGTCGGGCGATGAAACGCATGGTTGAAGCTGCGGTAGAAACCGGCGTGCTGACCGACTTTCCGCCCCTGGTCAGCCCGGAAGCGGCACAGGATATTCAGCGCGAAAACCTTATGCTGCTGGTGACCGGCAGCCAGGGCGAGCGGCGCGCGGCGTCTGCGCAGCTTGCACGCGGCAAATACCAGGGCATGCAGTTGAAAGAGGGCGACCTTTTTCTCTTTTCCTCTAAAACCATCCCCGGCAATGAAAAGGGCGTGATCCGGATCATCAACCAGTTCTCTGAGCTTGGGGTGGATGTCGTTGACGACAGCACCGGCAGGTACCACGTCTCCGGGCACGCAAACCGGCCCGATATTGAGCGTTTGACGGCCATCGTAAAGCCGCAGGTCGTGATCCCCATGCACGGCGAGCACCGGCATCTGCGCGAGCATGTGAAACTTGCGGATGCCAACGGTATGACCGGTGTGCTGGCGGTAAACGGGATGATGATCGACCTGTCAGGCAATCAGCCCAGGGTGGCGGAATATGTAGAAACCGGGCGCACCTATCTGGACGGAACAGTGCAGATCGGCGCGCTTGACGGCGTGGTGCGCGACCGCATCCGTATGGCGCTGAACGGGCATGTTCTGGTGACCCTGATTATGGATGATGAAGACCAGCCGCTGGGTGAACCCTGGTGCGAGGTGATGGGGCTTGCCGAAACAGGGCGCAGCCGAGCACCGCTGGTGGATGTCCTCGAAGAAGATCTCAGCCAGTGGGTGAACCGTGCAGGCAAGAAGATCTGGCGCGATGACGACAAGCTGAACGAAGGGCTGCGCCGGGCTGTGCGTCAGACAGCGCAGGATGAGACCGGCAAAAAGCCCGAAGTTACCGTGGTGGTCAGCCGCCTGAGCTGATCACCCGCGGGCGCGCATGGCGCGGGCATCTTCGGTTGTCATCGCCGTGCCCGCGTACCCCCAGCTGCCGCCCGGAATTTCGTGTACGCGTACAGATGTTGCATCCGCGAGGGTGTGGCCTGCAACTTTGCCGAAACCTTCGGTTACCCGCGCGATGATCTGCGCTTTTTCGTCCGTGCTGAACACGCCTTCCATCACCTGAACGTCGATCAATGGCATTTTCGCTCTCCCGTTTTTAAATGCACAGCAGTCTGCACACCGGGGGGCGGCGAATCAATATCCGGCGGTAAAGGCTTTTTGCGAAAATGCGCGTCAGCTGCGGTCTTTGAAGCTCAACCCGATGAATTCCGGAGTATGATCTCCCAGCCCGACAACCTTATTGCCGCCCCGGTCATTCCGATCGTTGCCGTTATTGCGGTCATTGTCGTTGCGGCGTCCACGACCCCGTCCACCACGGCTGCGCTTCTGATTATCCCCGGCATTGTCATCAGACACCCGGCGCTCCTCGGACGGCTTCTCCGCAGGCTTCGAAGCAACGGTATCTTGTTGCGGTGTTCCGGTCTCTGCTGTCTGCGACCCGGTTTTCTCGATGTCAGGGCTCTCCTTGCGCCGCGAGCGGGACCGGCTGCGCTTTGGCTTGTCATCGTTGCCGGTGTCCGGTGCCTTCGTCTGCTCCTCAGATGCAGGCGCGTCGCTGCCCAGCGGATTGGCCAGACGAGGGATTTCCCGCTGAACCAGCCGCTCGATGTCTGCGAGGTTCTTTTCATCGCGCGGCACGCAGATCATGATCGCCTTGCCGTCACGTCCTGCACGTCCTGTGCGGCCGATGCGGTGCACATAGTCCTCTGCATGCCCCGGCACGTCGAAGTTAAACACATGGCTCACGGCGGGTACGTCGAGACCGCGGGCGGCCACGTCGGAGGCCACCAGAAAGCGCAGTGAGCCGTCCCGGAACCCGTCAAGTGTGCGCGTCCGCTGGCTCTGATCAAGATCGCCGTGGATCGGCGCTGCGTCATATTTGTATTTCTTCAAAGACTTAGCAACAATATCCACATCGGATTTGCGGTTACAGAAGATGATCGCATTGGTGCATTTTTCGCCTTCGGCATCGATCAGTTCGCGCAGGATACGGCGCTTTTCTGTCGCTTCCCGGTCGCGGCGCGAGCCTTTGAACATCAGAACACCCTGTTCGATATTCTCGCCTGTGGTCGCCTGGCGGGCCACCTCGATCCGCTCCGGTGCAGACAGGAAAGTATTGGTAATCCGTTCGATCTCAGGCGCCATTGTGGCCGAGAAGAACAGCGTTTGCCGGGTAAATGGCGTCAGGCTGAAAATGCGTTCGATGTCAGGGATAAAGCCCATATCGAGCATCCGGTCGGCCTCATCCACCACCATGATCTGCACGCCCGTGAGCAGCAGTTTGCCCCGCTCAAAGTGGTCCAGCAGGCGGCCGGGCGTTGCGATCAGCACGTCGACGCCCTTGTCGATCAGCCGGTCCTGTTCCTTGAACGACACGCCTCCGATCAGCAGCGCTTTGGTCAGCTTGAGGTGTTTGGTGTAGGTATCAAAGTTCTCAGCCACCTGGGCTGCCAGCTCACGGGTGGGGCAGAGCACAAGACTGCGCGGCATCCGCGCACGCGCGCGGCCCCGCGCGAGCATCGTGATCATCGGTAACACGAAACTGGCGGTCTTGCCGGTTCCTGTCTGCGCGATGCCCAGGACGTCTTTACCTTCCAGTGCGGGTGGAATCGCACCGGCCTGAATGGGCGTGGGCGTTTCATAGCCCGCCTCGTCGATTGCTTTCAGTACTTTAGGATTCAGGTTCAGGTCAGAAAATTTTGTCATATGTGTCCGATGTTTGCGGACACTGTTCTGGCCCGCGGCAGCAATCATGTCGGCCCGAACGGCCCGCAAGGCGGTACCTTGCCGCGACATGCTGCGGCTGCTTAGCAACAAGTTTAGCCCGGGTCAAACGGGATACCAGAATCAGGCGCTAAAACCGGGGAAATGAAGGTTTTTTGCCGCGTCTGTCTCCAGATCATGCAAGCGCAGCAGGCCCCGGGTCTGTAATCTGCCGCGCAGTGCTGGTGTATCGGCGCATACCTCGTCGAAAAAGGTGCGCAATCCTGCTTCTCCCTGCGTCTCGAGCAAAAAACCGAAAAGATCGTGCAGCGTCATGCCGCCCTGCTCGGCCGGTGTCGCCGGCGCCAGATCCGCACGGTAAGAGCCGCGGTCGTACCGGAACCGGAACATCTCTAACCAGTGATCCCAGCTTGTGGTGTGCAGATGCGCCAGATGCACCTCATCAAGGCTGTGCTCGGGGCTGAACACGGTGCCGTTGCAAAGGCTGTTATGTATTCTCAGTGCGACATCCGGGAAACCGGTCCGGGTGAACACCTTGCCGGCGGCATGGCTCACAAATCCCCCTTTGAGATAGGGGCCGAAGGTCGGATAAAGCTGCCCCACGATACCACGTCTGTCCGGGCCGTTCGGGATGAAGGCTTTGAAAGCAACAGGCGTGCCACCGGTGGACGGACAGAGCGCTTCATCCGGGCGGACGCGGGCCGTGCCGGTGCCGGGCGGAATGCTTGACAGCAGCCCGCCCACGGGATGCGGGCTGATGATAAATTCGTCCACATCTAAGTGTATGATCCAGTCCAGATCGCTCGCGCGGGCATAGGCATGGCTGGCATTGCGTGACTGGCGCACCTGATGCCTGACCGGTGGTTTGCCGGTCTGATCCGCCCACCAGGCGTCGTCGCAGACAATCACGTCGCATTTCGGATGTGCTGCCAGGGCGCGTCGGGCGTCTTCATTTTCGTCGTCGAGATATATAAAAAGCCTGTCTGCGCCGGCTTCGATATGCCAGGCGGCAAAGGAGACCACATCGCGGGCAGGTGCCTTTATAGTCGCGACAAGGCCCCAGCGGGTCATCGGCTGCTCCGGCGCTGTGTCAGACCATCATCTCCTTGGTCGCCGTCAGAGTGATGTCCGGATAATCGCGATCCACACGGTCTATGTCCCACTGCAGCCGGGTCAGGTAGACCACATCGCCATCATGGTCGTGAGCGATATGTTGTTTATTGCTTTCTGCAAATTTATCAACGGCCTGCTTGTCACCTTTCACCCAGCGCGCAGAGGTGAACTGTGACGCTTCAAAGCGCACAGGCAACCCATATTCAAGCTCGATCCGGCTTGCGAGTACTTCGAACTGAAGCTGCCCTACGACGCCCACAACAAAGCCCGATCCGATGGACGGTTTGAAGACCTTGGCGGCACCTTCTTCCGCGAACTGCATCAGCGCTTTTTCCAGATGCTTGGCCTTCATCGGGTCGCCCGCGCGCACGCCCTGCAAAAGTTCAGGGGCAAAGGAGGGGATGCCTGTGACGCGAATGGCCTCGCCTTCGGTCAGCGTGTCACCGATGCGCAGCTGCCCGTGGTTCGGGATGCCAATTATATCGCCGGCCCAGGCCTCCTCGGCGAGTTCGCGGTCAGAGGCCAGAAACATCACCGGATTAGTGATCGCCATGGGTTTTTTACTGCGCACATGGGTAAGCTTCATGCCACGGGTAAAGTGACCTGAAGCCAGACGCAGGAAAGCCACCCGGTCGCGGTGCTTGGGATCCATATTCGCCTGAACTTTGAAGACAAAGCCTGAAACCTTTGGTTCTTCAGGCAAAATCTGTCTTGGTTCCGCCGACTGTATCTGCGGTTCAGGCCCGTAGTTCGCGATGCCGTCCATCAGTTCCTTTACGCCGAAGGAGTTGATGGCAGAACCGAACCAGATCGGCGTAAGTGATCCTTCATGCATCGCCGCTATATCCAGCGGCGGCAACAGCTCGCGCGCCATTTCAAGATCTTCCCGGAGCTTTTCGAGCAGCTGCGCGGGCACATGTTCTGCAAGCTTCGGATCGTCCAGACCATTGATCTCGACCGATTCCGCCACCCGGTTCCGGTCGGCGCGGTCCATCAGTTCCAGACGATCGCGCAAAATGTCGTAGCACCCCAGAAAATCCCGGCCAACGCCAATTGGCCAGCTCGCGGGTGTTACGTCGATCGCCAGATTCTCCTGAATTTCGTCTATGATTTCAAAGACATCCCTGCTCTCGCGATCCATTTTGTTACAAAAGGTCAGGATCGGCAGATCGCGCATGCGGCAGACTTCAAAGAGTTTCTGCGTCTGGCTCTCGACGCCCTTGGCGCCATCGATCACCATCACGGCGGCATCCACCGCTGTGAGCGTCCGGTACGTGTCTTCCGAGAAATCGGAGTGGCCTGGTGTGTCGACCAGATTGAACCGGAATTCTTTGAAGTCAAACGACATGGCCGAAGCCGAAACAGAGATCCCGCGGTCTTTTTCCATCGCCATGAAATCGGACCGGGTGCGGCGGGCTTCGCCTTTGGCGCGCACCTGGCCCGCCATCTGGATGGCGCCGCCAAAGAGCAGAAATTTCTCCGTCAGCGTGGTTTTGCCGGCATCCGGATGCGAGATGATCGCAAAGGTGCGGCGCCGGGCAATTTCCGGTGGCAGATCGGGGCGGTTTCGGGCGGTTTGAGACATGTCATCGCGTATAGGTGATGGTTTTTACAGCCGCAAGCGGTGGCCGTTGCGCCGGACAACCGGAGCCGAAGCGCGCCGGAGGCCTCAGTGCAGGTGTTCTTAGTCGTAGGCCGCGTCCACGATGATCTCGACCTTGAGTTCCGGCCGCGCCAGTTTCGCCTCGCCACAGGCGCGCGCCGGTGCATGACCCTGTGGCACCCAGGCGTTCCAGACTTCGTTGAGGCCCTGAAAATCCTTCATATCGGCCAGCCAGATGGTCGCACGCAGCATCTGTTCGCGCGACGAATTGGCTTTGATCAGCAACGAGTCGAGCCGCCGCAGGCATTCAGCGGTCTGCTCCTGAATTGTGCTGCCCTCACCGACCTGGCCGGTGATGTATGCTACACCCTGATATTTTACTATTTTTGATGAGCGTTCGCCGGTTTCTATTCTTTCAATCATGATTGCCCTTTCCGCTATCTGTCAGGTTTGCGGCTGCATGGCCGGAAACTGCCGGGACTGCAACCGTCAGCAGCATCCACCCTGTCAGGCCGCGCCGCGACACTGCGATATCGTAGTCGGGACACCTTCAGCGTAAACTGTTTCGTTGTCGTCAAAATGAAGCGTCAGGTATTCCACATAACCGCCATGATGAGCGGTCACTGTCTTGCCGTCCACCAGAGTGCCTGCGCTGACGGCTCTTCCGTCGCAGGTCAGGACAAGCCGGTTGGCGGCGCTCAGGGTGAGGGGCCGGGGGTTGTTCAGCGCACCCGTGGCGATCCTGACTGCCGTATCGCGACCGGTAGCAGGTGAGACGCGGTGAGAAATGCGGCGCACGGTCTGCGGCCCGTTGTCGCGCGTCAGAATACGGTCACCCGCCCGGAGATTTTCAACCGCGCAGAGACGGCCCGTGGCCATAATCACCCGGGTGCCGGTAGCGAAAGCGGGTGTGGGTTTTGACAGAAACGGTGTCAGAGAGGCCTTTGTGTTCACCTCCACGATCCGCCAGGTCACCCCGGCTGCGAGCGGAGATGCGGCGGTGAAAAGCGTGGCGCAGGTGGTGCCCGACACATCAGCTGCGGTCAGCACGGTCAGTTCGCACAGGTCATTTGTACTGGTCATCAGTGTCACCGCGCCGGAGGCACGCAGGAGCTTGCCGCGCGCTTCGCCGCGCATTATCTGCAACTGATCACGCCCTGTACCGGCGAGACGTATGCTGCGGACAGCGGCGCCCGGGACAAGGGCATAACAGTCATCGGGCAGCAGGTCGGCAACGGCACCCAGCCCGTCACCCTCGTTCACCCCTGCGACAGCGATAAAATCCGCGCCGTCCAGTACGTCGATATCATATGTCTGCCACATGGCCGGCCTTTCTTCTGACCCTCTGCGCACAGTCTCCCGTAAAAGGGTCAACAAAAGGTTTGTGTGGTTAACAGAGCCCCTGTGACTGGAAACCCGGGTGGGGGTGTGCCAGGACTTGGTGCAACCTGACGGAGGAAAAAATATGGATCTTGGGATCAGAGGAAAACGCGCACTGGTCTGTGCGTCATCAAAAGGGCTGGGGCGCGGTTGTGCGGAGGCGCTGGCGGAGGCCGGGGTCGATCTGGTCATGAACGCGCGCGGTGCAGAAGCGCTCGAAGCTGCCGCCGAGGAAATCCGCACAGCCACCGGTGTCTCAGTGACAACGGTCGTTGCGGATGTCACCACCGCCGAGGGCCAGCAGGCCGTTATCAGCGCGGTAGGCGAGGCCGATATTCTGGTAAACAACGCCGGTGGTCCTCCGCCCGGCAGCTGGCAGGACTGGGATCGCGATGATTTCATCAAGGCACTGGACGCCAATATGCTGGCCCCGATCGCGCTGATCAAAGCGCTGGTACCGGGCATGATGGACAGGGGCTGGGGACGGGTGATCAACATCACTTCGCAGTCCGTCAAGGCGCCGATCCCGGTGCTGGGTCTGTCGAATGCTGCGCGCACCGGTCTGACCGGTTATGTCGCGGGAACCAGCCGCCAGGTCGCGGGCAAGGGCGTCACCATCAACAATCTTCTGCCCGGCATTCATGCCACCGACCGGGCCGATGCGCTGGATGGTGCTGTCGTCAAAGCCCAGGGCATTACCCTGGATGAGGCACGCGCGAACCGTGCGGCGAATATCCCTGCGGGGCGGTACGGTACGCGTCATGAATTCGGTGCCGCCTGCGCGTTCTTATGCTCGGTACATGCGGGCTTTATTGTCGGCCAGAACCTCTTGCTGGACGGTGGCGCCACCAACGCCACGATCTGACGCGACGGTGACCGGAAAGATCCTGCTCAAAGACCAGCTTTTCAACGCAGAAACGGTGGGACAACTGGCGCAGGAGTACGCCGCTGCCCTGCCGTTCTTTGAAGCTGAGCGCTTTCAGCGCGACGCCCTTGCGGGTTTTGCGGAGCGCGAGCTTATGGCGCGGCTTGACTGGCTCGCAGATTGCGCCGGGGCGCAGCTGTCAACGAACTTTCCGGAAATGGCTGAGCAGCTGGAGGCGGCGCTGCCGCCTCCGCTTGACCCTGCGCTGAAAGACGATGATTTCGGGCAATTCATTCACGCGGTTCCGGGCATTCTGGCTGTGCGGCACGGTCTTGAGAAGTACCGCGCCAGGGCCATGAAGCTGATTTATGCGACCACGCAACGGTTTTCGATGGAGTTTTACATCCGTCCCTTTCTCAACCGCTGGCCCGCTGAGACGCTCGCCGCACTTGCGGTCTGGGCGGAGGACGACAATTACCATGTGCGCCGGCTTGTGAGCGAGGGAACAAGGCCGAAGCTGCCCTGGGCCCGCGCCGTTTCCCTGAGCCCCGGACAGACGCTGCCGCTTCTCGACCGGCTGTCGGCGGACCCTGCGCGGTTCGTCACCCGTTCAGTGGCCAACCATCTGAATGACATGAGCAAAACGGATGCAGACCTGGTCGTTGCCCGTCTTAAAGCCTGGGCAGAAGCCGCAGATCAGGACCCCCGAGAGCTGGCCTGGATGACCCGCCATGCGCTGCGCACCGCAGTGAAGTCAGGCCATCCCGGTGCGTTGCTGGCGCTTGGGTACCGGCAGGAGG
>NZ_JAHEHZ010000257.1 GCF_024639605.1 Roseobacter sp. | reverse complement strand
TCTGGCAATCTGTCTTGCCGGCCTCTGGAGCGAATATGTCGAGAAACGGGGCTTCTGGCTCACGATCATGCCCGGTGCCGATCCCGTATGGAGCGCCGAGACGGCCAACATTCTCGATCGGCTGGGCTTCCATCAAGGTGCGTCCCTTGCCGCACCGGAGCGCTATCTGGTCAATGTCGATCTGTCAGCCGAGATGCTGCGCCGAAGTCTCGACCAGAAATGGCGCTACAATCTGAAAAGGGCCGAAAAGAACGCTTTTGAGATTACCATTCTTGAAGCAGGCGATGGCCTCGACCGCTTCATGGCGCTCTACGACAGGATGCTCCAGCGCAAGGACTTCAACGACGGCTCTGCAATCTGGACCCTCCCGGATATTCTCGCCACCCGAACAGCCGAACTGTTGCCGATGGTGGTCATGGTCCGCCACGAAGGTCGCGACACGGCCGGTGCCATCGTCGACACGTCAGGTGAAAGAGCCGTCTACCTTTATGGCGCGACTGACGATCGGGCGCTTCCGCTGAAGGCCGGCTACGCCCTGCACTGGTGGATTGCGGAGCGGCTTTGCGCGATGCCAGGGGTCAAATGGTACGATCTCGGCGGTGACCAAGGCGATCAGGGCTTGCGTCAGTTCAAGAAGGGGTTCGTTGGCAAGGAGGGTGTGATTGCAGTCATGCCTGCCGAGCGCCATGCCTCGGCAAGCCTGAAGGGCTGGATCGCTGGCAGAACTGTTTATGGCCTGCGCGGCGCCCAGCAGGTCGCCGCCGACCTCCACCAGCGCCTTCGGCTCAGCTAATGCGGCAGGGATATTTTAGGCGACGGACCTGACGAACCGATCAACGGACCGAAGAGTCGTTCGGGTTGTTCGCAATTCACGTTCCATCCCTTCCAAATACGCGACCTACTGACGACGTCTTGCGCCCAACATAGCTGCGGCCGGCGAACCGCGAACGTTTCGAATGTCTGCCCTCACGTCATAGAAGCAAGTCAGCTCTCGCCCGTGTAGTGAAAGGCTGGTCACGGGAACGCATTTGCGAATTCTAACTGTCCGCCGAATGACGGCTATGGGCCGCGAATGCCGGGCGGCGATTTGAATTGAAAGTCTCAAATGGGCTCGTTTTTACCGTCCTGGTCGCCGGCGTGCACGCTGCGAATGGGCTTATGGACACAATGTCCGTCATCAAATGGAATGGGACAACTGAGCGTTCCTGGTAACGGAGGCTCTGGCTCATCCGGGTTCAATGTTAGGCGGCCTGGCGCTGATGGCGCAAGCGTCGGTTTTGGATGGTCATTTCCTTGATCTTCTTCCTCCTCTCGATGATGGCGCTGCCACGCCCGAAGTAGACGTCTGCCGGTGTCAGATTGCCGAGGCTCTCGTGGTAGCGCCGGGTGTTGTAGTGATCGACGAAAGCCTCGACCTGGCGTTCCAGGTCACCGGGCAGAAAATAGTTCTCGAGCAGGATCCGGTTCTTCAGCGTCTGATGCCAGCGCTCGATCTTGCCCTGGGTCTGGGGATGCCAGGGCGCACCACGGACATGCTCCATGCCGTGGTCGTCCAGCCAGTCGGCCAGATCGCCGGCGATGTAGGACGAGCCGTTGTCGGATAAAAGGCGCGGCTTGTGAACCACTGTGGCGTGATCGCAACCTGATGCCTCGAGCGCCATCGTCAGCGTCTCGGTGACATCGTCCGCCTTCATCGTCGTGCACAGCTTCCAGGCGACGATATAGCGGGCGTAGTCGTCGAGGATGGTCGACAGATAGAACCACCCCCAGCCGATGACCTTGAGATAGGTGAAGTCGGTCTGCCAGAGCTGGTTCGGTGCCGTCGTCTTGTCGTGGAACTCGTCGGCGGCCTTGACGACGATGAAAGCCGGGCTGGTGATCAGGTCATGCGCCTTGAGCAGGCGATAGACCGAGGCTTCTGACACAAAATAGCTTTTCGTGTCGGTGAACGTGACGGCCAGTTCCCGCGGCGACAGATCCGGTTCGTCCAGGGCGAGATCGATGATCTCCTGGCGGACATCATCGGGAATGCGGTTCCACACCCGCCCCGGTCGGCTGGTGCGATCTTCAAGGCCGGCAAGACCGAAGGCCTGGTAGCGGTCATACCACCTGTAGAACGACGTCCGTGCGATGCCGAGCTTGTGCAAGGTGTGCTTGACCGGCAGATGCGACTGTTCGACCAGGCGGATGATATCGAGCTTCTCGGAGGCCGGGTATCTCATGCGTCGTCGCCCCCATCCGCAATCATGCTTTTTTTAAGCAGGCGGTTCTCCAGGGTGAGGTCGGCAACGAGTTCCTTCACATCGCGCATCTCGCGGCGCAGATCCCTGACCTCGCCGCTGTTGGCCTGGCGTTCGGTATCACCGGCCAGCCGCTTCTTGCCGGCTTCGAGGAACTCTTTCGACCAGCTGTAATAAAGGCTCTCGGCGATCCCCTCGCGGCGGCACAGCGCGGCAATGCTGTCCTCGCCACGCAAGCCGGCCAGAACGATCCGGATCTTCTCTTCGGCCGAATGGCGTTTGCGGGTCTTGCGCCGGATGTCCTTCACGGTCCGGTCAGCCGCTGCTTTTGCGTCCATGGAATTCTGTCTCATCGTCTGTCCTCGTCGGTTACGATGAGCCCGAAATCCTCCGTTACGCAATCACCTCAATCTGTCCCAAAGGCGCTGATGCCGGACAAGGTCTTCGGATCGGAGCGCCTTACCGGCGCCATCCTCGATCGCCTGACCCACCACATCCATATTCTC
>NZ_JAHEHZ010000142.1 GCF_024639605.1 Roseobacter sp. | reverse complement strand
CAGCAGCCCGGAATATTTGCCTTCAATGTCGAAAAACCGGATCTCGCGGAAATTAAAGAGGTCACCATAAAAGCGGAACCATTTGTCCATATTGCCGCGGTGCACATTGTGCGTGAGATGGTCGATATAATAAAAACCGACACCCGCCGGTTTAGACTGCGCAATCCAGTTGAATTCCCCATTATAGGGGCTGGTGTCGTAATACTGGTCCACAAAATAAATCAGGGACCCGCCGATCCCGACAATCGCCGGCACATCCAGGGCCTTGCCGGGGCCCTCATAGGGCGTTGCCCCCTTTGCAACCGCATGTTCAAAAGCCTTTTGCGCATCAACCACGCGCCAGCCCATCGACGGCGCGCAGGGGCCGTGCTCCGATACGAACCTGGCGGCGAAGCTGTCCGGGTCAGCGTTCAGGATGTAGGTGATATCTCCCTGCTGCCACAACTCCACTGGTTTCTCGCGGTGTGTCGCCACGTGGCTGTAGCCCATGCGTGTAAACAGATCGCGCAGCTCCTGCGGCTCAGGGTGTGCAAATTCAATGAACTCAAACCCGTCGGTGCCGACCGGGTTATCGTCACTGATCATCGACTTGGGTGCGTCGTGCGGGAAAGGGCCCATGGTGCGCTGCTCCTTTAATGATGAGAAAAACGGCAAAATACTCTTGTGCTGAATATACCGGCGGATCCCTGCAATATTCGCGCAAAGTTTCAGGTATCAGTGGATTATCACGCGGGATCCGCGCATAATGGGCGACAATACCGGGATTGCACCGCATCATGATTGACGAAACCGACACGCGCCTTCTTGCGGCCCTTCAGAAAAATGCGCATCTGACCGCGCAACAACTGGGGGATATACTGAACCTGTCCCCCAGCCAGGCCGGCCGTCGCCGCCAGCGGCTGGAGGCCGAAGGCTTTGTCCAGGCCTATATCGCACGTCTTGATCCGGCGCATCTGGGCCTGCACGTGCAGGGCTTTGTGCAGGTTCATCTGGGTACGCATGGGGCGGATCAGTCGCGCAGTTTCGCCCGGCTGGTAAATACCCGCCCCGAAATTACGAGCGCATGGACAATGACCGGGGATGCTGATTATCTTCTGCGTGTCTATTGCGCAGATCTTCCCGCTCTGAATGCTCTGATCCACGATGTTCTGCTTGCCCACCCCGCTGTCGCGCGGGTGCACAGTCAGATTGTCATGGACCAGCTGAAACAGGACGGACCTCTGCCCACCTGAAACCAATGCTCCGGGAGACCACGCCGCATGGAAGGCTTTCTCTACCAGGCCTCGATCTATCTTGCCGCAGCCGTAATCGCAGTGCCCATTGCCGCACGGCTCGGGCTCGGCTCGGTGCTTGGCTATCTGGCGGCGGGGATCATCATCGGTCCGCTAATCGGCCTTGTGGGCTCTGAGACGCAGGACCTGCAGCACGTCGCAGAGTTCGGCGTCGTGATGATGCTCTTTCTGATCGGTCTTGAGCTTGAACCGCGCGCCCTCTGGGACATGCGGCACAGGTTGCTGGGTCTTGGCGGTCTGCAGGTGGGTCTCAGCACGCTGGCGATCATGCTGATTGCCATGGCATATGACCAGCCCTGGGGGGTCGCTCTCGCAATCGGTCTGACGCTCTCGCTCAGTTCGACGGCGATCGTGCTGCAAACCCTGTCCGAAAAGGGGCTTATGCAGACCAACGGCGGACGCTCCATCTTCTCGGTGCTGCTGACCCAGGACATCGCGGTCATCCCGATGCTCGCGTTTTTGCCTCTGCTTGTCGTGACGTTGCCGGTGACGATGGAGCCCGACGGCTCCATTCAGATCGGAAGTGACGACCACGGTCACGGCGATGCGCACCACTCGCTTTCCCTTGTCGAGGGCCTTCCCGCATGGGGTGTGACCCTCGTCACCATTGCGGCAATCGCGGCAGTCATCATTGCCGGCATATTCCTCACGCGACCGCTGTTCCGCTACATCCACGCCGCACGTCTGCGCGAGATGTACACGGCCCTGGCGCTCATGATCGTGGTCGGGATCTCCTTTCTGATGACCCTCGTGGGCCTCTCGCCTGCCCTCGGCGCGTTTCTGGCCGGTGTCGTTCTGGCAAACTCCGAGTTCCGCCACGAGCTTGAGACCGACCTTGAACCCTTCAAAGGTTTGCTGCTCGGCCTCTTTTTCATCACCGTGGGTGCAGGCATAAACTTCACGCTGCTCTTCGCGGATGCTCCTGCGATCGTCGCCATGGCGTTGTTGGTTATTTTCGTGAAAGGGCTGATCCTTTATATTCTCGGGCGGGCTTTCGGGCTGCGCGGACGGGACCAGTGGCTCTTTTCTCTCGGGCTTGCTCAGGCCGGCGAATTCGGCTTTGTGCTAGTCAGCTTTTCCGTATCCAACGGGGTCATTCCGCGGGATGTGGCTGAAACGCTGCTGCTGGTCATCGCGCTCTCAATGCTGATTACGCCTTTGCTGTTTATGCTTCACGATTTCCTGTCGAGCAGGATTTCAGACACCAACGAAGAGCAACAAGAGGACGCCATCGACGAGAAGGGACCTGTAATTATCGCGGGTGTCGGACGCTTTGGTCAGATCGTGAACCGGCTGGTGCAGGGGGCCGGCTTTAATACCGTCGTTCTCGATCATGATATGGAAACGATAGCCGTGATGCGACAGTTCGGGTACAAGGGCTTCCTGGGTGACCCGACCCGCCCGGACATCCTGCGCGCGGCCGGTATCAACGAGGCATGGGTGCTTGTCGTCGCTCTGGACGATCCGGAGGCTGCGATCAAACTGGTCACCTATGCCCGCAAAATCCGCCCCGGCCTGCATATTGTCGCCCGCGCGCACGACCGTACGCATGTTTACCGGCTCTATCAAGCCGGCGCCGACGACATCGTGCGCGAAATGTTTGACAGCTCCCTGCGGGCCGGACGCTATGTACTGGAAAACATGGGACTGAGCGAGTTTGAAGCCAGCGAAGCGGAGAGGATATTCTACCACCACGACCGGGATTCCGTGCGGCAACTGGCTGAACTGTGGAAACCCGGTGTCGCGGCCGCTGACAACCCGGCCTATGTTCAGCGGGCCAAGGAGTTGCAGAAAGAACTCGAAACCGCCTTTCTCAGCCGCGGAGAGAACAAAGAAGACGACGACTGATCCGGGTACCGCAGTTGGAATTATCCGTCTGAGACACCGGCTTCGGCAAAGGTGGCCATGCCGCTCAGGCAGGCCACGGCTGCCTTCAGGACAGGGATTGCCAGCGCGCCACCTGAGGCTTCACCAAGGCGCAGCCCGAGCGTCAAAAGCGGCTCTTTGCCCAGTGCAGCAAGCACTTTGCCATGCGCACCTTCAGCGCTCATATGACCGGCCACGCAGTGATCGAGCGCCCCCGAGCAGGTTTTTTCAAGCGTCAGAGCGGCCGCACTGCAGATAAACCCGTCAAGGATCACCGGGACGCGCAGGCTGCGCGCACGCGCGATTGCACCTGCCATCGCCGCCAGTTCACGCCCCCCCAGCCGGCGCAGCGTTTCAAGACCGTCGCCCTTGCCTGCATGCAGGCTCAGCCCCTCGGCAACAACACGGGTCTTTGCGGCCAGACCGGCATCATCGACACCCGTGCCGCGACCGGTCCACTCACCGGCCTCTCCGCCCAGAAGAGCCGCTGCCAGAGCGGCTGCCGCCGTGGTATTACCGATCCCCATCTCTCCGACAACAAGCACATCCGCACTCTCATCCACAGCGTCCCAGCCGGTACGCAGTGCCTCACAAAGCGCCGCTTCGGACAGTGCAGGACCGGCCGTAAAATCTTCCGTCGGATCCTCAAGAGAGAGCGCATGCACATCAAGCTTTGCACCTGCCGCCGCGGCAAGCTGGTTGATCGCCGCCCCGCCATGCTCAAAATTCGCGACCATCTGCGCGGTCACTTCCGGCGGAAATGCGGAAACCCCGCGCGCCGCAACCCCGTGGTTGCCGGCAAAGACGATCACCTGCGGCACGGTCACAGAAGGCGTTGCCGTCCCGCGCCAGCCGGCATACCAGATCGCCAGATCTTCCAGCCGCCCCAGCGCGCCCGGGGGTTTGGTCAGCTGCCCGTTGCGCTCAGCCGCTGCGTCACGTGCACCGCTGTCGGTCTCCGGCTGCTGTTCCAGCAAAGCACGAAAGCCCGCCATATCATTGAATTCTGCGGTCATTCACGGGCCCCCGGGTTGCATGACTGGTTGCTCCTGTTTACCCATTGCAGACCTCGCAGCAAGCCGGGAAAAGGCCGCCCGCAGATGAAAACCGACAATCTACCCGCTCCGGTCACGCAGATGCTTCTGGCACTGACCCTGCTGACCCGCCTGCCCCTTCCGCAGTTGCCGGCTGCGGCCTTCGGGCAGAGCGCGCGCGCTGTCTGGGCCTATCCGATTGCCGGCATCGTGGTCGGGCTGCCCGCCGGGCTTCTGGGGGCAGGTCTTTATGCGGCAGGGCTGCCTGCGCCCGTGGCGTCCGGAGCCGTGCTGGCAACCCAGATGGTGATGACCTGCGCGCTGCACGAAGACGGACTGGCAGATGTGGCTGATGGTTTCTGGGGCGGACGGGATGCGCAGCACCGGCTCGACATCATGAAAGACAGCCAGATCGGCAGCTACGGCACTCTTGCGCTGATCATCGTGACGGGCATGCGGTGGGCGGCGCTGACGGCACTGATCCCTCTCGGGGCGGCACCGGTCATCGCAGCCGCAGCCCTGTCGCGCGGGCTTATGCCTCTGGTGATGTCAGCCCTGCCCCATGCACGTGCCTCCGGCCTGTCACACAGTGTCGGCCGCCCTGACGGCACTGTGAGTCTCGCGGCGCTGATGGCCGGTCTGATCGTCGCGGTAATTCTGTCAGGCGCGCCGGCGGTGGCCGCCTTTATCCTGGCGCTCGGTGTCACCGGCACCGTATCCGTGATCGCCCGATCCAAAATCGGCGGGCAGACCGGGGATGTGCTCGGAACAGTTCAGCAGCTTGGCGAGCTTACTATCCTGATGACCCTTGCAGCAACACTGACCTGAGCACGAAAAAACGCCCCACCGCAAAGGCAGGGCGTTTCAGTCTGTTCAGATACGGGATGCAGTTCAGGCAGCGACGCGGCTGTCGAGAACATCACCCACCTGCCGCGATGCGGCGAGTTCGTCGCCACCGCTTACCGCAGCGACTTCACGGGTAAGCCGCTCGAGTGCCGCTTCATACAGCTGCCGTTCGGAATAGCTCTGCTCGCGCTGATCATCGGTACGGTGCAGGTCACGCACGACCTCTGCGATGGCAATCAGGTCGCCGGAGTTGATCTTTTGCTCATACTCCTGAGCGCGGCGCGACCACATTGCGCGTTTCACCTTGGCTTTGCCCTTGAGCGTCTTCATCGCATGGGTGATCACATCAGGCGAGCTCAGCGCACGCATCCCGATCTCCGTCGCTTTATGCGTCGGCACCCGCAGCGTCATCTTGTCTTTTTCGAAAGAGATCACGAAAAGTTCCAGCTTGATGCCGGCCACTTCCTGTTCTTCGATCGACAGGATCTGACCCACACCATGGGCGGGGTAGACGACGAATTCGTTGGGCCGGAAATCAAGTTTTTTCGATTTTGTCATTCAGTTTTCCTCAATCCACATCCGTATGCCCTGCTCTTGCGACAGTCAAAAGCACACTCAGCGGGGGCCATCAGCCACGCGCGCAGGTGTGTAATTGCCGGTTTTCAGGTTCCTGCGCGCATAGCCTGCAGGCAGGTAAAAAAGACATCCGTCTGTTGTTACGGAAGTAATATAACACATAAACGCGCGTCAAAAAAGCTGCCCCTGCGTAAGCCACCGGAATTGTCAGTAAAAAAAGGCGTTTATTTGCCGAAACACCCGCAGAAATGTTCACGAATCATGCAAGATGAGCCTCAGCCGCCTTCGCCGGGTGCCTCTGAGAAATATTTCTCCAGCTTTCCGCTTTCCCCGTCCCGCTCATCTGCCTCGGGCAAGGGGTCTTTTTTGGTGATGATAACCGGCCAGAGTTCTGAATACTTACGGTTGAACTCGACCCATTTTTCCATATCCGGTTCGGTGTCCGGACGGATCGCATCCGCCGGGCATTCCGGCTCACAGACGCCGCAGTCGATGCATTCGTCCGGGTGGATAACGAGCATATTTTCGCCTTCGTAAAAACAGTCCACCGGGCAGACCTCGACACAGTCGGTGTATTTGCAGGCGATGCAGCTGTCGTTAACGATATATGTCATAAGACCATCTTTTCAGAACGCGATGCCCGGTAGCTAAATCAGCCGCCCCGATCATTCAAGGGATCGCGCCTTAGAAAGATCGAGCTTGCGGCGATCGCGCTTTGTCGGGCGACCTTTTCCCTCAAATGCCGGATTTTCAGGAGCAGTTTTCCGTGCACGGCGCTCTGGCGGGGAAAGATCGGTATAAAGGGTCTGCGCTTCATGCGCCGGCCCCCGTCTCGTTCCCGGCGCCTCCACACGGACAACCCGGATTGCATCGCCCTGCGCAAAGGTCAGCACATCGCCCGGCGTAACCGTGAAACTGCGCTTTTCAATCCGGGTGCCGTTCACCCGGACGTCGCCTGCGGTGACCCTGTTGGCTGCCAGCGACCGTGTCTTAAAGAACCGGGCGTGCCAGAGCCATTTATCGAGCCGCAGCTTTTCCGCCAATTACTTGTTGTCCTTCAGCCCCATAAGCGCCGCTGCGAAGGGGTTGTCGGGGTCGATCTTTTTCTCGGGCTTTGGCGGACGGGCAGAAAATTTCTGTGCACCGTCGTTTTTGCCACCCGGGCGCGAACCACCACGCTTCCCTTTACCCTGCGGTTTGCCTTTGCCCTGCGGACGGCTCCCGGCCCGGCGCGCGCTCTGCCCTGCTCCGCGGTTCGCGCGACCCCAGGTAAATGTGTAAAATACTTCTGTTTCCTGCGCGCTGACCCCCGCATCGGGTGCGGTACCGGGAGGCGTCTCATGCGAAGGCACCTCATCGACCGCAGGCCCGGCATCCGTTTCAATGGTGTCCGCCGGCGCCTCGTCTGCGACCAGCGCAAGCGGTACCGCGTCGGCAGCGAGCGGCCGCCCGGCATGTTCGGCAGGCTGAGCTTCATCATCGGCCGGGGCATCCGCTCCGGGCCCGGGGTCCGTAACGGCAGGCGGATCACCGGGCTCTGCGCTCTCCACGGTCAGCCGTTCGGCTGGCTCTGCACTGCCCACATCCATAACCGGCATATCCGGTGTGGCAGGTGCGCCATCCGTCGCTTCAGCGACGGCTGCATCCGCGGGCTTCACTTTTTCACGCTCGCCTTTTTCAGCTTTGTAGCCAAGCCCCTGCATCAGATCGGCAAACTGCTCCAGCGTCATACCGGTGATCGACAGCATATCTGCCTTTGCCTCAAAACCGGCGCGTGAATTCTCTGCCCGCAGCATATCCGCCAGCCGTTCCAGCATGTCGATGCGGATCGCGCGCTCTCCGGCAATCCGGTAGCCGGACATTGTATCAGCGCCCGCGGGAGCCGCGGGATCGACCGGGATCGTGACCAGCCCGGGGGGCGGCGCTTCGGGAAATTCGCCGAGGCCCTTGCCCAGTGACCACAGAACCAGCCGCAGCCGCGTCGGCGCGGGCTTCAGCAACAGTGGCAGGAAGATCGTGAACTGACCAAAGCGGATACCATGTTTGCGCAAAGCACCGCGCGCATCCTGATCCAGCGCTTTGACATCCTCGGCAACCTCGGCACGCGGAATGACCCCCAGCGCCTCGACCATGCGGAATGCAAAACCGCGGGCAAGACCGGTCAGCGTCTCGTCCCGGCTGAGGTTCATCAGCGGCTCAAAAAGGCTGGCGATCTTGCGGTCGATGAAATGCTGCAACCGGCGCTGCACCTTCTGCGCGACCTCGGGGCCGGCCACGTCATCCACAAACACCTCAACCTGCGGCTTGAGCAGGTCTGCGCCGGCGACAAGCTTGCCGACGGCATCTTTGCCCCACATCAGGCCACCCTGTTCGGTAAAGTCAATCTCAGTGTCGGGCGCGTTGTAAAACCGGTCCGCGCGCAGATGAAACTGCGGGACCAGCGCCTGAAGCGCCGCGGTCTTGATCGTTTTGGTTTCCGCCGGCGCGCCGCCTTTGTCCTGACTGAACCGGAACCCTTCCAGCCGTCCAACAAATTCGCCTTCTACGGTTACATCACCGGTATTTGATACATCTGCCACCATGGCTTCCTTCTGGCCGAGCCGGCGCAAAAGCACGGATGTGCGCCGGTCTACAAATCTTTGGGTCAGACGCTCGTGCAGCGCATCCGACAATCGGTCTTCTACAGAACGCGCCTCGTCACGCCAATGACTTTCATCATCTGTCCAGCCCTTGCGTTGCGCGACATATGTCCACGTCCTGATAAAAGCCAGTCGTTTGGATAACGCATCAATGTCGCCATCGGTTCGGTCGATCCGTTTGATTTGTCGCGCAAGCCAGTCATCGGGGATCTGTCCGCGCTCGTGCAAATAGTTAAAAATCGCTTCCAGAAGGCTCGCGTGTTCCGCGTGGCTGATCCCGCGGAAATCAGGAATGCGGCAGACGTCCCACAAAAGCCGCACAGATGTCCCGTCGGTGCAGCGCGCCATGATCTCCGGCACCTGCGACAGAGCTCTGAGTGCGCCAAGATCATCCGCCTCGCGGGCACGAACCAGCATCTCGTGCTCCGGGGACACCTCCAGCGACGCAATCAGACGGTCCGTGCTGCCGAACTGCAGCGCTGAATTGCGCCAGACGAGTTTTTTCTGCGGCGTGAAGCGATGATCCATAATCGCCCGGGCAACATCATCCGTAAGAGGAGCAGCCTCGCCTGTCACACCGAAGGTGCCGTTCTTAATGCCCCGGCCCGCGCGCCCAGCGATCTGGG
>NZ_JAHEHZ010000037.1:23355-27487 GCF_024639605.1 Roseobacter sp. | reverse complement strand
CTGTCAGCAGCAGCTCCATGGCGATGTGATAGGGAATGCGTTTGGGCAGCTTGACCGAGGCGGCGTCCGCGACGGTGCCTGACCGTATTTCCGGCAACGCAAACTGCGCGTGCTCTGCGGCAATGATGATGTCGGCACTCAGTGCGAGCTCAAGCCCGCCACCGCAGGCAATGCCGTTGACCGCAGCAATGACAGGCTTGTTCATGCCGCGTAGTTCCTGCAGCCCGCCAAAACCGCCAACCCCGTAATCCCCGTCCACCGCATCGCCTTCTGCCGCGGCTTTCAGGTCCCAGCCCGGACAGAAGAATTTGCCGCCGGCACCGGTGATGATCGCCACCCTCAGATCAGGATCATCGCGGAATGCCGCAAAAACCTCACCCATGCGGCGCGATGTCAGCAGATCAATAGCATTTGCTTTGGGCCGGTCGAGCGTCACCTCGAATACGGCTCCTCTGGTTTCGGTTCTGATCGGATCCATGGGTATTCTCCTGTTACTCCGCCGCCGGGCCCATAACAACGAGGGCATCGACAGCAACCGCATCCCCTGGCGTTGCGATCAGCGGGTTGATCTCAGCTTCGCTGATGCGGTCCGACAGCGCAATCACACAGTCCTGTAGCGCCATGACCGCATCGAGGATCGCCTCCATATCCGCAGCGGACCGCCCGCGGTACCCCTGCAGCACCGGAGCGCAGCGCAGCGTGGCGATGGCGTTCTGCACAGCGTCGCGCCGCGCTGGCACCAGAAGCGACACCCTGTCGTTCAGAAGCGTCGCAGTCACGCCCCCGGCAGCAACCGAGAGGATAAACCCGTGTGCCGGGTCCCGCACCACGCCGATAAGCAGTTCCGCAACCGCCCCGGTCACCATTTCCTCCACGAGAAAGCGCTGCGCCTGCATCCCGTCCGCCGCGGCTGCCAGCTCTGCATGGCTCAGCCCGGTCACAACACCACCGCTGTCCGATTTATGCGCCATGCCTTCCGCCTTCAGAACCAGCGGCGCGCACAGCCCGGCGGCCCGGTCGGCAATTTCATGCGCCGCAAGTCCGCCGGCGTATCCGGGTACGTGCAGACCATATTCTGCAAGCAGCGCCTTGGCCTCTGCTTCGGTGAGGGTAGCGACGGCGCACCCCGGCCCCGGTGGCAACGGGGGTGCCGTTTCGGGTGCCCGCAGAACTACTGCAGCCTCCGCCGCGGCAATCGCCTCCGAGATACCATAAAGCGGGATGACGCCACCCGCCACCAGCTCGCGCGCCACATCAGACGGCATCAGTTCAGGTAAGGTGGCGACGACACCTACCGGGCATACCCCGTCTGCCGCGACTGCAATCGCGGCTTCTGTGGCGCTGCGCCACTCGCCGGGATCGGTATGCGGATAGTCCAGAACAATGAGCAAAAGGCCCGTGTCAGGTGATGCCATCGGACGCCATGCAGCCGCCATTTTCGCCGCGTCACCCCAGATATAGGTATTGTAATCCAGCGGGTTGGAAAGTGCGACCATGGGTCCGAGCGCTGCGGCAAGTTCTTTTTTCTGTTCGGCCGTGAGTGGCGGATACATGACCGACCGACCGACCACCGCATCTGCCATCAGACTTGCCTCGCCCCCGGAACAACTGATCGAAGCAAGTGACGGCGAACGCAACGGCCCCACCATATGCAACAGCTTCAGCGCTTCCAGAAACGACGGCAGATCGCGCAGCCGGGGAACACCCAGATGGCGCAGCAATGCATCCGCTCCAACGTCACTGCCCGCAATCGAGGCGGTATGAGACACCGTTGCTGCCTGTGCCTGCTCGGAAGCACCGGCTTTCAGCGCCACAAGCGGCACGCCCCGGGTCTTTGCTTTTACCGCCAGACGGTGCCAGGCCCCGGTCTCGCCAAATCCCTCGATGTGAAGACCGATCGCAGTGATCCTCGGATCATCCAGCAGCGCCATCGCAATTGCGGCCTGCGTTGTCTGTGCCATGTTCCCGCAGGCCACAACGAATGCCACCGGAACCTGACGCTGCTGCATCGTCAGATTAATCGCGATATTCGAACTTTGCGTCAGCAGCGCCACGCCGCGGGTCACCGGCTTACATCCGTGCTGATCCGGCCAGAGAAGGACACCATCAAGCGCATTGATGAACCCGTAACAGTTGGGCCCCAGTACCGGCATCTCTCCGGCGGCGGCAACCAGCCTTCGCTGCAAATCACCTGCAGCAGGATCCTCTGCCCGCGCCTCCGAAAACCCGGAGGCAAAACACACCGCGCCACCGGCCCCCATTGCTGCGAGCGCTGCGGCAACCTCAGGCGTCTGATGCCGGTTGACTCCGATAAAGGCTGCATCCGGCACGCCCGGCAGATCCGTAAGCGCCGGCACCGCCGCAATGCCTTCAACCTCATCGGCACGCGGATGCACCCGCCAGATCTGCCCGGGAAACCCCATGATCTGCAACTGCCGCACGACCTGCCGGCACCACGTACCACCGCCGATAACCACAACAGATTCAGGGCGCAGCAATCTCGTCAGACTACCGGACACAACCGCCCCCCTTCTCTGGCTCGAAAATATCCCCGCCGGAGGCATAAAAACTCATGCACCCAGCGCCCGCAGCAGATCACGGCTGATGATGTGTCGCTGGATCTCCGAGGTTCCGTCCCAGATGCGCTCCACCCGCGCATCGCGCCAGAACCGTTCCAGCGGATAATCATCCATCAAACCCATACCCCCGTGGATCTGGATGGCGGCATCCGTCACCCGGGCAAGCATCTCGGAGGCGAAAAGCTTGGCCGAGGCAATCTCGCGATTCGCCGACAGGCCCTGGTCCAGACGATCGGCCGCCGCCAAAGTCAGCAGATCAGCGCCATCGATTTCGGTAATCATATCGGCAAGCTGAAAACTCACTCCCTGAAATTTCCCGATCTTCTGGCCGAACTGTTCGCGTTCAGCGGCGTAATTCACTGCATAATCAAAGACACGGCGCGCGCGCCCGACACTCATCGCGGCCACGGTGATGCGGGTTGCGTAAAGCCAGGTGTTCATCACCTCAAAGCCACCATCGACCTCGCCCAGCACCTGCGCGTCCGGCAGGCGGCAGTCGTCAAAATCGAGGATCATGTTTTTGTAGCCACGGTGGCTGACCGATTTATACCCGTCACGAATGGTGAAACCCGGGGTGCCGCGGTCCACCAGAAAGGCTGTGATGCGCTTTTTCGGACCCTTTGACGTCTGATCCTCTCCGGTTGCGATAAAGACGATAACAAAATCTGCGTGCTCAGCCCCGGAGATGAAATGCTTGGTGCCGTTGACGACCCAGTCCCCTCCGTCACGTACCGCAGCACATTTCATCCCTCGCACGTCTGATCCGGCACCGGGTTCGGTCATCGCCAGCGCATCCATCCGCTCGCCGCGCACGGCGGGCATCAGGTACCGCTCCACCTGATCTCCGGTGCAGGCCATCAGAATGTTCTGCGGCCGTCCGAAGAAATGCGTCAGCGCCATGGAGCCACGTCCCAGTTCGCGCTCCACCAGCGCAAACTCCAGATGGTTCAGCCCGGCACATCCGACGCTCTCGGGAAAGTTGCAGGCATAAAACCCAATCTCGAGCGTCTTTCGTTTTATCTCCTGCGCGATCTCGCCGGGAACCTCGCCCGTTCTCTCAATCAGCGCCTCATGCGGGTAGATTTCTTTTTCGACAAAACTGCGGACGGTCTCCGCAATCATAAGGTGCTCGTCGGTCAGTCCGTAGGTTGTCATGTGTCATGCCATCTCAAAGCTGTATCAGGAACGTAAGACTACATTTCCCGGCTAGCCCGGACGGCGCGTGCTCGTCCAGCATTTGAGATCATCGATAACAAACCCGGCCTGCATCAGGTGTACATCTGCTTTTTGCGGGCCCTTGTCTCGTCAGTGGCTGCCGCCGAGCCATCGTGATAGCTGCCGAACCAGCGGTCCCAGGGCATCTCCACCGTGCCGTAATTGCACTCGAAATACCGGTGATGCAGCTGATGAAAAAACACACCCGCCTTCAGCTGACGCTTATCCGCCACAACGATTTCCTCAAAGCCCGAATGCGAAAAGACCGGATGCGTTGATTGCACATAGCCGTGAAACAGCACGTGCAGCGGATGGCCGGGCAGCACGAAATGGATCAG
>NZ_JAHEHZ010000037.1:0-23255 GCF_024639605.1 Roseobacter sp. | reverse complement strand
CCGTCCAGAGCGTTATGCCACTGGCGATGTGCCAGAACATATTGTCATATACCTGATGCCCGAAGGTATAGGTTCCGTTGCTGCGCGTCTGATCGCGCGGGTCGTATTTCGTCCTGTCACCCTGTCCTTTGCGCATGATCAGCCAGTAATGAAGGGTGCCCGCGCAGGCGATCTGCGGCACCAGATTGGCCAGCCATACCTTTGCCACCCAACCCCAGGCCAGCACCTGCATCTGCGCAAGTTCCGGCAAAACGGCGAAATAGACAACGAGGGACAGCACAAGACAGAGTGTCGTGGTCGAGACCTCAAGCCAGTAGGCGCTGTACCACTGCAGGATCGCGCGCGGTCGCATTGGCCACTGAAAAAGCGGGTTCTGCGCCAGTGGCGTGGCGGGCCGGAAATTCCAGCGCCCTGCCTCGCGCGCTTCCGCATCAGCTGGCATAGGTGCTTCCTTCTTCATCGAGGATTGCTTTGAGTTCCGCCAGGTGGCGGGCATCCTGTTCCGGGTAGTTTTCAATTTCCTGCGCCGTTTTCTCGGCCACCTCGTCAGAGAGTATCCGCAGCGTCTGGCCGGTCTGCAGCGCCAGCATATAGGTCTGGCAGGCGCGTTCGAAGTAGAACATCCGGTTGAAGGTATCGGCAACTGTATCGCCGATGATCATGATGCCGTGGTTGCCCATGATCATGACCTTCTTCTTCGGATCATCAAAAAGCTGCGCACAGCGCTCACCCTCATCCTCAAACGCAAGGCCACCATAGCTTTCGTCGATCACATAACGGTTGAAAAAGATGCAGGCGTTCTGATCAACCGGCGGCAGACGACTGTCTGCGAGTGAGGCCAGCGCCGTAGCATAAGGCGAATGCACATGCATTGCACAGCGCGCATGCGGACAGTGCCGGTGCAGCCCGCCGTGCAGACCCCAGGCGGTGGGGTCCGGCGCATCCGGGCCCTTCAGCGTATCGGGATCATTGGCATCCACCACAATCAGGTCGCTGGCTTTTATGCGCGAAAAATGCACCTGGTTGGGGTTCATCAGAAAGCGTGTGCCGTCCTCGTTGATGGCGAGGCTGAAATGGTTGGCGACCGCTTCGTGCATATTGAGCCGGACGGTCCAGCGAAAGGCTGCTGCAAGATCCACGCGTTCCTGCCAGTGATCCATATTCAGCCGTGTGTCGTTCCCGTCCATCTGCACGCTCCCTGATTGCCGTACTGTTATCCAAGCACGGGTTCGGGGCCGGCGCCATAAAAATCCGCTCAGGCCGAACCGCCAAGCAGGTGCAGGAGCTGTTCTTCCGCACGGCGCAATCCGGTTTTCTCCGGTGCCTCCCGCGCGAGCCTGTCCCGCACGTCGGACGAAACGTCGGTCAGAGCGATCACATCGGGGTGGATATAGCTGTTGCGAGCGATGGTGTGGGTGTTGTGCAGACGCTCAGCTGCAGCCTCCGACACGGCACGGATTGTCGGTTTTTCCAGCGCGAGGGCCGACTCAAGCGCCGCCGCACTGCCGTTCCAGGTCCGGAAGGTGCGCGCGGTCATGCGGCTGTCGCCGGTAATCTCGGCAATTGTGGCGTTAACCTCGTCCGAGGTCACCCTGTGCGCCTCGCCGCCGTCACTCAGCCAGCTCACCAGTGCAGGTCCCGGCAGATACCCGTGTCGCGTCAGCGTGCGGTTGAGCGTGCTGTCGCGCACCCGCCGCACCACCTTTTTGCCGCCCTTGGCCCGGTAGCGCAGGATCATTGTATCGCCGTCCAGCTCCAGATGCCGGCGGCGCAGCGTCGTCGCCCCGAAGCTGTTGTTCTCACGACTATAGGCCGGATGCCCTACGCGCATCGACAGCCTGTCGATCAGGGCCAGCACACTTGCCACGGCACAGACCCTGTCGCCGGTGTCCTCTTTGAGGTCCGAAAGGATGCGCCGCCGGATGCGCGGCAGCATCTCTCCGAAATCCGCCAGGCGATCATATTTGGCACGGTCCCGCCAGGCCGTCCATTCGGGGTGATACCGGTACTGTTTGCGCCCGCGCGCATCCCGGCCTGTGGCCTGCAGGTGCCCGTCGGGGTCCGGTGAAATCCAGACGTCCTCCCATGCTGGCGGGATCCCCAGAGCACTCAGGCGCACGCGTTCATTCTTGTCGCCGATCGTTGATCCGTCGGGGGCAACATAGCCAAAACCCTTGCCATAGCGACGGCGCCGGATGCCCGGTCCGGTATCAGGGCTGTATGTAAGGGAGGAAGGGATTTTCAAAGGGGGCCGCTATTTTGTCTGTTTCAGGTGCGGTCCAACCCGCCGGCAGCCCCGCCGGTTCCCTCAGAGCGGCCGGCTCGGGACCCATGCGTATCCGTCGTCGCACAGAATATACGCCTCGCGCAGCCCGTGCGGTTTGTCTGTCGGTGCCTGCAGCACCATGGCGCCCGCGGCCTCTGCGCGGGCCGTCGCCGCATCAGGGTCGGTTCCGTAAAACCGGATTTCGACACCGGCCCCGCGCGGCGGGTTTTCAGGCAGGAGCCCCAGCAGAGGATTAGCATGATAGGTGCCATCGCTGTGCAGCTGAAATATTCCGCCCTGACAGGTCACGATCGCAAAATCGTCGCTCAGCCGGTGAATGCCGGTCTCAAAGACGGTTTCCAGAAACCGCGCGGTTCTGCGCACGTCGCGCACCAGCAGATTGATCCCGATGCCCCGCAAAGATTTGCCGAAATCCTCTGCCGTGACGGTTTCGTATTCCATTTGCGCCCTCCCCGCTTGAACCTTGCCAGCACACGTGTCAGGCAAGGATATGTCGCACACACCCTTCCCCGCCTGGCCCGATGTGGCAGAACAGCTGATCGCAACGGCCACCGGCAGAACGCCTGCGGACACCGTCATCAAAGGTGGCAAATGGGTCAATGTCCATACCCGCGAGATTCTCGACGCACACGACATCGCTATTGTAGCCGGCCGCATTGCCTGTGTCGTGCCTGATGCCGGCTATTGCACAGGGCCCGGGACTGAGGTGATCGACGCGCGGGGGCGTTTCATGATCCCCGGGCTTTGTGACGGGCACATGCATATCGAAAGCGGCATGCTGACGCCTGCGGAATTTGCCCGTGCAGTTATTCCGCATGGCACAACGTCGATGTTCACCGACCCGCATGAGATCGCCAATGTGCTGGGTCTTGAGGGTGTGCGCATGATGCATGACGAGGCGCTGATGCAGCCGGTGAATATCTTTACGCAGATGCCCTCCTGTGCACCCTCGGCGCCGGGCATGGAAACTACCGGCTATGAGATCTCGCCTGAGGATGTGGCCGAGGCGATGTCCTGGCCCGGGATCATCGGTCTGGGAGAGATGATGAATTTTCCCGGCGTCTCAAACGCCGACCCGAAGATGCTGGCTGAGATCGCTGCGACGCAGAACGCGGGTAAAACCGTGGGCGGGCACTATGCCTCGCCCGATCTCGGGCAGGCCTTTGCCGGTTACGTCGCGGGCGGGCCTGCGGATGATCACGAAGGCACCTGCGAGGCGGATGCCGTGGCCCGGATGCGCCAGGGGATGCGGTCGATGATCCGTCTCGGCTCTGCCTGGTACGACGTGGAAAGCCAGATCACCGCAATCACCGAAAAGGGGCTCGATCCGCGCAATATGATCCTCTGCACGGATGACTGCCATTCCGGAACGCTGGTGAATGACGGGCACATGAACCGGGTCGTGCGCCATGCGATTGATTGCGGCTGTGACCCGGTGGTGGCGCTGCAGATGGCGACGATCAACACGGCCACACACTTCGGTCTGGAGCGCGAGATCGGCTCGCTGACCCCGGGCCGGCGGGCGGATGTGATCCTGACGTCAGATCTGAAAACCCTGCCCGTTGAGCTGGTAATGGCGCGCGGTCAGATCGTGGCGCGCGACGGCGAATGCCTCGTGGACTGCCCGCATTACGACTGGCCGGATTCGGCGCGCCGGACGGTCCGTATGGGCAAAGAGCTGGGAGCGGAAGATTTCGGGATCGAAGCGCCCGCAGGGGCCAATGCTGTGACGGCCAATGTCATCGGTGTCGTCGAGAACCAGGCGCCGACCAGGGCGCTGAAATTCGAGCTTCCCGTAACCGAGGGCCGTGTGCAGGCCACAGGTGAGGTCTGTCAGATTGCTCTTGTTGAACGTCACCGCGCCACGGGCCAGGTGACGAACGCTTTTGTGTCGGGCTTCGGTTATGAGGGGCCTATGGCCATGGCCTCAACCGTGGCGCACGACAGTCACCATATGATCGTCGTGGGCACCGATGCCGCGCATATGGCGATGGCAGCGAACCGGCTGGGCGAGGTCGGTGGCGGTATCGTGATCTTCAGGGATGGCGAGGAACGCGCGCTGGTGGAACTGCCGGTGGCTGGCCTGATGTCCGACAGCCCCGCATCGGAAGTTGCGGCAAGGACCGGGCGGATGATGCAGGCCATGCGCGACTGCGGCTGCACGCTCAACAATGCCTATATGCAGCATTCGCTGCTGGCTCTCGTGGTCATCCCGGAGTTGCGGATTTCCGATCTGGGGCTGGTGGATGTGCGCACTTTTGAATTCATTCCCGTACTGGAACCCGTCTCATGAGCGATATCCTGACACCGCAGAGTGCGGCCCCCGAAGCCTTCGACGATGCAAAGGCCGCCGTTGCGCGGCTTGAAGAGCTATATGCGCAAGCCACTGAATTTCTCTGTGAGCATTTCATGGAGGCAATGGCAAACGGTGCGCCATCGGGCAGGGTCCGCGCTTTTTATCCGCAGGTGTCGCTGACAACCTCAAGCTATGCGCAGGTCGACACCCGACTCAGTTTTGGCCATGTCTCCGCGCCGGGTACTTATGCTGCGACCATATCGCGTCCGGATCTCTTTCGCGCCTATCTCACACAACAGATCGGTCTGCTGATCCAGAACCACGGCCAGCCGGTGATCGTCGGCGTCTCCGACACGCCGATGCCCGTTCATTTTGCCGTGGCCAGCGATGCCGGCACGACAGTGCCACAGGAAGGTGCTGCAGACTTTACCCTGCGCGATTTCTTTGACGTGCCGGACCTGAGCACCACCAACGATGACATCGTGAACGGCACACTCAACAGCGAGGACGGTATCGGCCCGCTGGCCCCGTTCACAGCGCAGCGGGTGGACTATTCTCTGGCGCGGCTGTCGCATTACACGGCCACAGACCCGGAGCATTTCCAGAACCACGTGCTCTTCACCAACTACCACTTTTATGTCTCCGAGTTCGAGGCTTATGCCCGAACGCAGCTGCGTGACCCTCAGTCAGGTTACACGTCCTTTGTCTCGACCGGCAACGCCGAGATCACCGATGCGGATGCGCCGCTGGCGGAGACCGCCAGGACACCGCAGATGCCCACCTATCACCTCAAGCGCTCCGATGGCTCGGGGATTACGCTGGTGAACATCGGCGTGGGGCCGTCAAACGCCAAAACCGCAACGGACCACATCGCCGTGCTGCGTCCGCATGCCTGGCTGATGGTCGGCCACTGTGCGGGGCTGCGCAACAGCCAGCAGCTCGGAGATTTCGTACTCGCGCACGCCTATCTGCGCGAGGATAAGGTGCTCGATGATGATCTGCCGCTTTGGGTGCCGATCCCGGCGCTGGCCGAGATTCAGATCGCACTTGAGCAGTCGGTGGCAAAGATCACCGAACTCGAAGGGTACGATCTGAAGCGGATCATGCGCACCGGCACGGTGGCGAGCCTTGATAACCGGAACTGGGAGCTGCGCGACCAGCGCGGACCGGTGCAGCGGCTGAGCCAGTCGCGGGCTGTGGCGCTCGATATGGAAAGTGCCACAATCGCCGCCAACGGGTTCCGGTTCCGGGTGCCCTACGGCACGCTTCTGTGTGTCTCCGACAAGCCGCTGCACGGCGAACTGAAGCTGCCCGGAATGGCCTCTGACTTCTATAAAACACAGGTCGCGCGGCATCTGATGATCGGAATCTGCGCTATGGAGCACCTGCGGAACATGCCGCTGGAACGCATCCACAGCAGGAAATTGCGCTCGTTTGAGGAGACTGCATTCCTCTGACCCGGGAAAACAGGCGAAAATCCGTTAAAAAACGCATGTTTTTCCTTAATATGCACTACTAATCGTTGTGTTCTTACACAACATCCGGATAGATTCGATGCATGAGGCCCTACTGATCGGGCAGCGAAGGAGATAATAAGATGGCAACCAAACCAATGACAAAAACCCAGCTCGTCGCCGCACTGGCCGAAGAGATGGACACAGACAAGAAATCCGCAAGCGCTGCACTGGATGCGGTGTGCTCGCTGATCACCCGTGAAGTATCCGGTGGCGGTGCTGTGACACTCCCCGGCGTTGGCAAAATCTACTGCCGCGAGCGGCCCGAGCGCATGGTCCGCAACCCTGCGACCGGCGAACAGTTCAAGAAAGACGCTGACAAAGTGGTCAAGATGACCATTGCAAAAGCGCTGAAAGACAGCGTGAACGGTTAATCCCGGTACATGCTACCTGTCAAAGGGTCACCTTCGGGTGGCCCTTTTTTAGTGTGCCGGTGCGGTTGATCTGATCAATCAGAGCGCGGTACGGCCGGACAAAGCTGATACTCGGCAAGTATCGCGGGACACCATGCCGGACGCATGATAGCCGTACCGAATGACAGCAGCTTCCACTGAATCCCGGCCAGCGGTTCCATACCCGGTCGCGGTGATGGGAGTGTTTTTCGCATCAATCTGTTTTGGGCTGGTTCCTTACTTCAGCCGGGGACTGACTGAACAAGGCGTGGCGCCCTATGCCGTCGCATTTTATCGCTACATCGTCGCTGCAGTTGTGCTGTGCCCTCTTCTCTTCACGCACCGGAAAGCATGGCGGGAGATCGTCTGGGGCCTTTCCGCCGGAGCTGTTATGGGGCTTGGATGGATAGGGTATGTAACGGCTTTGAAAACGTTACCTGCGTCCACCGTGGGCGTGCTTTACATGACTTATCCGGTATTCACGATTGTCATCGCCCGGGCCTTGTTTGCCGATGCCCCCACGCGGCGTGCGTCAATAGCGTCTGGCCTGATCGTGCTGGCGGCGATTATCGCGGGATCACCGGCCTCTGTCCCTATCGAACAGTTGCCACTCTTGGTGATGTCACTCGCAGCGCCATGCGGTTTCGGTTTCGGGATTTGCGTGCTGGTGCACAAACTGTCCCGGATCGCACCCCTTGCACGCATCGCCTCAGTTTCGGTGGGCTCGATACTGGGCCTTGCACCGCTCGTTTTAAGGTCTGACATTGCTGAATTGCTCCCCGGAAACCGGTCTGACTGGCTGTTGATCGTCGGAATTGGCCTGATTACAGCGCTTGTCCCGCAACTCATTTACACCGTTTGCTCGCCTGTCATTGGCACCTCCCGGACTGCGGTTGTCGGGAGCGTGGAACTGCCAACCATGTTCGCTGTCGGAATTTTTGCATTCGGCGAGGCGATCACATCACCCCAGGCCATCGCCTGCGCCCTTGTGCTTGGTGCGATCGCCATCACGAGAAGTCGAAAAACACGCACCGTTCCGACTGTTCTCGCCAAAAGTCCAAACCAGTAGGTCCGGGCCAGAAGCAGTTCTTCATTGCGCCCGCGTCGACCGTCTCCCTTTCACCCGGTCGCAGGTTCGCTCTTTGCCCTGCACCTGTCGCGGTTTCCGGCTGAAACCGGGGGCCGCATACCTCTTGCGCGCATCTGCGATCTGGCCGACTGTCCGGCGACAGGCAGGCGGGAAATCAAAGGCATCTCATGGACATTCGCGCGATACTGATGGGGCTCGCCTTTGCAATGATGTGGTCGTCGGCCTTTACCTCCGCGCGGATCATCGTGGCAGATGCTTCGCCCATGGCTGCGCTGACCCTGCGCTATCTCATCTCGGGGTGCCTCGGCGTCGGTATAGCGCTGGCCCTTGGCCAGTCATGGCGTCTGACGCCCGCGCAGTGGCGCGCGACCGTGATCTTCGGCGTGCTGCAGAATGCCGTCTATCTGGGCCTCAATTTCGTTGCCATGCAGACCATCCAGGCCTCCGTGGCGGCGATCATCGCCTCGACGATGCCATTGCTGGTCGCGCTTGCCGGTTGGATGTTTCTGGGCGAACGCCTGCGGCCTCTGGGCATCGCCGGCCTGATTGCCGGGGTGGCGGGTGTGGCGCTGATCATGGGCGCGCGCATCAACGGCAGCGTGGACATCACCGGTCTGATACTCTGCGGCATTGGTGTGGTGGCCCTCACGATTGCCACGCTCTCGGTGCGGGGGGCCACCTCGGGCGGAAATTTCCTGATGATCGTCGGGTTGCAGATGCTGGTGGGCTGTGTCGCCTGCGGCCTTGCAACGCTTCTTTTCGAAACCCCGCGCCTCAACCCGACCTGGGAGCTGGCGGCGGCCTTTGCTTATACGACCATCGTGCCCGGGCTGGCCGCGACCTTTGTCTGGTTCTGGCTGGTCAACCGGATCGGGGCCACGCGGGCTGCGACATTTCACTTTCTCAATCCGTTTCTGGGGGTGGCTGTGGCGGCGCTCCTGCTGTCTGAACCGCTTGGCGGGCGGGATATCATCGGGGTCGCGATCATCGCACTTGGCATCCTGGCGGTGCAGATTTCACGACAAAGAGCGTCGTAAACCGCACAGGATCCAGGCGTTGCCCGCGCTAGCATCCGGCAGTGAGATCCGCGAAAGACAGTGCCATGACACCGGCGGCCGGCCCGAAATCCTATGCGTTTGTCCTGATCCCCGGCTTTTCGCAACTGGGCTTTGCCTGTGCGCTCGAAGCGCTGAGCCTTGCGAACCGTTACCCGACAGGTGGTCCGTTCTACACCTGGCGGGTGCTTTCAGAGACCGGCGAGCCGGTCGCGGCCTATAACGGTGTGACCACGGCAACTGACGGGCCCCTGACAGAGCTTGCACGCGATGAAACACTTGTCATCTGCGCGGGCGAGGATGTCGGCCGCAATACTTCGAAAAAGTTGCTGAGCTGGCTCAGACGCGAGGTGCGGCGGGGCATGGATTTCGGTGCCCTGTCCTCGGGCACCTATGTGCTCGCCCTGGCCGGGCTGATTTCGGGCAAGCGGGTGACAACGCACTGGGAATACCGCGCAGCCCTCACTGAAATTTTGCCTGATGTGATTATGGAGGATAATATATTTTCCAATGACGGACGGGTTTTCACAACGGCGGGCGGGGCTGCATCGATGGATATGATGCTCGACCGGATCAGGACCGATTACGGTGCTGATCTGGCGACATGGGTCGCCGATCAGATGGTTTATACCAACCCGCGACTGCCCGATCATGCCCAAAGGGTGGCACTCATAACCCGGCCCCGGGTCCGTAATCAGAAACTCGCGCTGGCCCTGCAGATCATGACCAACAACATCGAAGATCCCATGTCGCCGGATGAAATATGCGATCTGATCGGGCTGTCGACGCGACAACTGGAACGGCTCTTCGCCCGCTATATGGGCAGCTCACCAAAGCGGTACTACCTGCGCCTTCGTCTGGCCAAAGCGCGCGATCTTCTGCGCCAGACCGACTTTTCCGTAACCGACGTCTGTGTGGCCTGCGGCTTTCGCTCTCTGTCGCATTTCTCCAAAAGCTACAGGGCGGCTTATGGCATCAGCCCGGGTCTCGAAGGCGGTACAGCAAAGCTGGTCTGGCGGAACACGGAATAATCGCGCGCTCAGACTTTGCGGAAGCTGACCACGAGACCCTCGTCGCTGCGGTGCGGTCCTTGCGCCGCCGGGCCGTAAATTGGCAGGCTGAACTTTTTGAAATCGCGGATTGCCTCGCCGAAACCTGAAAATTTCGCGTCAAAACCACGCTCTTCAAAGTGCTCTGTCTTAACGGTCAGCACAAAGAGTGCGCCCGGGGCTGCGACCCGCATCAGCTCATCCAGCGCCTCCGGGCCCACATGTCCGTGGGTGAACGTACCCGAGCTTACCACGCCGTTATAAATGCCGCTCTCAAGCGGCAGTGGCTGCGTCAGATCTGCGACGAGGCGATGGCGGTAAAGCCCCTTGCCGCGCGCCACATCCAGCATCTCCGGCGAAAGATCCACGGCGTCGATGTCCCTGAGACCCTGCGCGTCGAAGGCTGCTGCGACCTGACCGGTCCCGGCACCCGCATCCAGAACGGGGCCCGCGCCGCCCAGGTCGGAAAAGATCCGCACGACGTGGCCCGGCATCAGAAAATCCATTGCCGCGGCAAAGGTCTCGTCATAGGTCTCAGCCCAGCCGGCATAAAGCGCGCGGTTGTCGTCGGGCGTTTTCAGCGCATAGGCTGCGTCCAGCCCGGGTGACTTGTCCTGTGCCATGTCCATGTTCCTCCCCGGGAGCAGAATGGCATTCACGACCCGTTCAGCAAAGCCTCAATCGCACCCGTGATATCACCCGACATCGGTTTTGTGCCCGACCCCCAGGTGCCCGCAACCGACCCGTCCGGGCCGATCAGCACCTTGTTGAAATTCCAGCGCGGCACAAATCCGCTATCAGCGCGCAGGTCTTTGTAGAAGGGATGCGCGCTTTTGCCTCTGACACGGGTAATATCTGTCATTGGCAGATCGAGGGCAAAATTCAGCTCACAGAACTCTTTGACTTCTTCGCCGCTCGCCAGTTCCTGATTGAAATCATCAGACGGAACGGCGAGTACCACAAGACCCTGATCCCGGTACTTGTCATAGAGCGCCTGCAACCCGTCATACTGGTAAGTAAAGCCGCATTGCGAAGCGGTGTTGACGACCAGCACGGGCTGTCCTGCCCAGTCGGCAGTATTATGGCTGCCGCCATCGATGTTCGTGAAGACGTGCGGGCCCATCCCCGCCAGTGCTGTGGTGGCGGAAAAAAGGCTCACTGCTATGATGCTCAGAAGTTTCATTATCATCCTCTCCTGCTGTTGGGTGGCAATATAGAGCGTCTTTGTACGCAGACACGTGATCACAGGTCGCAGAGTTTCCTCTTTTCATTCGCGCACGGCACCATATCTTTCACTGCAAAGGGAAAGGAGCATCATATGCCCGAGTATAAAAAGACCGACGAAGCCCTGAAAAAGCTGTCACTCGAGGAATTTCGCGTGACCCAGCAGAACGGTACCGAACGCCCCGGCACCGGCAAGCTGCTGGGCAACAAAGAGCCTGGCATCTATGTCGACATCGTGTCCGGCGAGCCGCTTTTTGCCTCTGCGGATAAATACGAGAGCGGCTGTGGCTGGCCCAGTTTTACCAAACCCATCGAGCCGGCGCATGTGCAGGAACTGCGCGACAGCACCCTGGGAATGATCCGAACCGAGGTGCGCTCCACGCACGGCGACAGCCACCTGGGCCATGTTTTTCCCGACGGCCCCCGTGATCGTGGCGGCTTGCGCTATTGCATCAATTCGGCATCACTGCGGTTTGTGCATCGCGATGATATGGAAGCGATGGGCTACGGCGATTATATCAGTCAGGTGGAGGATGTGGCATGAGCCATCAACGCGCAGTACTTGCCGGCGGCTGCTTCTGGGGCATGCAGGACCTCATTCGCAACCGGCCGGGTGTGATTTCAACACGTGTGGGCTATACCGGCGGTGATGTGCCGAACGCGACCTATCGCAACCACGGCACCCACGCCGAAGGCATAGAAGTGATTTTTGATCCGGAGGTGACCAGCTTCCGCAATCTGCTTGAGCTGTTTTTCCAGATACATGACCCGACAACGCCGAACCGCCAGGGCAATGACATCGGGCTCAGCTATCGCTCGGCGATTTACTATGTCGACGAGGACCAGAAACAGGTGGCCCTGGACACAATATCTGATGTTGAGGCCTCCGGGCTCTGGCCGGGTAAGGTTGTGACCGAAGTGGAGCCTGTGGGCCCGTTCTGGGAAGCGGAACCTGAGCATCAGGATTATCTTGAGCGGTTCCCAAATGGCTACACCTGCCACTTCCCGAGACCCGGCTGGGTTTTGCCGAAACGCACCGTCTCCGCAGAGCCTGCGGAGTGATCCCAGGCGGCAGCGCTTTCCGAGGCGCTGCCGTCACGCTGAGGCGGGAGGCGGGTGCAACTGAAGCTGGTCCGGTGGCCGGCAACGGTCATCATCCGAATAAACAGGTTCTTAATCCCCGGTAAGATACAAGCGCGCATTGTTGCAGGAGACACAGATGCGCTTTTTCGCTCGCAGAACCGAAGATACTTCTGAGATAAACAATGATGCCGAGGGACTTTTTGAGGCGCTCGGACGGTCTCACGCCATGGTGTGGTTCGATGGTGACGGGAAGGTCACCCGGACCAATGATAAATTCTGCGAAATAATGGAATATAAGCCAGACCAGGCAATCGGCATGCACCACGACGCGTTTCTGGCCGAATTTGACGAACCCTACCGTCACGACAAGCAATTCTGGGATGCGATTGCCAAGGCGGAAACGAGCTCGGAAATCGTGCCCCGGGTGACCGGTACGGGCAGGCCGGTATGGCTGTCTGCGACCTATCTGCCTGTGCCGTGCTCCTGCGAGGGCACGTCGTGCATGGTGAAAATGTTCCGCGATGTGACCGAACGCGAAACCGTGGTGCGCAACGCGCGCAGCCAGTTCGAGGCAATCTCCCGCGAACAGGCCAAAATTGTATTTGAGCTCGACGGCACCGTCCGCGAAGCAAACGACCGGTTTCTGGAGGCCATGGGTTACACCAGTGACGAGGTGGTCGGTAAACATCACAGCATGTTTGTACATCCCTCTTATGCGGGCACTGCGGAATATGAGAAATTCTGGTCGGACGCCCGCGGCGGGGAACTGCAATCGGGAGTTTTCCGTCGTTTCGGAAAAGGCGGACGGCTTTTGTGGCTGCAGTGCGTTTATTCTGCTGTACTCGATTCAGACGGGCGGCAGATCGCCGTGATGAAGATCGCGACCGATGTCACCGAACGCGAGCAGGCCGGCGACCAGGTGACCGCGATCTCACGGGTGCAGGCAGTGATCGAATTCAATATGAACGGGGAAATTCGCAAGGCCAATGACCTGTTTCTTGATGCTATGGGCTATTCGCTGGATGAGGTGATGGGGAAGCATCACAGCATCTTCATGCCCGAAGGCGAGGCTGAACAGGAAGAGTACGAAAAGCACTGGAACGTCCTGCGCGCAGGAAAATTTCATCAGGGTGATTTTCGCCGGCGCCACAAGGACGGCTCTGATGTCTGGATACAGGCAACGTATAATCCGGTGTTCGGGCCCGCCGGCAAACCGGTAAAGGTCGTGAAATACGCAGTCGATATAACACCGCGCGTGCGTGCTGTGGGCGACATCCGCCGCGGTCTTGCGGAACTGTCTGAGGGTAATCTGGGAGTGTCTCTCGATACGCCCTTTGCAACCGAGTTTGAGCAACTGCGCCAGGACTTCAACGCGACCCAGAAACGGTTGCTTGAACTGGTAAGCAGTGTGGTGAAATCCACAGAGGAAATTCAGGCCGGAACCACGGAAATCACCCGGGCATCAGAAAGCCTTAGCAGCCGGGCCGAGAGTCAGGCCGCCTCGCTGGAGGAAACCGCAGCCGCCATTACCCAGATGGCAGCCTCGGTCAAATCGACAGCTGAAAATGCGGAGAAAACCAGTGACGTGGTCCGGAAAACCAAATCCCGCGCCGCCAGCGGAACGGATATTATGGCGCGGGCACGGGCGGCAATGGACGCAATCTCATCCGGCTCTTCTGAAATCTCTTCGATTACTTCAGTCATCGACGACATCGCGTTTCAAACTAATCTTCTCGCGTTGAATGCCGGGGTCGAGGCCGCGCGCGCAGGGGACGCGGGTCGCGGGTTTGCCGTCGTGGCCTCGGAAGTGCGCGCTCTGGCGCAAAGATCATCGGAGGCAGCAACCCGTATCGCCGGGCTGATCTCCAAATCCTCGGAGCAGGTCGATGAGGGCGTTAATCTTGTCTCACTGACGGGAGAGTCGCTCTCGGAAATCGAGCAGTATGTGTCGGAGGTTGCGACGATGGTGGACGATATAGCAGCGGCAGCCGCTGAGCAGTCCGGGGGTCTCTCGGATATCACTAATTCGATCGGGAACCTCGACAGCGATACTCAGAAGAATGCCGCGATGTTCACGGAAACCCGGACCACCACGCAGTCACTTGCCAGTGAGGTCGCCTCGCTGGGCAGAATAACAGCCGAGTTCAATGTCGGGGCAGGCATTGAAGCGACGCGGCCACCTCAGCGGCTGGCGTCATAAGCGGCTCAGCCACTGGCGACACGCGGCCGGCCTGTCGCCTCCACAGTGACCGTCGCCTCGACGAAAACGCTGCGCGCCTCGACATCGGCGCTTCGGATGTCACGTGACACCCGCATCTGGATATCCACAGCGCCCGCCAACCGGGCGCGGGTCTCGGTCTCGCTCCGGAGCAGGGTTTCCAGAGCGGAAAGCGCCGTTTCCTGATCCGTGAAATCTTTCGGCGCGCCGGCGGAGTGTATCCGGAAACGGCCCTCGCCAGGAGAAGTTACAGTACCACTTTGCCGCATGGTTATCTGTCCGGCAACAGCACCGATTGCATTCGCAACACCACCATGACCGGGGAGGATCATCCGGGTCCCAAGGCGTTCCCCGACCGCCGGATAATAGGCGTGCGCCGAAGCCCCGAGGCCCACCACAGGCAGGTTCAGCCCGGTATCGATACGCAGCAGGCCCCGGTGCCCGCTCAGGCCCCGCTGCATCAGAACATGTTCTGCAAGATCTTCAGGCGCCGGTCCGAAACCTTCTCCCTCTTCCGCCAGAGCGGATTTCAGCAGCGCGACGCTGGTCTGGTGGGTCAACTGATCGATAATCATCCGGGCCAGCGCTTCCGCACCACGTGCCAGAACGTTCCCGCTGCCCGTGCGGCGCCGCGACATGAGCATCAGCGCCTTGCGCGCGGCATCCGCATCCCATGCGTCAAGGGTGCCCACGATATGGCTCGCATCTGATGCGGTTACCGCGCAGATCTGAACGAGGCCCCTCTCCACCAGCCTTTTCAGCGCGCCATGCTCAAGCCGTGCGCGCAGAATATCGCCCGCCGGGTGCACGGCTGTTCCGATCCGTTCCAGCAGTGCCGTTTCCCGCGCACCCAGACCTTCGGCGTGCTGCCCGGCCACAGCGCGCAAGAAGCGTCCGTCATGTTCTGCCGGAACAGTTGATCGTAACTGCGCATCAAGCGCCGCATGCACGATCCCGGGCGCTTCTCCGGCCAGCAGAGAGACCGGTACCACACGCCCGGGGCCGAGGTGCACCCCCCCTTTCAGGCCTTCAGCCACGATGTGAACTTCGCTGTCTCCGCCAAGGCCGGTCGTGCGCATAGCAACCGCTTCAACCATCGTACGGTAAGGTCCGACACGCGCGCCCGCCGGATCGATCGCGGGCAGACCATCGCGCAAAACGGCAATGTCCGTGGTCGTCCCGCCAATATCGCTGACCAGCGCGTTTTCAGCACCCGTCAGCCAGCGTGCGCCAACGATCGAGGCCGCGGGGCCGCTGAGGATCGTCTCAATCGGTCGCTCGCGCGCCTGGGCTGCGGAAATCAACGCGCCGTCACCACGCACAACCATCATGGGCGCGCTGATCCCGGTCTGCTTCAGGATGTCTTCTGCCCGTCCGATCAGACGTTCAATCATACCGATCAACCGCGCGTTCAGCACCGCCGTAACCGCCCTCTTCGGACCATTGAGGCGGGACGAAAGCTGATGCGACGCAGACACCGGACGCCCGGTCGCGGCGGCGATCATTTCAGCAGCGCGCAGTTCATGCGCCGGGTTGCGTGTAGCGAACTGTGCCGCCACCGCGAAGCTGCTGACCCCCTTACCATGCAATTCCAGAAAATCTGCAATTGCCTTTTCATCAAGAGGCGCAGCCTCTCCGCCCGCATGATTGTGCCCGCCCTCACAGATCAGAACCGGGTCCCCGCGCAACACTTCTGAAAGACCATGTACATCAAGATCCCGCGCCCGAAAGCCGATGTAAATCAGCCCGATACGCCCGCCCTGACCTTCCACCAGCGCGTTTGTCGCGAGCGTCGTGGAGAGCGATGCCATAGCGACATCCCCGGCATTCTCTCCGGATGCCACGAGCACCGCGCGCACCGCTTCACCGATGCCGATCGCCAGATCATGGCGCGTGGTCAGCGCCTTGGCCGAGGAGACAACCTCAGTTTCATCCCGGATCAGCACCGCATCCGTAAAAGTCCCGCCGGTATCGACGCCCAGTAAAAGCGTCATCCGGACACCTCAGACAAGATCTTTATTCGCACCACATGATAAATCGTTCTGTCCCTCCGCGTCATGCGTTCAGTTCCGCCAAAGCCCATTGCGCCGCATCTGCCACTGCCGCATCGGCATCCCCGGTGAGGCCGGCCACGACCGGAGCGAGATCCGCAAGGCCGGAATTCCCGATCGCGTAAAGCACATTGCGCACGAACCGGTCGCGTCCGATGCGTTTGACCGCAGAGCCTGCGAACATCGCGCGAAACGCCGCATCGTCCAGCGACACAAGGTCTTCCAGCGCAGGCGCTGTGTGATCAGGGGGGGCCAGAAGTCTGATGTCCTGTGCCGCGACGGCGAATTTATTCCATGGACAGACCGCCAGACAATCGTCGCAGCCATAAATGCGGTTGCCGATGCCGCGGCGCAGGTTTTCGGGCACCGGCCCTTTGTGTTCGATGGTCAGATAGGAGATGCAGCGGGTCGCATCGAGTTGCCAGGGGGCCGGGAAAGCATCAGTTGGGCAAATATCGAGACAGGCACGACAGGAACCGCAATGTTCTTTCTGCGGCTCATCCGGCGGCAGATCGAGTGTTGTGAAAATTGCACTCAGAAACACCCAGTTGCCAAAATCCCGGCTAAGCAGATTGGTGTGTTTGCCCTGCCAACCCAGTCCGGCGGCCTGCGCCAGTGCTTTTTCGGGCACGGGGGCGGTATCGACAAAGACTTTCACCTCGCAGTTTTGCTGCGTGATCAGCCAGCGCGCCAGGCGTTTGAGGCGTTTTTTCACCACATCATGATAATCGCGGCCCCGGGCATAGACCGAGACCGCGCCCCGGTCAGGCTGACCCAGAACCGACAGCGGATCTTCGTCAGGTGCGTAACTTTCGGCCAGCATGATGACTGAGCGCGCCTCAGGCCAGAGCGCTGCCGGGTTGCCGCGCCAGTGCATGCGCTCCGCCATCCATCCCATCTGTCCGTGATAGCCCTTTGCCACAAATGCGGCGAGACGCTCCGGCACCTCAGGCACCGCGTCCGGGCGACAGATACCGGCGGCAACGAACCCTTCTTCGAGGGCCTGCGCGACCAGCCGGTCTTTCAGAGCCTGCATATCGTCATCTTGCCCGAACCCATCGCCGCGATCCGGCAACCGGCAGATCCCGGCTGAAGCTCATCAGAAGTCGAGGTCATTGTAATGCTTTGGCGGCGGAAAGCCCGAGACCTGGTCCGCGAGGATCGACCGGAAGGCCGGACGCGATTTTATCTTTGCATACCAGTCTTTTACCACCTCAGAGCGGTTCCAGTCGATGTCGGAGATATAATCCAGCGAACTGAAGTGCGCAGCCGCGGCGAAATCCGCAAGTGTCATCGCATCACCTGCAAGCCAGCGCCGGTGATCGAGCAGCCAGGCCATATAATCGAGATGATAGCGGATGGCTTTGGCGCCGGCTTTCACATTGCCGCTGTCGGGATACCCCTGACCCATGACCTTTTTATTCACGCGCTCGTAGAGCAGCCTTGACGTAACCTCATTGTGGAATTTGTCATCAAACCATCCCACCAGACGCCGCACTTCCTGCCGGGCGATCGGGTCTTTGGGCAGCAGCGGCGGTTCGGGCCGGGTCTCTTCGATATACTCACATATGGCGGCACTCTCGGCCATCATCACACCGTCAAGCCGCAGCACCGGAACCTTTCCCGCAGGGTTGCGCCGCATGAAATCCGGGTCTTCCTCCCAGTATTTCTCCTCCACCAGTTCCACCTCGATTTTCTTTTCCGCAAGGCTCAGACGAACTTTGCGACAAAAAGGAGAGAGCGGGACGTGAAACAGGCGGGCCATTCGGGCGGAATCCGTGATTGTCAGGTGCTATACCTTCAATGCCCTTTCAGACGGTCGTTTTCAACTCTGGAAACAGGCCGAACGGCCGTCTTTGCTGATTGTCGCCGCCCCTGAGAGGATCTGCTGCGCCCGCTTGCGGACGAAGTCCGACGGCTTCGACGCCGAGCGCCCCTTCGGATCAGGCAGGATCGCCGCAAGGCGCGCGGCCTGCACATCAGACAAATCGCTGGCCGGGACACCAAAATAATGTGGTGCGGCAGCGCCCACGCCGAACACACCTTCATCAAACTCCGCAATGTTGAGATACACTTCGAGAATCCGCTCTTTGGACCACACCAGTTCCAGCATCGGGGTCAGCAGCGCCTCCAGCGCTTTGCGCGTGTAATTCCGCCCATGCCAGAGATAGAGGTTTTTCACCGTCTGCTGGCTGATCGTCGAGGCGCCACGATTGCCGCCATCCTCGATCGCATCCTGGATGGCACGCACATCAAAACCCCAGTGGGTGCAGAAATTTGCGTCTTCGGCGGCCACCGCCGCACGCGCCATGACCGGGGCGATCTGCGCCATCGGCACCCAGTCGTATTTCACGGCACCCAGCCTGCGGTTTTCGCCGTACATATAGGGCGTGGTCCAGGGCGCCACAAAAACACCGAGGGCCATCACGAGTGCGGCCACCACGAACCCGCCCAGCAAAATACGAAAAACCCAGCGCCGCAGCGCTTTTATAAAAAGTTGCGGTGCGCCGGGGCTTTTCTTCTTTCGACGGGTGGTTTTCCGCTTCGCCATGGCCCGGGTATAGGCGGGCCATGGCGTCTTGTGAACCGAAAGCTGCGGCGATTATTCCGCAGGAACGGCCGCGTCTTCAATCCCCAGCGGATCGGGCAGATGATCCAGCATCTCTTTGGGACAAATCTGCAGGAACTTGCGCTTTTCGGTGTCCCAGTGTTGCAGGATATCCGCGACCCGGCGGCTGCCGGTTTCGCGCAGATGCATCTCGAGCAATTCTTCGAGCTGCCCCAGCCAGTGATCTGTCGTGACCGGGCAGATGACCAGCGTTTCCATATTCATCATGGGCCGCGCTTTACCGTCGGGGTCATAAAGATAGGCCATGCCACCAGTCATTCCTGCACCGAAGTTGGCACCGATCTCGCCGAGGATCACAGCTACACCGCCGGTCATGTACTCGCACCCGTTGGAGCCGCAGCCTTCGATCACGACATTTGCGCCGGAGTTGCGCACGGCAAATCGCTCGCCCGCCCGTCCGGCGGCAAAGAGATAGCCCGCCGTGGCACCGTAAAGCACCGTGTTGCCGATGATCGTATTTTCGCAGGCTTTGATCGGCGAGGCCATGGGCGGGCGTACGACAATCATGCCGCCCGAGAGCCCCTTGCCCACGTAGTCGTTGGCATCGCCCGACACCTCCAGTTTAAGCCCCGGTGCCGCAAAAGCGCCCAGCGACTGACCGGCAGAGCCCGAGAGCTTGACCGTCAGGTGATCGGGTTGCAACGCATTGTTCATGCCGAACTTTTTCACGATATGGCTTGCCGTGCGGGTGCCCACGGTACGGTGCGTGTTCTGCACCGCATAAGAAAGCTGCATCTTTTCGCCGTCCTCAAGGAAGCGCGCCGCATCCCGCACGATCTCAGCATCCAGCGTATCAGGCACCGGGTTGCGCGCCTTGGACCGGTCATAAACGATTTCAGCCGCGCCATCGACGGTAATCAGCAGCGGATTGAGATCCAGATCATCAAGATGCGCTGATCCGCGGCTGACCTGCGCCAGCAGATCGGCGCGCCCGATTACATCATCAAGACTTCGCGCGCCGATCTGTGCGAGAATCTCACGCACTTCTGTGGCGTAGAAGGTGATAAGATTAACGACCTTATCCGCATTACCGGTGAATTTCGCGCGCAGGCTTTCGTCCTGCGTACACACACCCACCGGGCAGGTATTGGACTGGCACTGGCGCACCATAATGCAGCCCATCGCGATGAGTGCCGCGGTGCCGATGCCATATTCCTCGGCCCCCATCATCGCCGCCATGACGATATCGCGCCCGGTGCGCAGCCCGCCGTCGGTACGCAGCGTCACGCGTTCGCGCAGGTTGTTCATCGCCAGCACCTGATGCGCCTCGGTGAGGCCCATCTCCCACGGCAGGCCTGCGTATTTGATTGAGGTTGCTGGGCTGGCACCTGTGCCGCCGTTGTGGCCGGAGATCAGGATGATATCAGCCTTGGCCTTGGCCACACCTGCCGCGATCGTGCCCACACCCGAGGAGGCCACGAGTTTGACGGTGACCTTGCAGCGCGGGTTGATCTGTTTGAGATCATAGATCAGCTGTGCCAGATCCTCGATGGAGTAGATATCGTGGTGCGGCGGCGGACTGATCAGGGTTACACCTTTAGTGGAATGTCGCAGACGGGCGATGAGGTCTGTTACCTTCATGCCGGGCAGTTGTCCGCCCTCGCCGGGCTTGGCGCCCTGGGCCACTTTGATTTCCAGCTCCTCACACTGGTTGAGGTATTCCGCCGTCACGCCGAAACGCCCCGAGGCCACCTGCTTGATCTTGGCCGATGGGTTGTCGCCGTTGGGCTCGGGGACAAAATGCGCCGGATCCTCGCCGCCCTCGCCGCTGTCGGATTTCGCACCGATGCGGTTCATCGCAACGTTCAGCGTCTTATGCGCCTCAGGGCTCAGCGCGCCAAGGCTCATGCCCGGCGTGACGAACCGCTTGCGGATAGAAGTGATGCTTTCGACCTCTTCGATCGGTACCGGTTTGCCCAGCGGTTTGATGTCCAGCAGGTCGCGCAGATGAATCGGCGGATTGCTCTGCATCTTCGCAGAATACTGCTTCCACATCTCGTAGGAAGCGCGGTTGCAGGCCATCTGCAACATGTGCATTGATGTCGCTTCCCAGGCGTGTGTTTCGCCCGATGTACGTGCCTTGTAAAAGCCGCCGATCGGCAGAACGGATCCGTCGCCGCTCCAGCCCTTGCGGTGCACTTCCTCGGCTTTGTGCTGGATACCCCAGATGCCGATCCCCGAAATCCGGCTGGTCATGCCGGGGAAATATTCCGCAACCATCGCGCGGCTGAGGCCCACGGCCTCGAAATTCAGCCCACCGCGATAGGACGAGATGACCGAAATACCCATTTTGGCCATGATCTTCAGAAGGCCCTGGTCTATGGCTGTCCGGTAACGCGCGATGGCCGTTGTGAGGCTGGCGTCCAGCAGGCCCCGATCAATCCGGTCGGCGAGGCTGTCTTCGGCAAGATAGGCGTTTACCGTCGTCGCGCCGCATCCGATCAGCACAGCGAAATAATGCGGATCGACGCATTCCGCCGACCGCAAGTTGAGCGAAGTAAAGGTGCGCAGACCCTTGCGCGTCAGGTGGCTGTGCACAGCACTTGTGGCGAGGATCATCGGCATAGCGACACGTGCCTCGCCCGAGTGCTGGTCGGTCAGCACGATGTGCCCCGCGCCCGAACGCACGGCGTCTTCGGCCTCTGCGCGGATACGCTGCAAACCGGCAGAAAGCGTGCCCGTCTCAAACGAACAGTCAATCTCCACCAGCTCGGCGTTGAAGTGCTTTTTCAGCTCCTCAAACTGCGAATTACCGATGAACGGGCTGTCGAGTGTCAGGATCTCGGTCTGGCTGCTGTCCTCATCAAGCACGTTCTTGAGGTTGCCGAACCGCGTCTTGAGGCTCATCACGCGGAATTCACGCAAACTGTCGATCGGTGGGTTCGTCACCTGGCTGAAGTTCTGCCGGAAGAAGTGGCTGAGCGGACGGTACTGACCCGAGAGCACGGCAGAAGGTGTATCATCCCCCATCGAGGCAATCGTCTCTTTGCCGTCCTCGGCCATTGGTGCGAGGATCTGCTCGAGTTCTTCGACCGAATAGCCTGCGGCCACCTGACGACGGCGCAGCTCACCACCGGTAAACAGCGGCTTTTCGGTCACCCCGCCCAGCTCGCTGTCGAGATCGTTGATCTTGCCGACCCATTCGCCAAAGGGCTGGGAGGCGGCAAGTTTGTCTTTGATCTCAGTGTCATGGAAGAGGCCACCGTTTTTCATATCGACCGCCAGCAGCTGTCCGGGGCCCAGAGCACCCTTCTCCACCACCCTGGCCTCATCAAGCGGCACCATGCCCGCCTCCGAGCCCGCGATGAGCATATTGTCAGACGTCACCACATACCGCATCGGGCGCAGACCGTTGCGGTCCAGCCCCGCGCAGACCCAGCGACCGTCGGTCATTGCAAGGGCGGCGGGCCCGTCCCAGGGCTCCATCACCGAGTTGCAGTAGGAGTACATATCGCGCCAGGCCTGGGGCAGTTCCACGGCCTGCTTGGACCAGGATTCGGGCACGAGCATGGTCTTGGCCATCGGCGCGTTGCGCCCCGCGCGGACCAGTACCTCAAAGACCGCATCAAGGGCGGCACTGTCCGACGAGCCGGCAGCTACGATCGGTTTGATGTCCTCTGCCATGTCGCCGAAGGTTGACGACGCCATGCGGATCTCATGGCTTTTCATCCAGTTCAGGTTGCCGCGCAGCGTGTTGATCTCACCGTTGTGAGCCAGCATCCGGAAGGGCTGTGCCAGCCACCACTGCGGGAATGTATTTGTGGAATAGCGCTGGTGATAGATCGCAAAGGCGCTCTCAAACCGCTCGTCCATCAGGTCGGGGTAGAACTCGGCCACGTCCTGGGCCAGCATCATGCCCTTGTAGATGATCGACCGGCAGGACATCGAGGCGATGTAAAGCGTTGGTACCTGGGCTGCGAGAGCTGCCTTTTCGATGCGCCGGCGGATCACGTACAGTTCGCGTTCAAATGTCTCCTCATCCACGCCCTTGATATTGGAAATCAGGATCTGCTCGATTTCGGGCCGTGTCGCATTGGCCTTTTCACCGAGCACCGAGATGTTCACCGGCACATGGCGCCAGCCGTAAATATAATAGCCCATGCGCAGAACCTCGGTCTCCACGATGGTCCGGCAGGTCTCCTGTGCGGCAAAGTTGGTGCGCGGCAGAAATACCTGCCCCACCGCCATCAGCAGGTCCGTCTTCGGCTGATGGCCAGTGCGGCGCACCTGATCGTAAAAGAAGTTTGCTGGTATCTGCACGTGGATGCCGGCACCGTCGCCGGTTTTGCCATCGGCATCGACCGCACCGCGGTGCCAGATCGCCTTCAGCGCCCGGATGCCGTTTTCAACGACATTCCGGCTTGGTT
>NZ_JAHEHZ010000141.1 GCF_024639605.1 Roseobacter sp. | reverse complement strand
CGTCTTCCTGCCAGGCAAAAACACCGGCGTTGGGGCGGTCCACATCGGGCAGGAATTTGCCAAGAGCCTCAACCGTCTCGACGCCCGCACTTTCCAGCGCATCAAACCCATAACGATGATAGACCCCGGCGATTTTGTGCAGCATTTCAGTGCGCTGAGTGACCTCGGCACCAAAATAATCGCGAAAGCCTTTGGGCGTCTCGGCCTTCGGGCGGGGGGTCTTCTTTGGCTTGCCCATGGGATTCCCTTTGTGGCAGGTTTCGCGCGCGGTCTAGCGGATGGGGCTGCGTGAGACAAGCGCGGCGCGCACCGCTCTTTTCGAACCCCGGGCCCCATGCTAGAGCCCTGAGCGGACCGGAGGATGCCCATGACCCGACAGATGGAAGAACAGATCGCCCACCTGACCCGCACGGTTGAGGAACTCTCGGACGTTGTGGCCCGGCAGGAAAAGGAAATCACCACCCTGAACCGGCGTGTGCACATGCTGATGCAGCGCGAAGGGCAGCGTGACGCCGAACAGACCGGCGGCGTGGTCATGGGCGATGAACGCCCGCCGCATTACTGATCAGATATCTTCGACCTCGAGCACGCCCTGCAGCGATTTGATCGCCCCTTTGATCTGCGGACTGACGGCGAACTCCTGACCCAGATCGACCTCAACTTCGCCGGGCAGACCCGGATCCATCAGGCAAAGCTGCACCGGGCCGCGCCCGGCCCCGCGCGCGGCCTGTGTCGCCCCCGCGAGCACACTGGCGACCGAGGCCACCGCGTCGGGGTGTTCAACAAAAACCCGCAGACCCATACCACCGGCGTCGGCTGCCACCGTATCAATCGGCGTGACCGAACGCGCAAGAAGCTTGAGCTGATCCGCCTCCAGGGTTGCCTCGACACCCACGACAACCTTTGATCCGGTCTCCAGATGCTCACGGAATTTCTCAAGTGCTTCGGAGAAAAGCGTGACCTCATAGGCGCCCGTGGTGTCGGACATCTGACAAAAGGCAAACCGGTTGCCGCGCGCCGATTTGCGCTCCTGACGCCCCGCCACGATGCCAGCGATCCTGGCGTTGAGCGGACCGCGCGCAGCCTTTTCCAGGATCTCGTCCAGGGTCAGCACGTTTTTGCGTTTGAGCGGGCCCATATAATCGTCGAGCGGATGGCCGGAGAGATAAAAGCCCACCGCTTTGAATTCTTCGGCCAGCCGTTCTGCCGGCAGCCAGTCGTCCACGGGCTGCAGACGCGGCTCGGGCAGGTCCTCGCCGGCTTCCCCGAAAAGCGAGACCTGGTTTGAGGCTTTCTGCTCATGGATCGCCGCCGAATACCCCACCAGAGCATCAAGCGCTGCGTAAACACGCCGCCGGTTGCTGTCGAGCTGGTCAAAAGCACCGGAGCGGGCGAGCATTTCCAGCGGACGCTTGCCCACGCGTTTGAGATCGACCCGGCGGGCAAGATCATAGAGCGTGGCAAAGGGCCTCGGGCCCCGCGCCTCGACAATCAGTCGCATGGCCTCGACGCCCACATTTTTCAGCGCACCAAGCGCATAGACCAGCGCGCCCTCTTCGACCCTGAACGTCGCATCCGAGCGGTTCACGCAGGGCGGCACCCATGGCAGTTCAAGCTGTTTGCGTACCTCTTCGAAATAAACCGCCAGCTTGTCGGTGAGGTGGATATCGCAGTTCATCACGCCGGCCATAAATTCTACCGGATGATTGGCCTTGAGCCACGCGGTCTGATAGCTGACCACCGCATAGGCGGCCGCGTGGGATTTGTTGAAGCCGTAATTGGCAAATTTTTCGAGGAGGTCAAAAACCTCGGTCGCTTTTTTCTTCTCGACCCCGTTTTCCATCGCGCCCTTTTCGAATTTTGGGCGCTCTTTGGCCATCTCTTCGGCGATCTTTTTACCCATCGCGCGGCGCAGAAGATCAGCACCGCCAAGGCTGTAGCCGGCCATGACCTGGGCGATCTGCATCACCTGTTCCTGATAAACGATAATGCCTTGTGTTTCCTTAAGAATATCGTCGATCAACGGGTGAATGGATTCCAGTTCTTTCTGACCATTCTTAACCTCGCAATAGGTCGGGATGTTCTCCATCGGTCCGGGGCGGTAGAGCGCCACAAGGGCCACGATGTCCTCGATGCAGGTGGGTTTCATGCGCTTCAGCGCATCCATCATGCCCGAGCTTTCCACCTGGAAAACCGCGACCGTTTTGGCACTGGCATAGAGCTTATATGAGGCCTCATCATCCAGCGGTATGGTGGCAATATCGTCTTCCAGGCCTTCGGGCGGGGCGAAAAGCTCAGTGCCGTCAGCAGCGATATGAAGATGGCGCCCGGAGGCCTTGATCTGATCGACGGCGTTCTGGATGACCGTCAGCGTTTTCAGCCCGAGAAAGTCGAATTTTACCAGACCCGCCTGCTCCACCCATTTCATGTTGAACTGGGTTGCCGGCATGTCAGAGCGCGGATCCTGGTAAAGCGGGACCAGCTGATCCAGTGGCCGGTCTCCGATCACGACACCGGCGGCGTGGGTCGAGGCGTTGCGCAAAAGTCCTTCGACCTGCTGGCCATACTCCAGCAGCCTTGCCACGACCTCTTCGTTGCGCGCCTCTTCGCGCAGACGCGGCTCATCCGCGAGCGCCTTTTCAATGCTCACGGGTTTTACGCCCTCGACCGGGATCATTTTCGACAGCCGGTCCACCTGGCCGTAAGGCATCTGCAGCACCCGACCGATATCGCGAACGGCGGCTTTGGACAGCAACGCGCCAAAGGTGATGATCTGCCCCACCTTGTCGCGGCCATACTTGTCCTGGACGTAGCGGATAACCTCTTCGCGCCGGTCCATGCAGAAATCGATGTCGAAGTCCGGCATGGAGACCCGTTCGGGGTTCAGAAAGCGCTCAAAGAGCAGGTTGTAGCGCAGCGGGTCAAGATCCGTGATGGTCAGCGCATAGGCCACCAGGCTGCCGGCACCCGAGCCGCGGCCCGGCCCGACGGGGATGTCTCCATCCTTGGCCCATTTGATAAAATCGGCAACGATCAGAAAATAGCCCGGAAAGCCCATGCCTTCGATGATGCCGAGCTCGAATTCAAGGCGTTTTTCATACTCTTCGACGCTGGTGGCATGGGGGATAACGGCGAGCCGGTCTTTCAGACCGGCCTCTGCCTGGCGGCGCAGTTCCTGCACCTCGTCATCGGCAAACTTCGGCAGGATCGGATCCCGACGATATGCCTGAAAGGCGCAACGCTTAGCGATTTCGACAGTGTTTTCAACGGCCTCCGGCAGATCCGCAAAAAGCGCGACCATCTCAGACTGTGACTTGAAGTAATGCTGTGCGGTCAGCCGCCGGCGCGTATCCTGCTGATCAACATAGGCGCCGTCGGCAATGCAGATCAGCGCATCATGCGCCTCATACATTTTCGCATCGGGGAAATAGACATCATTGGTGGCCACCAGCGGCAGATCCATCGCATAGGCCATCTCGATGAAGCCTCGCTCGGTAAGGCGCTCGGCCGCGGGCTGACCGTCTTCGCCGGGATGGCGTTGCAGTTCCACATACAACCGGTCGCCGAAGGCCTCCTTAAGATCCGTCATCAGCGTCTGAGCCGCAGCGTGCTGACCGGCCTGCAGCAATCGCCCCACCGGCCCGTCAGGTCCGCCGGTCAGACAGATTACATCGCCCGCATGAGACCGGAGTTCCTCCAGCGTCATTTGCGGCAGTTGCCCGCGCTTGTCGATATAAAGGCACGAGTTCAGCTTCATCAGATTCTCATAGCCGGCTTCGGACTGCGCCAGCAGAACCACGGGCGCCGGGGCTGCCGGCTTTTCACCCGGGCCGGTTACCACATAGGTAAGATCGGTCTGACAACCGAGAACGGGCTGCACGCCGGCATCCGACATCGCCACGGAAAACTCCAGCGCAGCAAACATATTGTTGGTATCGGTCAGCGCCATTGCGGGCATGCCCGCTTTGCGGCAAAGCGCGGGCAGCTTTTTCAGCCGCAATGCCCCTTCCAGCAGCGAGTATTCGGAATGGGTGCGCAGGTGAATGAATCGGGGATCGGTGCTCATATCAGGACCGTAAATGACACGCCCGGCACCCGCCAGAGCGTTCCGCACGACGCTCTGTTTTTTCAGCACCGGGGGACGCGGCGGCTCGAAGATTTCCCCTTTTCCCTTGCCAAGTGACGCGCCCCGCGCATAGCTTCGGACCCGGTATTGCCTGTCCTGTGTTCTACGCCGCATCGAACACCGGACGCGAAGGGGGCATGGTACTGCGGCGGATCTGACGAAATGAACATTACGTTTCGCCTGAACGGAGAAACACTGGCGCTGACCGATGTGGCGCCGACCACGACCCTGCTGGACTGGCTTCGTGAAACCCGTGGCCTGACCGGCACCAAGGAAGGCTGCAACGAAGGTGACTGCGGTGCCTGCACCGTCATGGTCACGGATGAGGCGGGCGCGCGGGCGCTCAACGCCTGCATTCTGTTCCTGCCACAGCTTCAGGGAAAATCCGTGCGCACCGTCGAAGGCATTGCCGGACCCGACGGCACCCTGCACCCGGTGCAGGAGGCGATGGTCGGCCATCACGGATCGCAATGCGGCTTCTGCACACCGGGGTTCATCGTCACCATGGCCACGGCGCACCTGAACGGTCGCACAGATCATGATGTGCAACTGGCCGGCAATCTCTGCCGCTGCACGGGCTATGCGCCGATCATCCGCGCCGCAGAGGCCGCGGCCGGCTCCCCCGTACCGGAGCACATGCGCGATGCCCCGCCGCCTCCGGCCGAAAAGCCGACCGTCGCTGAGGCTACGGGCAGCGGCGGGAATTCCCCCGCCGCGTTTCAGCCGGCTGACAGTGATGCGCTCGCGCAGTGGTATGCCGACAACCCCGATGCCACACTGGTTGCAGGTGCCACGGATGTCGGTCTCTGGGTCACCAAGAATTTTCACGATCCGGACCAGATCGCCTTCCTGAACGGCTGCGCGGACCTGCAGGGCGTGAACGTCACTGCGGATGAGATTCACATCGGTGCGATGACGACGCTGACAGCACTGGAACCTGTCATGGAAGATCTGCACCCGTCGTTTGCCGCGATGATCCGGCGATACGGCTCCGTACAGGTGCGCAATGCGGCAACCATCGGCGGCAACATTGCCAATGGCTCTCCCATCGGGGACGGGCCGCCGGCTCTCATCGCGCTGGGGGCGACCCTGCATCTGCGGCAGGGCGACAGGCGGCGCAGTATACCGCTCGAAGACTTCTTTCTCGCCTATGGCAAACAGGATCGCCGCGCTGGCGAATTTGTGGAAAAAATCACCGTTCCCCGCCAGCCCGACCGGCTGCGCTGCTACAAGCTCTCCAAACGCTTTGATCAGGATATCTCGGCGGTCTGCGGATGTTTCTCAGTTCAGGTAGAAGGCGGAACAGTCAGCCGTGCCCGCATCGCGTTCGGCGGAATGTCCGGCACCCCGCAACGCGCCATCGCGACCGAAAACGCGCTGACCGGACAGCCCTGGACACAGGACACTGTGCGCAGGGCCATGGCCGCAATGAGCACTGATTTCACGCCCATGTCCGACATGCGCGCCTCGGCTGACTACCGTATGCAAACCGCGCGGAATATGCTGCTGCGCTGCTGGCATGAAGACGCTGGCACGCCGGTCAGCGTTCTTGAGGTGCGGCCATGAGTGTCGCAAAGCCACTGCCGCACGATTCCGCACCGCTGCATGTGACGGGGGCCGCACGCTATGTGGATGACATTCCGATGCCGGCCGGCACATTGCATCTTGCCTTCGGACTCAGCGACATCGCCGCCGGGCGGCTCTTGTCGCTCGACACCGGGCCCGTGCGCGCGGCCCCCGGTGTCGTCGCGGTCATCACGGCGGCTGATCTGCTCTTTGAAAACGATGTCTCTCCGTCCAGTCACGATGAACCGCTGCTTGCGGAAGAGGCCATCAGCTATCTCGGGCAGCCGCTCTTTATCGTTGTAGCCACCTCGCACCTGTCTGCCCGGCGCGCGGCACGCATCGCACAGGTCGAAACAGAGGCTGAAGACCCGATCCTGACCGTGGAAGAGGCTCTGGCCCGGAACAGCCGTTTTGAGGAGGGCCCGCGGGTCTATGGCCGTGGTGACGTGGCCGCAGCGATCGAAGGTGCTGCGCACCGGCTCACCGGAAGACTGGAGATCGGCGGGCAGGAGCACTTTTATCTGGAGGGGCAGGCGGCTGCCGCGCTGCCTCAGGACAACGGCGATATGGTGGTGATGAGCAGCACACAGCACCCCACCGAAATTCAGCATAAGGTTGCTGAGGCCATCGGCGTGCCCATGCATGGCGTGCGTGTTGAGACACGCCGGATGGGCGGTGGTTTCGGCGGCAAGGAAAGCCAGGGCAATGCGCTTGCGGTGGCTTGCGCTGTGGCGGCGCGCGCCACCGGGCGTCCGTGCAAGATGCGCTATGATCGCGATGACGACATGGTCATTACCGGCAAACGTCACGACTTTCGCATTGAGTATGAGGTCGGCTTTGACGACAACGGCGTGATCGCGGGCATCGATTTCACGCACTACACGCGCTGTGGCTGGGCGCAGGATCTGTCGCTGCCGGTGGCGGATCGCGCGATGCTGCATGCTGACAACGCCTATTTCCTGCCGGCGGTGCGGATCACCAGCCACCGGCTGAAAACCAACACACAAAGTGCGACCGCCTTTCGCGGGTTCGGCGGGCCTCAGGGTATGCTCGGGATCGAGCGGGTCATGGATCACATCGCCACCCGCCTGGTCAAGGACCCTGTCGCCGTGCGGCGCTGCAATTTTTACGGCGGCGGCGGAACGGAGCCGCGGAACCTGACGCCCTACGGTCAGCAAGTCACGGATTTCATCCTGCCCGATCTGATGAGCCGCCTTGAAGAGACCGCAGGTTACACTTCACGCCGCGCTGCCGTTGCAAGCTGGAATGCTGAAAACGCGATCCTGAAGAAAGGCATCGCTCTCACGCCGGTAAAGTTCGGGATCTCCTTTACGCTGACGCATCTGAACCAGGCGGGCGCGCTGGTGCATGTTTATCAGGACGGGTCCATCCACCTCAATCACGGTGGCACCGAGATGGGACAAGGACTTTTCCAGAAGGTGGCCCAGGTGGCTGCAACCCGTTTCGGCGTGGATATATCGGCGGTGCGGATCACCGCGACCGACACCGGTAAAGTGCCGAACACATCCGCGACAGCGGCGTCGTCGGGCAGTGATCTGAACGGCATGGCGGTTCAGAACGCCTGCGACACCATCCGCACGCGTCTGGCAGACCTGATGGCCGGGCGGCACCAGACGCTGCCTTCGGAGGTTATTTTCAAAGACGGCAAGGTGCATGTTGGCAGTGCCACGTACAGTTTTGCCGAGGTCGTCGCCGAGGCTTATGTCGCACGCATCAGTCTCTCGGCTACCGGGTTTTACAAAACGCCCGATCTCGCCTGGGACAGGATCAAAGGCGAAGGCCGGCCGTTTTTCTACTTCGCCTACGGAGCTGCGGTAACCGAGGTGGTGATCGACACGCTGACCGGCGAAAACCGGATCCTGCGCGCGGATATCCTGCACGATGCCGGCGCGTCGCTGAACCCTGAGATCGACATCGGCCAGATTGAAGGGGGCTATGTGCAGGGTGCGGGATGGCTGACCACCGAAGAGCTGGTCTGGGACGACAAAGGCCGGTTGCGCACTCATGCGCCCTCTACCTACAAAATACCCGGCTGTTGTGACCGGCCGGACATCTTCAACGTCGCCCTCTGGGATGCGCCCAATAACGAAGCAACGGTGTACAGGTCCAAAGCTGTAGGCGAGCCGCCTTTGATGCTGGGCATCTCTGCGTGGTCCGCACTGTGTGATGCCGTACAATCCTGCGGCGAGACCTATGCGGATCTGCAGGCTCCGGCCACAGCGGAAGAAATCCTGGCAGCCGTCGGCCGCGCGGGCGGCGGAGGTGCCGACTGATGTCCTTTGACCGCGAGGCCCTGATTGCCGCCTGTGTCGCCCGGGGTGTCGTGGCGCGGATCGTGGTGGCCTCTGTCGCCGGGTCCGCCCCGCGCGAAACCGGGGCCGCGATGCTGGTGTGGCAGGACGGGCAGTCCGGCACGATTGGCGGCGGCGCGCTGGAGCATTCGGCGACGCTGGCCGCACGGGCCGCTCTGACGCCCGGCCACCGTGACCTGAGCCGCCACGCGCTGGGTCCCGACCTGGGCCAGTGTTGCGGCGGCGCGGTACAGGTGCTGACAGAGGTCTATGACGAAGCATCCGCGCGGGCCCTGCCCGAAGACGTAATCATGCGCGGCCCCGGCGCGCCGCCTCTGGCGGTCTCGCGCCTGCGCGCCCGGATCCGCACGGGCCAGCCGGTTCAGACAATGCTGACCGGCAACTGGTTTGTAGAGCCGGTATCGCGACCGGAACGCGCGGTCTGGATCTGGGGCGCGGGACATGTCGGGCGCGCGCTTGCGCAGGTCCTGGCCCCCCTGCCCGGCACAAGCGTTTCCTGGGTGGATACCGCAGCGGACCGTTTTCCCGGGGACGTTCCCGAGGGGGTTACAGTTGTACCCGCCGCCAACCCGGCGCTGATGGTCCGGCATGCGCCGCTCCACGCGGAACATCTGATCGTGACCTTTTCTCACGCGCTGGATCTGGAGCTTTGTCACCGGCTGCTCGCACATGGCTTCGGCTTTGCAGGGCTGATCGGATCGGCCACCAAAAGGGCGCGGTTTCACAAACGTCTGGCAGCCCTCGGGCACAGCCCGCAAAGCATTGCGCGCCTTACCTGCCCGATCGGTCAGCCGGATCTGGGCCGTGATCCGCAGGCGATTGCAATCGGGGTGGCCGCGCAGATGCTGCAGCCCGCGAGATCCGGCACGAAACCATTGAAAGACAGCGCATGACACCACTTCTG
>NZ_JAHEHZ010000140.1 GCF_024639605.1 Roseobacter sp. | reverse complement strand
CTGGAGGCGCCACAGTTTTACACGCGCGAGCGCCTGGTCGATGACCGCTTCACACAGGCCAACTGGTTGCGCAGCCAGCTGGAACGCACCGGGCGGGAAGGGTGCGTCGACAGCTTTTCCAGACACTCCGCCGCGTCAGAGGAGATCCAGCATCTTGCCCTGACGCTCAGGGCCGCCGGGATCGCTGCACCAAAAGCTCAAAGCGAAGGCCGGGCGCAGGCCAACGCCCCTGCGCCCGGTGACGTGCTGCTGGACCGTCCGGAGGATTTCGAGCGCCAGAGCGCACTGGAAAACCCGACCGATCCGAAGGAAGATCCGGCGCTTGACTGGTTCATGCGCACGCCGCCGCCGGGGCCGGGCCGGACACCGGGGCAGGCGGGGTAAATCAGGAGGACAAGCTCTGTCCGACCGTGATGATCACCGGTACCGACCCTGAGGGCCGCACCAGGCCGATGGACATCGAAGCCCGCGCCTTTGAAGCTGTGGATTTGACGCAAGAGCAGCCCTGCCATCCGGAGCGGGCAGGTGAGGCTGTGACTGGCGGGGGCGGCGAACAGCCCGACCGCAGGGCGGTTACGCAGCGTCGGTGGAAGCCCGCGCCGGGCCGCCGGTTGCGGCGCGCGGCACGAGCGGCTGCTGTGCGGCAAGGGCAGTTTTCATGGTTGGTTCAGACCCGGCAAAACAAGCAGGACGCTTTTCGCTTTCCTGCAGCACGGAGCCGTTTCACCGTTCTCAGAAACCGGGGAGCAGATTTGATTTTCCGCGCCCGGAAATATATACTTCATCGGCGGTAATGAAGGATGATCTCTCCTGCGACAGGACCGCAGGCAGAGGAGAAGTCTGCTTCTTTTTGTCACCTGACGACCCGGGAACGTCTGCGTGACGCCGCACAGGATCACGCCGCGTGCCGATGAGGTTCACGGCTGCGCCTGACCGGCGCCTGCCTGCACTATCAAAGGAGAAAAACATGGATGTCATCAAAACCACGGAGATTGCCGGCGCTTTGTATCGCGCGCACGGCGACAAAGCAGAGTTTGAAGCGGCTCAGCGCGAGAACCGTTTCAGGAAGGCCGGAAATGAGGATGAGGCCGGAAACTGGCGCGCGATCCGCGAACGGATCCGGCGTATGCGGGGTGCAAACCAGAGCTGAAGGCAAGGACTGGTCTCTGCATTGGACCAGACCAGGATCGTCGTTCAGCCGGGCGTTTAACGCAACCGGTCGCATTCGTCGTTAAACTCCACAAAGCCATTCCGGATCTGCGCCGCAAATCAGTCGCAGCTTTGCCGGACGCCTTTCTGAAGCGGTGTTTCGGCGGTCTGTCTGATGCGCCGCGCGCGATGCCGCTGCCGGCCCCGAAGACGCACTCCCCCGCATACCCGGTTTTTCGCTGAGAAAATTTTTCGATGTCCGGTTGCCGGGATTTTCAAACATAAATTTTCAATCGCAACGTCCGGCGGGTACCGGGCAGACAGGATGCAGCATCTTCAACATCAGTATGATATTGCTCAGTCGAACCTTCGGGGCAGCCGGGCGGACCGGCAAAAGAAGATGCCCACGCGACTGAACAGCACTGCGGAATTTCAAATCCTATAAAATCTGGCTCAGGAACTCTTTTGTCCTGGGATCCTGCGCATTCGTAAAGAACGTGGCGGGCGGGCCATGTTCCACGATCACACCCCGGTCTGTGAAATAGATGTGATCCGCGACCTCCCGGGCAAAGGCCATTTCATGTGTCACCAGAATACACGTCATGCCTTCTTCGGCGAGTTCTTTAATTGTCTGCAAAACCTCGCCAACCGTTTCCGGATCAAGCGCGGCCGTCACTTCGTCAAACAAGATCACATCGGGCTGCATCGCCAAAGAGCGCGCGATGGCCACGCGCTGTTGCTGGCCGCCCGACAACTCACCGGGAAAGGCGTCTTCCTTGCCTTCGAGCCGTACCTTTTTGATGAGCGCGCGTGCGGTCGCTTCCGCTTTGGCCTTGTCTTGTTTGAGCACCCTCACAGGGGCCATCATCACGTTCTGCAAAGCTGTTTTATGGGGGAACAGATTATACTGCTGAAAAACCATCCCGACTTTTTTGCGCAGCTCCAGCTTGTCCAGCTTCGGGTCATTCACCTCCAGCCCCTCGACGAGGATCGAGCCCTGCTGAATGTCGTTGAGTGCATTCACACAACGGATCAGTGTCGACTTTCCGGATCCTGACGGCCCGATGATACAGATCACATCGCCCTTCATTACATCCAGCGATACGCCGTTCAGAACTTTCAGGTCACCAAAGGATTTGTGCACGTCCTTCAGAGAAACCATGGGGTCGGCGGGTGTCCAGCTCATGTCGTCTCCTCAACCGATGACAGCAAATTTCTTTTCCAGCCGCACTGTGAAACGCGCGATCGGGTAGCAGTAGACGAAGAACAGCAACAGAACGAAACCGTAAAACGGGGCCAGTAACTCGGGTCGGCCGCCTTCCGACGCGAGGGCCTGCCCGGTCAGTGTCATGACTTCTGACACACCGACAATCGACGCCAGCACCGTTGCCATGGTCAGGATCGAGTAAAGGTTCATCCATGGCGGCAGCATCCGCTTCACGCACTGCGGAAGGATGATCAGCCAGAGTGTCTGCAGGCGCGTATAGGCGAGGCTCTCTGCGGCCTCCCACTGCCCGCTGGGCAGGGAATTCACAGCACCCCGCACGATTTCCGACACATTGGCCATGACCGGCAGCGACAGACCAAGAATGGCCTTGAGCCAGTCGGGGAAAGGTATTTTCAGCCCGAACAGGTCAATTTCAAACGGCAGCAGGAACATCGCAAAGAACAAGAGCACAAGCCAGGGCGCGTTACGGAAAAACTGCGTGACAAACCATGACCCGCCCCGTACCGCCGGGATAAGCGAAATTTGCCCGAGCCCGAGCATTGCGCCTACAACAGTGCCCAGTGCCATGGCGCTGACCGAGATAACCAGGTTGAAGATAAACCCCTTCAGCAGCAGCGGCGCCCAGTTCATCAGAACTGCCAGCGGGCTGAGGACCCCTTCGTCCGACTGTGCAAAGGCCAGCGAGGGACCAAATATGGCCAGCAGGGCAAGAGGCAGGATATGCCAAGCCCTGAGGCCGCAAAAAGGTTCAGGTTCCGGTTTGCTCACCGGCAGCATAACGGGCAGATCGGTCTTGCAGTTCATTACCCGTACCCCGGAATTTTCATCGCCCGCTCCCAGCGGTTCATTGCACCGACCAGCACGCCGACGAGCACGAAGTAGGCCAGCAGCAAAAAGATCATCATCTCGGTGACGTTCACATTGTCTGACCAGATCTGATTGGCCTCATAAAGCATCTCGGGCACTGCAATGGCATAGGCAAGCGTCGTGGTCTTGACCAGGTTGACCAGATTGTTGTTCAGCGCCGGCAGAACGACCCGGAAGGCCAGTGGCAGTGTGATGTCCCGGTAAATCTGCAGCTTGGAAAAGCCCAGTGCCTCGGCGGCTTCTACGGTCGATCTGGGCACCGCCTCGATCCCGGAGCGAAAAATCTCCACATTGAAGGCACCCGCAAAGAACGAAAGCGAGATCGCCGCCCAGGCAAAACTGCCCAGGATCGGCGACTGACCGCCCCAGTCGTTTTCTACTCTCGGAAGCAGCGTCCCGATTGCGAAGTAAAAAAAATAAAGTTGCACCAAAGGCGGTGTGTTCCGGAAGAGCTGGATATAACCGTTCACGATACGGCGGGTCCATTTGAAGCCGGAGCCCTGCAGCCAGGCGCCGATCACACCGATGATCACCGAAAAAAACAGGCAGACAAGTGACAGCCGGATTGTCGTCAGAAAGCCGTCCACCATCCGGTTTCTGTCGTATTCATCATAGAGAAAGGGGAGGTTTATTCCGGTTTCCTGATACAGGACGCGAAACCAGTCAAAGATTAAGTCCACATCCGCTGCCCCCGGAAAGCGGCCGGAGGGCGGGGATCAGTCCCCGCCCCGGCATTTATTACTTGTATTCTTCGTGCATCGCCTTGGCGAAGGGAGTGTTCTCCACGCCCCATTTTGTCTCGAGCTCAAGAATGCGGCCGGTTTTATGCCAGTCGACAATCATATCGCTCATCATCTGCGCAAAGTTTTCTTCACCCAGTGCAACAGCCAGGCCCCAGGGCGCGTCGTCAATTGTCTGAAGTGGCATCTCATAATCCGCCCATTCCGGATCGTTGGTTTTGGCCACGATCGCGCTGTCGTCATAAACGAAAGCCGCACAATTGCCTGCCTTCAAAGCAGAATAAGCCTCCGCCGTGCCTTTGAACGCCACAATCTCGGCACCAAAGTTCTGCGATGTGGCCTTGTTGTAGAAAGCCCCCTGAATACCGCATACAGGCTTGCCGCGCAGATCTTCCCATTCGGTCAGTCCGAGGCTTTTGAGCGCGAGAATATTCGTGCCTGAGGAATAGTAATTAGGATCCGGGATCAGAACCACTTCGCGGCGGTCAGGCCGGTCAGTCATGGTGGCAATCATCAGATCGATTTTGCCCTGTTCCAGAAATTGCATCCGGTTTGAGCTGACAACCGGCACGTATTCCACGTCCACACCCAGTTTGTCCGCAACATCCCTGGCAAGATCAGGTTCAATACCGATGACAGCGCCTGACGGATCCAGAAATCCATAAGGTTTGTAGTCAGCTTTCACGCCGACAATCAGCGTGCCGCGTTCCTTAATCGTTTCGAGTACGTCAGCCATGGCAGTCGTGAAGCTGAGCGCAGAAACCACGAGTGACGCTGCAATCGTGATCAGATGCTTTCTTCTCATTTGATTTCCCCTGTTTGTTCGTCCGGTTCAAAGCCAGACAGTGTGCAGTTCTGCGTATGTGAGCCTCACGTTAACCGATTACCGGACCGAAACAAATTGAATCGGTCCGCGGCATCTTTGAATGCCGGTTTTCTTTTCGGACCCTGCCTGAAAGATGAACACTCCGCCGGCGCATATACAATCTGCGGAAAACACGGTCAGAAGCCCGTCGGACTTCGCGGTACCTGCCACGCATGGCGGCGTATTTCGGGGCAGTGTACAAATACCCCCTGAACGGCTGGAATCGTCGTGTTGTTGCACACACGAGCGAGGAGATTTCGATCCGGCGGCACCGGCCTCAGAGCCTGCGTCCGGCCCGTCTGAAAGCATGTCGATCCCCGGACGGAAAATCAGTGCCGGGTTCCGGGGTTTCCTTTCTTTCCGGCGCAGTAGGGTTCCGGCGGACTGGTCATGAGGCCGGAGACCGGTTGACCGTCAGGCGCGCTGCCCGGCGGCGTCAGATCATAAAAAGCAAATCTCTCATCCGGCTTGCCTAATCTCTCATAATGCACAAGGCTGTACACAGAACGCGGCAGCTTTGATGGCATCGCCGCGTCAACATAGGGAGAAGAAAATTGAACAATAAGAAAATGCTTTTCGCCACCGTATCAGCCATCGCCGCACTCGGGCTTTTGCCTGCCATGGCATCTGCTGAAACCAAACTGAAATGGGCGCATGTCTATGAATCCAGCGAACCATATCACACCTGCGCTGTGGCCGCGAACGACCTGCTGATGGAGGCCACGGAAGGCCGGTATGGGATCGAAGTATTTCCCGCGTCGTCCCTGGGCAAAGAAGTCGACATCAACGAAGGCCTGGGCTTCGGGACGGTCGACATCATTTACACCGGTCAGTTGTTTGCCGGCCGCTCCTACGGGTCAATCGCGATCGGCGGCGCGCCGTTCATGTTCCGCGACTGGGATCACTGGGACAAATTCCGCAATTCCGACCTCTTTGGTGAGTTGTCGCAGGGGTACACAGATGCCACCGGCCACCATATCACGGCGATGACATACTATGGTGCGCGCCATGTCACATCCAACAAGCCGATTATGACACCGGCCGATATGGACGGGTTGAAAATCCGCGTCCCGAATGCCCCGCTCTATATGATGTTCCCCGAAGCTACGGGCGCCAACCCGGCACCTATAGCTTTTGCCGAAGTTTATCTGGCGCTGCAGCAGGGCACGGTCGATGCTCAGGAAAATCCTCTGCCGACGATCCAGGCCAAAAAGTTCTACGAGGTACAGACCAACATCAACCTGACCGGGCACATCACGGATGCTCTGCTAACGATCGTTGGCGGGCCCGCCTGGGATGCGATGGAGGCCGCGGATCAGGCCGCCCTGGCTGAGGTGACCAAAGAGACCGCTGTCTGCGCCACGGATGCAATCATCAAAGCCGAAGGCGAACTGGCCGAATGGTTCCGCGGTGAAGGTGTGCAGGTAAACGAAGTGGACCGCGCGCCGTTCATCGATGCGGTAAAGGCGATGCATAACGGCGAAATGGCCACCTGGGATCAGGCGACATACGACCGTTTGCAGGCAATCAAGTAAACCGGCCTTTTATACTTTTGCAGGCGGGCCGCGAGCCCGCCTGCACTCTTATTTCTGAGGATACGCCATGAGCAGGCAAAACCAGTCTGACCAGACTGCGACGGCACCGATCACTCTCGAAGAAGATAAGATTGATCTTTCCGATCAGCGCTGGGACGACGCACTGGTTCTGATCATTTTCTGGGTTCTGGCCTTCATTGTCTTTCTTCAGTTTTTTACGAGATATATCTTAAACGACTCCATCGCCTGGACAGAAGAAATCGCCCGGTTTCTGCTGATTGGCGTTACGTTTATCGGGTCGGTCATGGCGACCCGAAAGCAGAGCCATATCGCGGTTGAATTCATTTACCGATGGATCCCGCGCACCGGGCGGCGCATTGCCCAGACTGTGATTGATTTGCTGACGACCGGCTTTTTCATCATGCTCGGCGTCTTCAGTGCGCAGATAGCAGGGCGCACAGGACAGATGATGGTGTCCCTGGATATTCCGAAATCGACGGTTTACTGGATCGTTGCCGCTGCATTTTTCTGTATGGCGCTCTGTTCCGGCTGGAACATGTGGCGCCACCTGCGCAGCGGTACCAGCAAACTGATTGACCCTGAGTTACATGCGGACCAGATCCGCGCCATCGATTAGGAGCAGGCCACAGTGGATATTATCTGGCTTTTTGTGATGCTGGCCGGTCTTCTGGTTTTCGGCATGCCGGTGGCGGTTGCTCTGGCCGCGTCATCGGCGATTTTCATTGTGTTCAATGGCTCGCCCCCGCCGATGGTAGTGGCCCACCGGATGATCAACGGCGTGGACAGTTTCCCTCTGCTGGCTGTTCCGTTTTTCATTCTGGCCGGCAACCTGATGAACACAGCCGGCATTACGGAACGCATTTTCAACTTCGCCCTGGCGCTCGTCGGCTGGATGAAAGGGGGCCTTGGTCATGTGAATGTCGGGGCATCCGTGATTTTTGCCGGAATGTCCGGTGCTGCGGTCGCGGACGCAGGTGGCCTTGGCGCTATAGAGATCAAGGCGATGCGGGATGCAAAATACGATGCAAAATTCGCCGTGGGCATCACGGCGGCATCTTCCACCATCGGGCCGATTATTCCGCCATCTCTGCCAATGGTGATCTACGGCGTCGTCGCGGGGGCCAGTATCGGGCAGTTGTTTGTCGCGGGGTTCATCCCCGGACTGATGATGGCGGGAGCCTTGATGATCATGATTGCTGTTATGGCCCGGCGCAAAGGGTTCGGGCGCGATCAGGCATTTTACTGGTCGGTCCTGTGGTCCACATTCCAGCGGGCTTTTCTGTCGCTTCTGACCCCTGTCATCATCGTGGGCGGCATTCTCTCCGGAGCATTCACCCCGACGGAGGCTGCTGTGGCGGCCTGCGCCTGGGCACTTTTTCTGGGGCTTGTCGTGTACCGCACCCTGTCGCTGCCCCGGTTCCTGCGTGTCAGTTTTGATACGATCGAAACAACGGCTGTGGTCCTGCTGGTGGTGGGGGCTGCTGCGATTTTTGCCTGGATCCTCACATCCAACCGCGTGCCGGAACAGTTTGCTGCCGGCCTGCTCGCGATTTCCGACCGTCCCTGGGTAATTCTGCTGCTGATAAACCTGATCCTGCTGGCCGTCGGTTGTTTCATGGAGACTGTGGCGGCGATCACCATCATGGTTCCCGTGCTGCTTCCCATTGCAGTGACTTTGGGTATCGATCCGGTGCATTTTGGCGTGATCATGGTTCTGAACCTGATGCTGGGACTTCTGACGCCTCCGGTGGGTATGGTGCTGTACGTTCTTGCAAGGGTTGCAAAGATACCTTTCGAACAATGCGTCGTCGGTACAGCACCCTTTCTGATTCCACTGGTGGCCGTCCTGTTACTGGTGACCTTCATTCCGGGCATCACGATGTGGTTGCCGACACTTATCTACCGCTAGGAAAGAGATGGCAAAACCTGTTCAGGTTGATGACTTAGCCCGGTTCTGCCGCGAAGTTCTGACTGCCATCGGGGCGGATCCAGAAACCGCCCGTGACTGCACCGGTTCAATGCTTCACGGGTCTGTCCACGGTGTTGACAGCCACGGGGTGCGCCTGCTGGGCCATTATACCAGGGCTCTGCAGGGCGGCCGCCTGAACAAATCACCGAAGCTTCTCTTCACCCGAACACGGGCCGGTTCGGGCATGCTGGATGGCGACAATGCCCAGGGCGCACGCGCGACCTATGCCGCGACGGATCACGCCTGTGATCTGGCGTCAGAAGCGGGGATCGGCGCGGTGGGCATTACCCGGTCATCGCATTTCGGACCTGCGGGTGCCTATGCGATGCGCGCCGCTGAACGGGGCATGCTGGCCCTCGTCACCTGCAACAGTGACAGTTTCGTGCGCCTGCACGACGGGGCAGAGCGGTTCCACGGGACGAACCCGTTGTCCATCGCCTGTCCTGCACCGGGAAATCCATGGCTTCTGGATATGGCCACCAGTGCTGTGCCCTTCAACCGCGTGGAGCTCTACCGGTCGACGGGGACCGACCTGCCGGAAGGCGTTGCTTCTGACAGCGCAGGTGCAGATACGCAGGATCCGCACCTGGCTGAAATGCTGGCGCCTCTGGGAGGTATGTTCGGATTT
>NZ_JAHEHZ010000139.1 GCF_024639605.1 Roseobacter sp. | reverse complement strand
ATGGTCACGTCCTCGCCTTCTCGCCAGATCCGTGCTTTGCCAAAGGGGACAGTGTAATCTTCCATCTCAGGAACATCGAAGGTGCGCCCGTACAGGATCTCGTTTTCGAGGAAGATGACTGGATTCGGATCGCGGATTGCTGTTTTCATCAGCCCTTTGTAGTCAGAGGCTGAGTAGGGCATCACGACGCGCAGACCCGGCACCTGCATGTACCAGGCGGCATAGTCCTGGCTGTGTTGTGCACCGACCCGGGCCGCCGCCCCGTTGGGACCGCGGAAAACCATCGGCGCACCCATCTGACCGCCCGACATATAGAGCGTTTTTGCTGCCGAATTGATAATGTGGTCAATGGCCTGCATCGCGAAGTTGAAAGTCATGAACTCGACGATCGGGCGCAGGCCGCCAAAAGCCGCACCGACGCCGATGCCGGCAAAGCCGTGCTCAGTGATCGGCGTGTCGATCACGCGTTTGGCGCCGAACTCATCCAGCATGCCCTGAGAGATCTTGTAGGCGCCCTGGTATTCGGCGACCTCTTCGCCCATCAGAAAAACGGTGTCGTCGCGGCGCATCTCTTCGGCCATGCCGTCGCGCAGCGCTTCACGCACCGTCTGTTGTTTCAGCGTGGTGCCTTCGGGCCAGTCGGGGGAGGTGTCTGATTGCGGCGCGGCAGGTGCGGACGCCTCAGCGGCCACCTTCGGGGCCTCTTCGTTGTCCGCGTCGGCTGCGGGTGCAGCCTCCGGTGCCCCTGGGGCGCTTAGGTCGATATCATCAGCACTCTCGCCTTCCTCCAGCAGGATAGCGATGGCGGTATTCACCTTAACGCCTTCAGTGCCTTCCTCAATAAGGATCCTGCCGATGGTGCCTTCGTCGACGGCTTCGAATTCCATCGTGGCTTTATCGGTTTCAATCTCGGCCATAATGTCGCCGGAGGAGACGGTATCTCCCTCTTTGACCAGCCATTTTGCAAGCGTGCCTTCTTCCATAGTCGGCGAGAGCGCGGGCATTAGAATTTCTGTTGCCATGGATCAGGCCTCCTGCGGAACTTCGGTTGCGTAGATATCGGTCCAGAGCTCTTCGAGCGCCGGCTCAGGGCTCTCTTTGGCAAACTCGGCGCTGTTGTTCACAATATCCTTGATCTCTTTGTCGATGGCTTTGAGGTCCTCTTCGGTGGCGTGCTTGCCGGTCAGGAGCATGGAACGCACGGCCTCAATAGGATCGCGTTCGTCGCGCATCTTCTGTACTTCTTCCCTGGTCCTGTATTTTGCGGGATCGGACATGGAATGACCGCGATAGCGGTAGGTTTTCACCTCAAGGATGTAGGGGCCTTCGCCCGCGCGACAGACCGCAACGGCTTTCTCGCCGGCCGCTTTTACCGCGAGCACATCCATACCGTCGACTTCTTCGCCCTTGATTCCGTAGGCCGCCCCGCGCTCCCAGTAAGAGGGGGAATGGGTTGAGCGTTTGGTCGAAGTCCCCATGGCATACTGGTTGTTTTCAATCACAAAAACCACCGGCAGGTTCCACAGTTCGGCCATGTTATAGGCTTCATAGACCTGGCCCTGGTTTGCTGCACCATCGCCGAAATAGGTAAAGGTCACCCGGTCGTTCTCCAGATATTTATCCGCAAAGGCAAGGCCCGCCCCCAGCGGCACCTGGGCTGCGACGATGCCGTGGCCGCCGTAGAAATGCTTCTCTTTGGAGAACATATGCATGGAGCCGCCCTTGCCCTTGGAATAGCCGCCCTCACGGCCCGTCAGCTCGGCCATCACGCCGTTGGGGTCCATGCCGCAGGCCAGCATATGGCCGTGGTCACGATAAGAGGTGATGCGTTTGTCGCCTTCTTCCGCCGCTGCCTCAAGACCCACAACGACCGCTTCCTGACCGATGTAGAGGTGGCAGAAACCGCCGATGAGCCCCATTCCGTAAAGCTGACCGGCTTTTTCCTCAAACCGCCTGATCAGCAACATATCGCGGTAATAGGTCTTCAGCTCTTCGGCTGAAACATTCGGTTTCTTCGCAGCCTTGCGGGTGGCCATACGGGCGATCCTCCATTACAGCACCCGGCGCGCCGGGCAGATAGTTTAGTATTAAACTAATGTTTATCGGATTCGGGACGGAGATGCGAGGGTCATTCTGACGCGCTGCCCGCAAGCGGGCCGGCGCGCCTCAGCGGATGACGATCTCGTCGGCGCGGATGCGTCCGAGGACGCGGCGGGCCTGCTCATCCAGCAGATCAAGGTCGAGATAATCATCTGACAGCCGGTGCGTGAGATTTTCCATACGCACAACCTCGGCGCTAACCCCGGCGAGCTGTCGGCGCAGCACTTCCGCATCTGCATCAATCTCGGCGCGCCGGAACAGTCCGAAATCGCCCTGGACGGCGGCAAAGGTAAAATACGTGCCCAGCCCGAGCGCGAGCGTGAAGAACACGAACGGTCCCAGAGCGGGGCGTGTGGTGCGGGTCATCTGCTGTCTGCCTCGTGGCTGCCTCTTAGCGGGCATGACGAAACTATGACACAGACAGGCTGCTCTGTGAATCCTTTTTTCAGGAAAATACCGCAAATTCAGAGGCATTACGGCATTGTCCTGCCCCTCAGCCGAGTGCGGCAACGCCCGGAAGTGTTTTTCCTTCCATCCACTCCAGAAACGCACCGCCGGCTGTCGAAATATAAGTAAAGTCTTCCGAAACGCCGGCCTGGTTGAGTGCGGCGACGGTATCGCCGCCACCTGCCACGGAAATCAGCGTGCCAGCTCTGGTGCGCGCAGCGGCATCGGCAGCAGCGGCATTGGTCGCCTGATCAAAAGGCGGGATCTCGAAGGCGCCCATCGGCCCGTTCCAGATCAGTGTTTTGAGATCCTCAAAGGCTGCGGCCACGGCTTTGACGCTGTCAGGTCCTGCATCAAGCACCATCTGATCATCGTCGAGCACCGTGTCAGGACCCAGCGCCACGACCTCGTGATCAGCGCCGGCCTCAAAGGCGCGGGCCACAAGCCCGTCTGACGGCAACAAAACACGGCAACCGCTCTTTTCGGCCTGCACCATGATCGCACGGGCGGTGTCCATATAGTCGGGCTCCTGCAGGGAGGCGCCGAGTTTTGCGCCCTGTGCGGCGAGGAAGGTATTGGCCATACCTCCGCCTATCACCAGCAGATCAAGTCGCCCCACCAGGTTTTCGAGCAGGGCGATTTTCGTCGACACCTTGGCCCCCCCCACAACCGCGCCCACCGGGCGTTCGGGCGCCGAAAGAGCGGCCTCAAGCGCCGACAATTCCGCCTGCATCAGGCGTCCTGCACAGGAGGGCAGCAGATGGGCCACCCCTTCGGTCGAGGCATGCGCGCGGTGCGCGGCGGAAAATGCATCGTTGCAGTAGATATCGCCGAGACTGGCAAGAAACTGCGCCATTGCCGGATCATTGGCCTCTTCGCCGGCCGCAAAACGGGTGTTTTCAACGAGGGCTACAGATCCCTCGGGCAGCGCCGCAATGATTGCTGCATCCGGCCGCTCGATAAAGGTGATCTCCCGGCCCAGTGCCTTTTCCAGCGCCGGGACTGTTACCCGCAGCGACATTTCAGGTACAAACTGCCCTTTCGGGCGACCAAAATGAGCCAGCATCACCGGCAGCCCGCCAGCGGCAAGAATGTCGCGGATGGTCGGCACGATCCGGTCGATCCGGGTGGTGTCGGTCACACGGCCGTTCTCGACGGGGACGTTTATATCCACGCGTACCAGCACTGTTTTGCCGCTGAGATCCATGTCGTCGAGCGTCTTCCAGGCCATTTTCCACTCCTTAATACATTCCGCCCGGCGATGTTTTGCGCTTATCCGCGCCCGGGTCAATGCTCCGGCTTGGCATTCCGGGCGTCAGGGCTTAGGTAATCTGCCAGAAGATTTAAGCAGGAGGGCCAGATGGCCGACATAAAAGATCCCGAAAACACCATTCTGATCGAGCTGAAAGGCGGCACCGTGACCGTCCAGTTGTTGCCCGATGTGGCCCCGAAACACACCGAGCGCATGAAAGAACTCGCGCGGGCCGGCCATTATGACAACGTCGCATTCCACCGCGTGATCGAAGGCTTCATGGCCCAGACCGGCGATGTGCAGCACGGCGATATGGAAGACGGGTTCAACCTGCGCATGGCCGGCACCGGCGGGTCTGACCTGCCGAATGTGCCGGCGGAGTTCTCCAAGATCCCGCACGCGCGCGGTTCCATTGGTGCTGCGCGGTCGCAGAACCCTGACAGTGCCAACAGCCAGTTCTTTATCAACTTCAAGGACAACGATTTTCTTAACGGTCAGTACACGGTCTACGGTCAGGTGATTTCGGGCATGGAGCATGTTGACGCGATTGCGCGTGGCGAGCCGCCTGCCGAGCCCGACCGGATGATCTCGGTGAAGGTTGCTGCGGATGCTTAAGTATATTGCCGGTGCGATGATGATGGCGGGTCCCGCGATGGCGACCGGGCTTGAGATTGATGTGGCCGGTGAGGCCAGCGGGACGATTGTGATCGATCTGTTTGAGACGGTGGCGCCACAGCATGTGGAGCGGATAACGACGCTGGCCGGGGAGGGCGCCTATAACGATGTGGTCTTCCATCGTGTGATCGAAGGTTTCATGGCGCAGACAGGTGATGTGCAGTACGGCAAGCTCGGCGGAGACATGCGCCGGGCGGGCACCGGTGCCTCCGAGGGGCCGGATCTGCCTGCTGAGTTCTCCGAGGTACCCTTTGACCGGGGCGTCGTCGGCATGGCGCGCGCTCAGGATCCCGACAGCGCCAACAGTCAGTTCTTTATCATGTTCGCTGATGGCCACTTTCTCAATGGCCAGTACACGGTTGTGGGCAAGGTGACCGAAGGGCTTGATGTGCTTGATACAATCAAGCGCGGCGAGGGGCCAAACGGTGCCGTTATCGGTGCCCCTGATGTGATGCAGACGGTCCGCGTCACCGAATGAGCCGGCAACCAGGGTAACGGGATGAAGGGGCGCGCTGCCGGGCGCGCCCTTTTTCATTCATATCATCCCGGATGCCCGGGATCTCAGGGGCGTCAGACGCTCCTTTCCGGATCGGCTTTGAAGTGCAGCGTCGCACCCACTTACCCTGCCTGAATTTATGGCACAGGGCCGGCTGTGCCACCCGCATTGGCTGGTCGCGATGCATACGGAATTGTCCGGAGCGTAAGCCGTGCTACTTTTTTCTTATGATACGATTATTCAGTTTCCTGCTGGCACTGATCGCCACGCCGCTCGCGGCGCAGACTCAGCGTGAGGTCGGGCTTGAGCTTGTGCTGCTTGCTGATGCATCCGGCTCCATTGATCCTGACGAACTGGCTTTTCAGCGTCAGGGCTATGCGCTCGCCATCACCGATCCGCGCGTGATCGCAGCCATTCAGACCTCGCTCTATGGCAACGTCGCGGTGATCTATGTTGAATGGGCCACCAACACCGCCGTCGTCGTGGACTGGACAATCGTTGACGGGCCCGAAACCGCGCGCGTTTTTGCAGACGCTCTCACCGGTCCTCCGCGCCAGGCCTATGGCAGTAACGCAATCGGCACAGCGCTGCTGGAAGGCAAGCGGCTGATTGAGGGCAACGACATCTATGCGCCGCGTGCTGTTATCGATTTCTCCGGGGACAGCATCCGTAACTCGTCGGGGCCAACGATAGAGGACGCGCGCGCTGAGGTTCTGGCCGCAGGGATCACGATCAACGCTCTGCCGATCCTCAGGCCCGAAGACGGGCGCCGTGCCGGTGCGAATCTCGAAGAGGAATATACCAACCGGATCATCGGCGGGCCGGGTGCGTTCATGGTTACCGCTGAAGGACGGGCTCAGTTTGCCGAAACCGTGCGTCGCAAACTGGTGCTGGAAATCTCCGGCAAGATGCCTGAAAGCGATATTCAGATCGCCGCGGATACACCCTGAAAACGCGAGACGCCGCCCCGGGGGCGGCGTACTCATTTGGTTTCTGATGTGCTCAGGAGGCGGGGTTTGGCTTGGCTGCCGGTGTCGTCTTTGCACCGGGGTTCAGCGGATCGTCCTGACGCTGCACAGAACCTTCAAAATGCGCGCCGCTCTCGATGGCGATTGTCTTGTGGATGATGTCGCCTTCGACCCGTGCGGTAGAGGTCAGACGCACCTTAAGCCCGCGGACGCGCCCGACGATCCGGCCGTTCACAACCACATCATCGGCAACAACCTCGCCCTTGATCGTGGCGGTCTCACCGATGGTCAGCAGATGCGCGCGGATGTCGCCTTCAACGGTGCCTTCGACCTGAATGTCACCATTGGTTTTCATGTTACCGGTCACGTGCAGATCGGACGACAGCACGGAAGCGGGCGGCTTGGGCTTGGGCGCCGATGCCTTGAACTCGCTGGGCGAAGGCGTCGCCGGCGCTGAAGTCGATGCGGGTTTCGGTGTTTCGGATTCGCCCTGCTTGGGCCCCGGTTCGTTGATTTTGCTCTTAGAAAACATCTTTTGCAGCCTTGATATAGATCATTGGGTTCACAGCTTTCCCACCTACGCGTACCTCATAGTGCAAATGCACGCCGGTCACCCGTCCGGAAGCACCCATATCACCGATATGATCGCCGCGCGAGACCCTTTGCCCAACTTTGACGCGTATTTTCGACAGATGCGCATATCGCGTCTCAATTCCGAATTCATGCTGTATTTTGACCAGCCTGCCATAGCCGGACTGCCATCCGGCCTGGATGACCACGCCGTCGGCCGTTGCGTGCAGGTCAGTGCCGGCCGGCGCCGCGAAATCCACGCCTTTGTGCATCCGCCGGCCACCTGTTTTCGGGTCGCGGCGAAAGCCGTAATCACTTGTAAACCGGAAGGCGCGTTTGACCGGCAGCGCAAAGGGCGCTTTTTCGGCCGCGATCCGGTAGAGATTAAGTGTATCCATCTGCCCCAGCAGACGGTTTGCCCTGAGAAAATCAGGCGATACCTCTTCGCCGCGGCTTGAGAACGACAGCGGCGTCAGCGGACCGCCCTGTCCGGAATACCCGCGCCTGACCTGATCAAGGATACGATCGGTCGGCAGCCCCGCCTCGCGGAACATCTTGTCGAGCGGCTCGACGGATATGGTCATCGCTTCTTCAAGTTTGCGGAAGATCTGGTCGTTGTCTTCTTTCATGAGCGCGATTTCAAAGGCGAGATCATCGGCATGGCGCAGCGCTTCCTGCGCATCGGCCACCACCTGATCTCGCTCTGCTGCAGTGCGCGCGAGGGCATCGGCGAGAAAATCGACGGGCGCACTGTCTGACGCGGCAGGTGCCGAGGCCAGAACAACCCCGTCCTCGTCGCCGGCTTTCTCGATCAGATCGGAGAGTGCGCGGCGCGCCTCTTCGCGTTCTTTCATCGTTCCGCGCAGGGCGGTCTGGATCACTTCGATGCCGGTCTCAAGCTCGTGCCGGCGGGTCTCCGATTCCAGCAACTGCGATTGCATGACCGAGATCTGATCGAGGGCGGCATTGAAGCGTTCCTGTGCCGCGAGCGCTTCGGCGGTGCGGCGGTCTCGCTGGTCCGACAGATCGTTCAGCCGTGCCAGATAGTTTGTCTGGTCGCGTCGGGCCTGTTCGCGGAAATTTCCGGCACCGAGATTGTCCATCAGCAGGATGGCAGTGGCGATAATTGCCCATGCGACCAGTGCTGCGCCACCGGCATAGGCCACGAGCTGTGTCTCGGGCTTCAGGCGGATAAAACGGGTGTCCTGGTCAGATTTAAGAAAGACGCGTCGTTCGGGAAAGGCGTGCTCAAGTGCCGCATGAATTCTGATGGCCAGTCGTGTCCGCACGCGGCTCTCCCTGTTCCGTTTCGTTCAGAAAAAGGGTCCCCCGAACCCTTAACGTCTCCGTCGTCGTGCATAGTGAAGCGGGTCTCGCGGAGCAAGCGTCTATGAATATCAGCCCCGCAACCATCCGTTGAAAAGGCGTAAACTGGCAAAAAGCCGCCGATTTTCAGGGCACTGGCCTCAGATTTCGTCTGTCAGCGGCCAGTAGAAATCGGGAGGAATTCCCGCCTCCGCGCGTTTCTCCTCATTAAAGGGAGGCTTCAGAGGTCCGTGGAAATAGCGGGTGACAAGCGCGTGGAAGCGCTCTTTGGGGTCCTCGTCATGGCGCCCGCAGAGAAAGTGAAACCACTTTGATCCATAGGCCACATGGGAGACCTCTTCGGCATAGATCGTTTCAAGCGCGGCTACAGCAGACGCTGCGCCAGCGCGTCGAAAAACCCCGATCATCCCCGGGGTCACATCCAGGCCGCGCGCTTCAAGCACCATGGGCACAACTGCGAGCCGCCCCATAAAGTCATCGACCGTATCCTCTGCCGCGCGCCACATGCCTGCATGGGCCGGAAGCGCCCCGTAATGGCTGCCTTCTTCTTCAAGGCAGGTGCACATCAGATTGAAATGTTTGGATTCTTCATCCGCAGCTTTCACCCAGTCGTCATAGAAACCCGCGGGCATTTTCACATGCGCGAACCGGGCAATAATATCCCAGTGCAGATCAACGGCATTAAGCTCTATATGCGCCACAGCGTGGAGCAGGGCGATGCGCCCCTCGGGTGTGCCGGGGCGACGTCTGGGCACGTCACGCGGGCTCAGCAGTTCGGGGGCAGCCGGGCGCGCGGGATGCAGCGGCGGGTCAGCCCGCCCGATCGCCGGTATTTCGCCGGCATCTCTGGCCGCCTGCCAGAGGGCCGCATACTGACGTGACAAAGCCGTCTTTTCGCGCCCGTCGGCGGTGGTCAGCACATCCACCGCCATCTCAGCGAGTGACTTCACAAGGCGCGCACCGCTTCGAGAACCTCTTCGACATGCCCGGGCACTTTGACCTTGTTCCAGATCCGCGCAACCGTGCCGTCGCCGGCGATCAGAAAAGTGGTGCGCTCGATGCCCATGTACTTCTTGCCGTACATGTTCTTCTCTTTCCACACACCGTAGTCCTCGCAGACCGTGCCATTCTCATCCGACAACAGGGGAACGGTGAGGTCTCGCTTGGTCGTGAATTTCTCATGGCT
>NZ_JAHEHZ010000036.1 GCF_024639605.1 Roseobacter sp. | reverse complement strand
ATCGAAAAGTGCCATCAGATGGCCCATCGAACAGGTCCATCGGCCCTGGAAACCGTCAATCTCGTTCAGACCGGCAAAAAAGATATCCTCGCGCCGCTGCACACCGGTGAACGACGTAAGGAAGGGCTCCCAGAACGTCTGCGCAATCGCGTCCGGGCCGGTCTGTTCGTGAAACGGGTGCATACCGTACCAGTGACAGTCGGGGGCCATCCGCTCAAACAGGATTTGACGCACGGTTTGCGCTGTGGCGCCTTCGAGAGCGTCATAATGCGCCCGCACAAGGCGGCGGGCGGGTTCAAAATCAGGGGAGATATCGGGAATCGCAGCAACCATGCGCCATCAGTAGAAAGGCGCGCGCTGAGCTTCCAGCACAAAAGCGACAAATTCAGCGGGTTGTCACGATCTGCCAGGTTTTGTCGTCATTGCGGATCACGCAGCTCTTTTCATCCAGCGGTGGCAACACGGTTGTCACGCCCCGTGGGGCACGTGCTTTCACAGTGCCGCTGCAGGCCGGCAACTCAACCGGGCGGTAGCCGCGATCGGCCATGCACTGCGTTGTGACGCGATCGCGCAGCCCGGCGTTGGCATCGATGGTATAAACCTCACCGGGGATGTAATATCCGGCATTGCGGTAACAGCGCCCGTCGGGCCGGCAATAATGCCGCCCGGGAATATAGCGGGGCGGCTCGCGGCGGATCTGTGTGGAAACGGGTACCGACTGCGAGGATGCAACCTGACAGTTCAGCAGATCGGACTGCATGCGGGACACTTCGACGCCCGGACGGTGATAGATTGAAAACGGCGTACAGGCCTGGAGCAGAACAAGCGCCGCGGTGAGGACAAACAGTGGTTTTACCATATACATGCACCTATACTGCACCGAACGACCCGCCCGGACAATTGAATTGACCGTATCTGACCCTTCTGCCATTCAGAAGGTCCGGTGAGGCCCTGAAGGACGCACGGAATGAAGGTTATTATCTGCGGTGCAGGCCAGGTGGGCTGGCAGATTGCGCGCCATCTGTCGGGCGAGCGCAATGACGTGACCGTGGTCGATAACAACCCCGATCTGGTGCGCCGTGCCACGGATTCGCTGGATGTTCAGGGCATTGCAGGCTTTGCGAGCTATCCCGATGTGCTCGACCGGGCAGGTGCCGGTGATGCGGAAATGATCATCGCCGCGACCCATTCCGACGAGGTCAATATGGTGACCTGCCAGGTCGCGCATTCGGTTTTCGGCATCAACCGCAAGATCGCCCGTCTGCGCAGCCAGTCCTATCTCAACGCGATCTATTCCGATCTCTATCGTCGCGATCACATGCCCATCGATGTGGTGATCAGCCCCGAGCGCGAAGTGGCGGCAGCGGCTCTGCAACGGCTCGCGGCGCCGGCAGCGTTTGACACCGAGATCTTTATGGATGGCAAGGCGCACCTGCTGGGCATCAGCCTTGAGGAAAGCTGCCCGGTGCTCAACACGCCGCTGCGCCAGCTCACAGATCTTTTCTCGACACTGCGCGCGGTGGTCGTGGGCGTCCGGCGCGAAGGCACGCTGTTTGCCCCCGAACCCAAAGATCAGCTTTTTGCCGGGGACGACTGCTATGTCTTTGCGCATGTGGATGACATCCCGCGCACCATGGAAATATTTGGCAAGAAACAGTCCAAACAGGAGCGCGTGGTTCTGGTGGGCGGCGGCAATGTCGGTCTCGCCGTGGCTCAGGCGTTGGAATCGCGCACCGCACGCGTGCGCACGAAAGTGATCGAGAAAAACCGGATCTGTGCCGAACGCGCCGCTGAAGCGCTGGAACGCACAATCGTGCTGAACGGCGATGGTCTGGATGCGGCCCTGCTGGCGGAGGCCGGCATCACGCGGGCCGATGCGATGCTGGCGATCACAGATGACGACAAGACGAATATGCTCGCCTGCGTGCGTGCCAAAGCCGAAGGCTGCGGCTATGTGATTGCCCTGATCAATGACCCGACGCTCGTGCCGCTGATGGGGCCGCTGGGGATTGATGCCTACATCAACCCGCGCGCCACCACGGTCAGCTCTATTCTGCGCCACATCCGGCACGGACGGGTGCGCGCGGTTTACTCCATTGGCGATGCCGAGGCCGAAGTGATCGAGGCCGAGGTGCTCTCGACCTCTCCTCTGGCCGGGCGGCGCATTTCGGAGATTGATTTTCCCGAAGGCGTGCTGGTGGGGGCGCTGCGCAAGGGAGACGAGATCATCCGGCCCATGGGCAGCACCCGGATTGACGAAGGCGATGTGATCGCGCTCTTTGCGCTGGCCGGGGACGTGCCCGAGGTGGAGCGGCTGATGCAGGTCTCCATCGATTTCTTCTGAACGATGGCACGTACGCCACACCGAAGAGCCCGGCGCTCCGCTCTGGCGCATCTCATTGATCTGCCGCTGTTTCTGCTGATCTTTGGTGTCGCGTCTGTGTCGATGTTCGTACCCGCACTGCAAGGCGGTGCGATCCGCGAGCTTGATACCGCGCGGGCCTTTTTCTACTGCGGGCTGCTGGGTCTGGTGACCTTTGGTCTCATCGCAACCGCACATGCCGGCCGGCTGCCCCGCCATGGTGCACTTGGCACGCTGATGTCGCTTTTCTCGACCTTTGTTTTTCTGCCGGTCTTTCTCGCCATCCCCTTTCACGAGGGTCTGGGCAATACCCGGTTCTTCAATGCCTATGCCGAGATGATCAGTGCGATCACCACCACAGGTGCCAGCTTTTTCGACGAACCCGGGCGGCTCAATGACACACTGCATCTGTGGCGCGCGCAGGTCGGATGGATGGGCGGCATCACCATGTGGATCGCCGCCTCAGCCATTCTGGCGCCGCTGAACCTCGGTGGCTTTGAGGTCACGGCTCAGGCGGAACCGGGACAGCGCGAAAGCCTCTCCGGCCTTGTGGGCCGGACCGATCCGCGCGGCCGTCTTTTGCGTGTCGTGGGAACGCTTGTGCCCATCTATGTCGGTCTGACCGTGCTCTTGTGGGTCCTGCTTTATGTCAGCGGCGACCGGCCGCTCGTGGCGCTGACCCATGCGATGTCGGTTATGGCGACCTCTGGCATTTCCCCGGTCGGGGGCGTTGCCAATAACGGATCGGGATTTACCGGCGAAGTGCTGATGCTGCTGTTTATGCTCTTTGCTCTGTCGCGTTTGACGTTCTCCTCTGACACCGTCACCGCCACCCAGGGCGGTCTGCGCACCGATCCTGAATTCCGCGTGGGGCTGATGATCATGGTGGGGGTGCCGGTTGTGCTGTTCCTGCGGCACTGGATGGGGGCGCTGGATGTTTCGGCGGGTGACGATCCGGTCGAGGCGGTGCGGGCGTTCTGGGGCTCGATGTTCACCGTACTGTCTTTTCTGACCACGACCGGGTTTACCAGTGCCGGCTGGAACGAAGCGCAGTCCTGGTCCGGTCTCAACACACCGGGGTTGATTCTGATGGGGCTGTCCCTGATCGGCGGCGGCGTTGCGACCACCGCGGGCGGCGTCAAACTGTTGCGGGTCTTTGCGCTCTATCTCAACGGGCGGCGCGAACTGGAACGCCTCGTGCATCCGTCATCGGTCAGCCGCGCCGGCAGCGAGGGCCGCCGCATTCAGCGCAACGGCGCTTTCATTGCGTGGATCTTCTTCATGCTCTTTGCGCTGACCCTTGCGGTCGTGACAATGCTGCTGGCTCTTCTCGGCGTCGCTTTTGAGGATGCGCTGGTGCTGGCGGTTGCCGGTCTTTCGACAACAGGCCCGCTGACCCAGTTCGCCGCCGAAGACCCTATCAGACTGGCAGAATTGAGCGCTTCTGCGAAATCAGTATTCTGTGCTGCCATGGTGCTCGGGCGTCTCGAAACGCTTGCCATTATTGCTCTTTTGACGCCGGATTTGTGGCGCAGTTGATACAGCAATTTTTCAGCTCTGTAACGGGCTGATTTTTGGGCTGGAAACTCCCCTGCGTCCCATTCATACTCACACACGAGGGAAAAGACCCGGTCCGCGGGTCTCGGCAAGAAAAAAGGCTGGTACCAGAATGGCGTCGGACAGACAGAACCTTCAGGATGCGTTCCTGAATCACGTGCGCAAAACCAAAGTCCCGGTGACGATCTTTCTGATCAACGGGGTGAAACTGCAGGGTGTAATAACCTGGTTTGATAATTTCTGTGTGCTTTTGCGCCGGGATGGACAGTCGCAACTGGTGTATAAACATGCCATTTCGACAATTATGCCCAGCCAGCCGATAAGCCTTTATGAGGGCGAAGACGCTTCTTGAGCCGTCCGCCGTTTCAGATTGATAATACAGACGGCCCGAAAACAACCCGGGCCTGGGTGCTGCATCCGGATATAAAAACCGACCCTGACCGGCGTGACGCTGACCACGCGCTGGCCGAGGCCGTGTCGCTCGCCCGTGCGCTGCCAGAGCTGCAGGTCGCCGGCGCAGATGTGATACCGCTCAAAACCGTGCGCGCCGGGATGCTGTTCGGCACCGGCAAAATCGCCGAACTGAAAGAGCGCTTTGAAGATGAAGAGGTCGGGCTGGTGCTGGTCGACGGGCCGGTGAGCCCTGTGCAGCAGCGTAACCTCGAAAAAGCCTGGGGCGTGAAGCTTCTCGACCGCACCGGGCTGATCCTTGAGATTTTCAGCGACCGTGCCGCAACCCGCGAAGGCGTTCTGCAGGTCGAGATGGCCGCGCTGAGTTATCAGCGGACACGGCTGGTCCGGGCGTGGACACACCTTGAACGTCAGCGTGGTGGTCTTGGCTTTGTCGGCGGCCCCGGCGAGACGCAGATCGAGGCAGACCGTCGTGCCATTGATGAACAACTCGTGCGGCTGCGCAGGCAGCTCGACAAGGTTGTCAAAACGCGCGCGCTGCACCGTGCGGCACGCGCCAAAGTGCCCTATCCGATTGTAGCACTTGTCGGGTACACCAACGCTGGCAAATCAACACTCTTTAACCGGCTGACGGGGGCAGGGGTGATGGCCAGAGACATGCTCTTTGCCACGCTTGATCCCACCATGCGCCGGCTTGAGCTCCCCGACGGGCCCGAGGTGATCCTGTCAGATACGGTCGGGTTTATCTCTGATCTGCCGACCGAACTGGTCGCAGCTTTCCGTGCCACTCTCGAAGAGGTGCTGGCCGCTGATATCATCTGCCATGTGCGCGACATTGCGCATTCAGAAACCGAAGAACAGGCTCAGGACGTCACCACGATCATGGCATCCCTGGGCGTGCCCGACGACCGCACCACGCTCGAAGTCTGGAACAAGATCGATACCATGCCCGCCGATGCCGCCGACGCGGTGCGCGCGCGGGCTGAGCGCGACGAGGATGTCTTTGCCATCTCCGCGCTGACGGGCGAAGGTCTCGACGCTTTGCTGGCGGCAATCACCAAAAGGCTGCAGGGCGTCAAACACGAGGAAACACTGCGTCTGGGATTTGCCGAGGGACGCAAGCGCGCCTGGCTTTTTCAGCAGGATCTGGTCGCCCATGAAGACCAGACCGATGCGGGTTTTGAAATTACCGTGCGCTGGACCGCCGATCAGATGGATCAGTACAAGCGCCTCTGATCAGGGTCCGTCAGCGCTGGCGTAGCGCCAGGCGCCCGGGACCAGATCGTTCAGTTTCCATTGTCCCACCCGCATCCTGACGAGCCGCAGACAGGGCAGTCCGACGGCTGCAGTCATGCGCCGGATCTGGCGGTTGCGGCCTTCGGAAATGGTGATTTCCAGCCAATGGTCAGGCACGGATTTGCGATACCGCACCGGCGGGTCGCGCGGCCAGAGAGTGTCCGGAGGATCGGTCAGGTCTGCCTGAGCGGGGCCTGTCGGCCCGTCTTTGAGCACAACGCCGGCGCGCAGCGCGGCAAGTGCCGCCTCATCCGGTGGGCCTTCGACCTGCACCAGATAGGTTTTCGCCATTTTGTGGCGCGGATTTGCGATACGTGCCTGCAGCCGGCCATCGTCGGTCAGGACCATTAACCCCTCGCTGTCACGGTCCAGCCGCCCGGCGGGATAGAACCCCGGCACATCAATAAAGCCCGAGAGGGTGGGGCGTGGTGATCCTTCGGTGCCTTTGTCCGTAAACTGCGACAGGACCCCGAAGGGTTTATTGAAGAGAATGACCCGCGCCACAGGATCACCGCGGGCGCAGCACGGTGACACCGACCGAGGCCGCGCGCGCCAGATCCTGATCAAGCGACATCGGGATATATTCCCCGCGCCGCCAGAGCTGCGCCAGATCGTCATAATGGCGCGACAGAAAGTGCCCCGACTGGCCGGTGGACGTCACAAAAACCGAGCTGTCAGGATCGGCAAAATCGTAGACCCCGCGATAGGCCGCGCCGTGCACATTCTGAAAGGGCTCGGGGCCGGTGCCACGGGTCAGACCGCGCTGCAGCGTGTTATCTCCCCCGTTGGTGGACTGGCGGATATTGACGAAAAACCGCAGGAGGGGCACCTCTCCCAGCACCGGATGATCATGCGTGGCCTGATGCGCATCGCCCCAGCGCAGCGACTCCAGTGCCGGCCCCCAGGTCTCGCTGATCGAGATCAGTGCATCATCGAGCGCCAGCCGCGCCATATCTGCGCAGGTCTCGGTTGCGGCGGACTGTATGACATCACACCAGACGCCCGCACCGTCCACATCGCGGAACACCCTCTCGATGAAAAGCGGCTCCACATGGGTCATGGCAGCTGCCAGAGGCCCCAGTTCGTCCTGCACGATCCGCGCCTGAAGACTGCGCAGCCAGGCGGCATAAATCAGCGGCTCGGGCAGGTGCTCATTCATCTCACCCGACCATCCCGCGAGCAGGGTCAGCGCGCGCTGCCTCTGGCGCAGCGGCGTGCCGTCCGGGGCGGCCTCACCGGTGAACCAGAGCTCGGCACCGATCAGCGGCAACAGCGACCGCGCCGTGAAACTCACGGTATCGAGCTGTGCTTCTATAAAGCTGTCACGGGTGTGCACCTGACGTGACTGCATCAGGCGGCGCCAGCGCTGCACCCGTTGCGTGTCGCCCCAGGTAAAGGAAACGTGGTTGGGAAAGGGCCGGTCGACGGTCTTGTTGTTGGTATTGCCCAGAATACCGCCATTGGGTGCGATGAACTCGGGGTTGGACGCATAGGGCAGACGCCCCTGCCAGCGGTTAGCGGCGATCCATCCGGGGCTGGGCATGCGCCCCTGGCTCTGATGACGCGCATCGCGGCGGGGCATGACACCGATCATCTTCATCGCGATATCTTCGCGATCCACCAACACCATATTCTGTGCCGGGGCGACAAAACCCTCGATCGCGGCGATACCCTCGCGCACCGATTTCGCCTCCATCAGCTTCAGCGCTGCTGTCATCGACGTATCGCGCGGGCTGAGCGCCGTCCAGGCCAGCGACGCCACATGCCCCGGCGGGGTCACCGCCGCAAGATTATAATGCGTACCGGGCAGCACAGGGCCGTTGTCCGTCCAGCGCAGGGTTATGGTGATCGGTGTTTCATCTTTGATGTTGATGATCGAGCCACGCGTCTGAAAGGCTTTGAACCCGTCGGGTGTGCGGTATTCCTCGGGGTTGTCAGGATTGACCTTCTCAATAAACACGTCCTGATCGTCCATTCCCGCCGACGCCAGCCCCCAGCCCAGCGATGCGCTGCGCCCGGTGAGCACAAGGGGCAGGCCGGGTATGGTGCCGCCGATCACGCCGCCCGACTGCAGCTCCATGCGCGCCAGATACCAGATCGCAGGAGCGGTAAAGCCAAGGTGCGGGTCATTGGCAAGGAGCGTCCCGCCGGAGGCCGAACGGGAAGGCGCGGCGGCCCAGACATTCGAGGCACCGGCCATCACGCCGGCCCGGAAGGGCGAGAGAGGATGCCGCTCCGGGGGAGCCGCCCCGGCGAATGGCAGCACACCCGGGACGATGCCTGCGTATTCGGGCAGAGCGACAACACCGCTGCCTGGCACCTCGGGCAGAATATCGCTCAGCCGGTCCGCATCCGGCACCACCAGAGACATCCGCGCGCGCAGCACCTCCGCATCCAGATGCCCGGAAAGCTGCAGCGCCATCAGCTTGATGATCGCCAGCGAATCCGCCGGACGCCAGGGGGCAACCGGCGCGTTAAAGACGAACATCTCCGGCGCACCACGCCCCAGAGCGCTGGCATTGACCTGGTCCAGCCGCACATTTACCCCGGTCGCATAGGCACTCAGAAGCCGCCGTGTGCGCTCGTCCTGAACCTCGACCGATGCCGTCGCCCGGCTGTAAAGATCGAGCCGGCGCATCAGCTTATCAATGCTGACCGTCGGTGTGCCAAAGACCTCGGAGAGCCGCCCCTGAACTGTGCGGCGCAGCATCGTCATCTGCCACAAGCGGTCCTGGGCATGAGCGAACCCCAGCGCGTAAAAGACATCTTCATCGGTCTCGCCGAAGATATGCGGCACATTGGCATTATCGCGCACGATCTCGACCGGCGCATTCAGATAGGGCGCGATAATGGTGGCGTCATAGTCAGGCAGAGAACGCGAGGCGAGGTACCACACGAGCGCCACGCCCAGAACGATCAGAAAGATCATCCCGCCGGCGATCCGGAAAAGCCATCTGAAGAGCAGTGCCATGAGGTGCCTGTTAATATCCGCGCTCTTGTTGACCCTGAGGTCTTGACTGTTAGGTAGGAGGATAGCGTAACGCAACACCCAAAGAGAAGGACAACATCATGGCCAAGCTGGCATTTCTGGGACTGGGGGTCATGGGAGCCCCTATGGCGGGGCATCTGCAGAAAGCGGGGCATGACGTTACGGTCTACAACCGCACCACCTCAAAAGCCGAAGACTGGGCCGGCACTTACGGCGGATCTTTTGCGAAAACACCGCGCGAGGCGGTAAAAGGTGCTGAGTTTGTCATGGCCTGTGTTGGCAATGATGATGACCTGCGCTCGGTGTGCGCGGGCGAAGACGGGGCCTTCAAAGGCATGGACAGCGGTGCGGTGTTTGTCGATCATACAACCGTTTCAGCGGCTGTGACGCGCGAGCTTTATGCGCTGGCAAATGATCACCAGATAAGCTTCATCGACGCCCCGATTTCCGGTGGTCAGGCGGGCGCTGAAAACGCAGCGCTGTCGATCATGTGCGGCGGCGACGAAGGGGCTTACGACCGCGCACTGCCGGTGATGGAGATCTATTCCAAAATCTGCCGCCGCATCGGCGAGAGCGGCGCCGGTCAGATGACAAAGATGTGCAACCAGATCGCCATCGCGGGCCTCGTGCAGGGTCTGAGCGAAGCATTGCATTTTGCCGATAAGGCGGGCCTCGACGGTCGCGCAGTCGTCGAAGTGATCAGCCAGGGCGCCGCTGGCAGCTGGCAGATGTCGAATCGCTATGAGACCATGCTGGACGATCATTTCGATCACGGCTTTGCCACCGACTGGATGCGCAAGGATCTCGGAATCTGCCTGAAAACGGCTGATGAAACCGGTGCGAGCCTGCCGGTCACGGCACTGGTCGATCAGTTCTACAAGGACGTGCAGAAAATGGGCGGCGGCCGCTGGGACACCTCAAGCCTCTATAAGCGGCTCAAAGTAACCGGCTGATCGCCCGCCGACCTCCGAAGTAACAAGGGGCGCAGGATATCATCCGCGCCCCTTTTTGATGTCCTGCCCCTGGTCAGGCGATGATGCGGTTGTATTTTGCGCCGTTGAGCGTCGCCCCGAGCAAAAGTCCCGCGCGGCCGAACACCACGGCCTGGACAGGTGCCAGCGCCGTTGTCGTATCCGCCGCGGCACCGTCACCCCGGTCTGCGAAAACATATTCAATCTGTCCGCTCGCTTCCCAGCCGGATGCACTGCGGAAATTCGCAAGCGCTTGTTCGGTCATAAAGAAAAGAACATGCGAATACTGCTGCGCGCCGGCCTGCAAACCCCATGAGATCTGCGTAACCGAATAGTAATCGACCGTGGTATCATTGATCCGCAGCGCCCCCTGGCCGTATCCGCCACCGATGCCGAGACCGGCTTCGGTCACGGCCGGCATGACCAGCATGCCGTTGGCCTTGTCGGCGAGGTTGCGTGTGCTGGGATAGGTCCGGTACAAACTGCCAAGCGTGGTATCAACGCGGGCGTCGATCACACTGCCTCCGCCGGAGCCTACGCCGTTGCTGCAGGCCGCCGTCACGGCGGTGCCTGCGAGTGCGCCGAGGGTGAAACCCCGCCGCGATAAGCCTGAACGATTCATCTTATGTGCCTGTATATCGTTGTTGTTATAGCGCCGGCTACCCCGGCTTGTGTGCAATCATACGCAGGTTAGCCCGCAATGTCACCCAAAAGCGCGGTCTGCGCGGCTTATTGCTGTGCTTTCAGTAATCGCGCGGCCTCCGGGGCGAAGTATGTCAGGATTCCGTCACAGCCGGCGCGCCTGAATGCCATCAGACTTTCCATCATAACCCGGTCGCCATCAATCCAGCCCTGCGCGGCGGCGGCTTTGATCATCGCGTATTCGCCCGACACCTGGTAGGCATAGGTCGGCGCGCCGAACGTGTCTTTCACACGGCGGCAGATGTCGAGATAAGGCATGCCGGGCTTCACCATTACCATATCCGCGCCCTCGCTCAGATCGCGCTCGATCAGTCGAAGCGCCTCATCAGAATTGCCCGGATCCATCTGATAGGTTTTCTTGTCCCCTGTCAGGGCACCGGAGGCACCCACCGCATCCCGGAACGGTCCGTAAAACGCCGAGGCGTATTTCGCCGAGTAGCTCAGGATCATCACATTCTGATGCCCGGCCTGTTCCAGTGCGCTGCGCATCGCACCAATCCGCCCGTCCATCATATCCGACGGCCCGATAATATCCGCACCGGCCCCGGCCTGGGCCAGCGTCATCTTTACCAGCGCATCGACCGTGCGGTCGTTGACGATTTCGCCGTTCTCCACAAACCCGTCGTGCCCGTTGATGTTATAGGTATCAAGCGCCACATCCGTCATCACAGCAATCTCAGGTACCGCTTTTTTGATCGCGCGGATCGCCCGGTTGGCATGATTGTCCGGATCCCAGGCGCCGGCACAGTCTTCAGTGCGTTCTTCGATGCCGGTATAGGGAAAGATGCAGATCGCCGGGATGCCGAGATCCGCCGCCTCGCGTGCCGCCTCTGTGATTTTATCAACTGACCGGCGGAAAACACCGGGCATGGAGGGGATGGGCTCTTCGATGCCCTCGCCTGACCGGACGAAGACCGGCCAGATAAGATCATCAACGCTCAGCGTGTTCTCACGGGTCAGCGCACGCAACGCCGGGCTCTGACGGGTGCGCCGCAGACGGGTCGCGGGGAAGGGGGCGATGGTCGGGCGCATGGGATCTGTCCGTTTTACGTTACACTCTGCTTCCCTCGCATGTATTTTTACGCAAGCCAAGGCTAGGAATTGCCACAAAGCGCGGCTAAGAGGGGCCGAACCGGAAAACCAAAGCACGTACCCTTGGACTTTTACACCAGCGTTTTTGAACTCATCGACATGCGGTCCTTTTCGAACCTGTGGTTCTGGATCGCGCTCGCAATCATGTGGTCAACCGCCTCGCACTGGGTGCTTGGCGTACCTTTTGATATGGTCCTGCGGGCCCGGCGTCACGGCGGGCAAACCGAGCAGGATCTTGAGGATCTGGTGCGCATCAACACCAACCGGATGCTGATGATTGCCCGGGTCTCGGGGCTCTGGCTGCTGATGCTCGGGTGTTTTGTGCTGACCCTTCTGGGGCTGACCGGGTTTCTCTATGGCCTCGAAATCGCCCAGGCGCTGTTTCTGCTCGGGTTGCCGATGTCGCTGGTCGGGCTGTTGTCCCTCTCAACCGCGCGGCTGATCCAGCAGGAAGACGCCAGCGGCGAGCATCTGCGCAAACGTCTGAGCCGCCACCGTCTCTATGTTCAGATGATCGGTGTGGCCTCGATATTCGTCACGGCACTCTGGGGCATGTATCAAAACCTCAATCATGGCGCTTTGGGCGGTTGACACCCGGGCTTTGAAGCCCAATTGAAGCAGCCCATGGCTGAGCAATCCCAAATTACCGTCTCCGGCGTACCCGAAGGGTTTGACGCGCGCTTCCTGTTGACGGAACTGGCGCGCGGCGACGGCCCCCTGGTCCATGTCGCGCGCGATGACAAACGTCTGGCGGCGATGCAGGCTGCCCTGCGCTTTTTCGCCCCCGATCTGCCGGTTGTGGTTTTTCCCGGCTGGGACTGTCTGCCCTATGATCGCGTCTCGCCAAATGCTGATATCTCCGCACAGCGCATGGCGACGCTCGCAGCACTCGCCCATGGCATGCCGGACCGGTTCATCCTGCTGACCACACTGAATGCCGCGACCCAGCGGGTACCTGCGCGCTCCGTTCTCAAGAACGCCGCCTTCACCGCCCGGGTCGGAAGCCGCATCGACGAAAAGGCCCTTCGGGATTTTCTGGTGCGCATGGGGTTCGTGCAAAGCCCCACGGTCACTGAACCGGGTGATTACGCGATCCGCGGCGGCATCATCGACATATATCCGCCGGGAGATCTGGGGCCGGTGCGGCTCGATCTTTTCGGAGACACGCTCGACGGTGCCCGCCGTTTCGATGCCGCCACCCAGCGGACGACGGAAAAGCTGGATGTGGTCGAGCTTGCCCCGGTCTCCGAGGTGATCCTTGACGAGGCGGGCATCACCCGTTTCCGCCAGAATTACCGCATTGAGTTCGGCGCCGCCGGCACCGATGATCCGCTTTATGAAGCGGTAAGCGCCGGCCGCAAACATCAGGGTGCCGAGCACTGGCTCGCGTTTTTCCACCAGGAACTTGAAACGCTCTTCGACTATCTGCCCGGGGCCACTGTGACGCTGGATGATCAGACCACCGCCACGCGGCTTGCCCGCTGGGAAAGCATTGCAGATCAGTACGAGACACGCCGCCTCGCGATGGCGCATCGCAGCGGCATGGACACGGTTTACAAACCTGCGCCCCCCGAAGGGCTCTATCTCGATGACGCCGCATGGGAGACGCGGATGACAGACCGCCGCGTGCTGCATCTGAGTGTGCTGCCGCGGGCGACAGGGCCGGGCGTAATCGATGCAGGTGCTCGCACGGGGCGCAACTTCGCGCCTGAGCGCCAACAGGAATCTCTGAGCCTTTTCGGGGCTCTGGCAGATCATATTAATTCGAAAATGAAGAAGGGCCCCGTGCTCGTTGCCACCTATTCCGAAGGCGCACGCGAACGCCTGGCCGGGCTCATCGAAGATGAAGGACTGGCCGAAGCCATCCTGATCCGTGACGGCACGCGCATCGGCAAACGCGGGTTGCATCTGGCGGTCTGGTCGCTCGAAAGCGGCTTTGAGGCGCCCGACGGGCTGACCGTGATCGCAGAGCAGGACGTGCTGGGCGACCGGCTCATCCGCACCACGCGCAAAAAACGTCGCGCTGAGAACTTCCTGACCGAGACGCAGTCGCTCAGCCCCGGTGATCTCATCGTGCATGTGGATCACGGCATCGGGAGGTACATGGGGCTGGAGGTTGTAACTGCGGCCGGGGCTGCGCACGAATGTCTGCTGCTGGAATACGCCGGAGACGCCAAACTCTATCTTCCGGTTGAGAACATCGAACTGCTCTCCCGGTACGGACACGAAGAGGGTCTGCTGGACCGCCTCGGCGGGGGGGCCTGGCAGGCCAAGAAAGCACGGCTCAAGGAGCGCATCCGCGAAATCGCTGACAAGCTCATCCGCGTGGCCGCCGAACGCGCGCTGCGCAAGGCGCCGGTGCTCGAGCCACCACCCGGCATGTGGGACGCCTTTTCCGCGCGCTTCCCCTATACCGAGACCGACGACCAGTTGCGCGCCATCGGCGAGGTCATCGACGACATGACCTCGGGAAACCCGATGGACCGGCTGGTGTGCGGAGATGTGGGTTTCGGCAAAACCGAAGTGGCCATGCGCGCAGCCTTTGTGGCGGCTATGTCCGGCGTGCAGGTCGCGGTTATTGCGCCCACGACCCTGCTGGCGCGTCAGCATTACAAGAGCTTTGCTGAACGCTTTCGTGGCTTTCCCATCGAAGTGCGCCAGCTCAGCCGGTTCGTCTCAGCAAAGGACGCACAGGCCACCCGCGAGGCGATGTCGCGCGGCACTGTGGATATCGTAATCGGCACCCATGCGCTGCTCGCCAAAGGCATTCGGTTCAAAAACCTCGGCCTGCTGGTCATCGACGAAGAACAGCATTTCGGGGTTACGCATAAAGAACGTCTGAAACAGCTGCGCACCGATATCCATGTGCTGACGCTTACCGCCACGCCCATTCCGCGCACCTTACAACTGAGCCTGACGGGCGTACGCGATTTAAGCATCATCGGGACACCACCTGTCGATCGTCTGGCAATCCGCACCTATGTCAGCGAGTTTGACAGCGTAACGATCCGCGAAGCCCTGCTGCGCGAGCATTACCGGGGCGGGCAGTCATTTTTCGTCGTGCCGCGCATCTCCGATCTGCCCGGGATCGAGGAGTTTCTGAAAGAACAGCTGCCGGAACTCTCATACGTCGTGGCGCATGGCCAGATGGCGGCAGGCGAGCTCGATGACCGGATGAATGCGTTCTACGACGGCAAATTCGACGTACTGCTGGCCACGACGATTGTGGAATCCGGGCTCGATATCCCCACCGCTAACACGATGGTTGTGCACCGCGCCGATATGTTTGGTCTCGCACAGCTATATCAGATCAGGGGCCGCGTCGGGCGCTCCAAAACCCGCGCCTATGCCTATCTGACCACTAAGCCGCGTACGCGTTTGACGCCAACGGCAGAGAAACGGCTGCGGGTACTCTCCGGCCTCGATACTCTGGGCGCCGGATTTACGCTTGCCAGCCAGGATCTCGACATCCGCGGGGCCGGCAATCTGCTGGGAGAAGAACAATCCGGCCAGATGCGCGATGTGGGATTTGAACTTTACCAGTCGATGCTGGAAGAGGCGATTGCCAAGATCCGTGCGGGCGAGATGGAAGGGCTGAGCGAGGCCGATGACCAGTGGGCGCCACAGATCAATCTGGGCGTGCCGGTGCTGATCCCCGAGGATTATGTGCCTGATCTTGATGTCCGCCTGGGGCTCTATCGCCGCCTCAGCAGCCTGACGACGAAAGTGGAACTTGAGGGCTTCGCTGCCGAGCTGATTGATCGCTTTGGCAAGCTGCCGCGCGAGGTCTCAACCCTGATGCTTGTCGTGCGGATCAAAGCCATGTGCAAAAAGGCAGGTATCGCGCGGCTCGACGGTGGCCCGCGCGGAGCGACGATCCAGTTTCACAACGACAAATTTGCCTCGCCCGAGGGGCTGGTCGAATTCATTCAGGATCAGCGTGGGTTGGCAAAGGTCAAAGACAACAAGATCGTCGTGCGCCGCGACTGGAAGGCCGATGCCGATAAAATCAAAGGCGCCTTTGCAATTGCGCGCGATCTGGCGGAGAAAGTTGTGGCCCGCAAAAAGCGCGAGAAAAGCAAAGCCGGCTGAGCGGTTATTCCGCCGGCAGCCGGCTTTCCACCCGACCCATGTAGACCATCAGAGAAAAGGCGAGCGTCGCCATGATCAGAACCGCCAGAACCAGCGGCCGGATTGATCCGTCAAAGAGCAGCCCGATGGGTGAGGCAATTGCTGCCGCCAGCACGGTCGAAACCGCCCCGATCACGCTTGCAGCCATGCCCGCCACATGCCCCATCGGCTCCATCGCGATTGCGTTGAGATTGCCAATGGTCAGGCCGGCCTGAAAGAAAACAAAGGCCTGCCAGACGGCAAAGATGGCAAAACCGTCCGGCCCGATCTGACCACTGAGCTGGACCATTACCCCCGACAGCATAATCTGCGCGGCAAGCGCTATCGTCACCAGCCGGCGCATACCGAAGCGGACGACCAGCACCGCATTCAGCAGGCTCGCAAAAGCCGAAGAGAGCGCAATGCCACCGAACCAGAACGGAAAGGTCTCAAGCCGGTCAAAGACGAACTCATAGACCGGCTGAATCAGCATCAGCAGTGTAAAGAGCATAGCCATCGCGAGGGTCTGCACCATGATCGACAGACGCACCACGGGATGAGCGAACATCTCACGGACCGCCGCCATCATAAGACTGAAGCGCACGGGCCGTCGTTTCGCTTCGGGCAGGGTTTCCGGCAGGCGGATCTTCAGCCACAGGGCCGAGATCAGCGAAAAGGCGACAAAGGCCATAAAGATACTGCGCCAGCCAAAGCCTGCGATGATCACCACGCCCATGGCGGGCGCGAAGGCAGGCACGACGGTAAAGATCATCATGGCAATGGACAGGATCCGTGCCATCTCGCGACCGGAGTAAAGATCGCGTATGATTGCAATGGAGACCACACGCGGACCGGCCGCGCCGATGCCCTGGAAAACCCGCGCCACCAGCATCAGTTCCAGTGACATGCTGGCCCATGCCACCAGCGCAGAGGCCACATAAAGGCCCGCGCCGCAGAACATGACCCGCCGCCGCCCGAAGGCATCCGAGAGCGGCCCCGCGAAAAACGTGCCCAGCCCCATACCGAGCACAAATGACGTCAGGATCAAAGGCGCGCGGGTCGGATCATCAGGCGTCAGCTCTCGCGCGATATCCGGCAGCGCAGGCAGCATCGCATCAATGGAAAATGCAATCGTCGCGAATAACATTGCCATCAGGGCAATAAATTCCGCACGCCCCATCGGGATCCGTTGTTCTGGATCTGTCACTCAACCCCACTGAAAACCAGAGCGCTCTTCCCGCTGGTGCGCTTCGGCGTCAGACATAACCGAGAGTTGAAGAGCGTTCAATTACTCTTATGCAGAATTATGCGGGGCGACAGTGCTCATGACCAGAAATCAGGCAGCGGCTGTAAGCTCTGTGATGACTTTGTGCCAGAGCTCAGGCGGTTGCGCCCCGGGGACCGCGTGTTTGCCGCCGACGATAAAGGTCGGCACCGAATTCACGCCCATCTCGCGGCTGTGTGTGTCGCGCTTGCGGATGTCGTCAATGTCGGCATCCGACTGAAGCAGTTTCAGCACCACGGCTGCATCCATTCCGATACTGTCGGCGATGTCGGCGAGCACGTCATGCGCACCAATGTCACGGCCTTCGTTGAAGTAAGCCTTGAAAAGGGCGGCGACCGCCGCTGTCTGCCGGCCTTCGATCCCGGCCCAGTGGATCAGGCGGTGCGCATCAATGGTGTTGGGAGTGCGCTGCATTGCCTCGAAATCAATGTTCAGTCCGGCGGCCTGCGCATGCTCGAGCACGGGCGCATAGGCGCGCACCGCACCTTCTTTACCGCCAAACTTGCCTTCAAGATATTCGCGCCGGCCCATACCGCCCGCAGGCATCTCCGGATTAAGCTGAAACGGATGCCACTCGATGACAAAGGGATGCCCGGGGTGCTCAGCCAGCGCCTTGTCGAGATGCGCCTTGCCGATGTAGCACCAGGGGCAGATCGGATCAGAAATAATGTCGAGCTTAATCGTATCGGTCATTTCGGGGCCTTCATTCGGTCACGCAGGGCGCGACGCAGGATCTTGCCGTTTGCACCCAGGGGCAGTTCCGGCAAATGGATGTAGAGCCGCGGTTGTTTATATCGCGCCAGTCTGTCGCTGACATAAGCCTCCAGGCCCTTTTCGTCCAGTGGTGCGTCTGCGGTGTAGAAGGCTGCAATGACCCGGGTGTCGTCTTTGATCTCAACATCCGTCACCGCGACGCTGCGCACCCCGGGGCAGCCCGAGAGCACATCCTCCACCTCGACCGGTGACACGCGGTAGCCTCCGGCATTCATCATATCGTCATTCCGGCCGAGGTAAAAAATCTGCCCGTCGTGCTGCATGAGCCCCTGATCTCCGGTCATAAACCACTCACCCTGCATGCGCGCGGCCGTCGCCTCAGGGGCCCCGTAATAGCCCAGCATCAACCCCGGATCGCTCCGGTGCACCGCGATGGTGCCTTCCGTGCCTCTGGGGACAGGACCCTCCGGCCCGAGAACTGCGATGCGGCGACCCGGCTGCGGATATCCCAGCGCCCCGGCATGCGCGTGCCGCGCGGGTGCCGCCGATATGAAGGTTGAGCATTCCGACATGCCATAGGCTTCAAGCAGCGGCGTACCGGTGGCTTCCTTCCAGGCGCGCGCAGTGCGGGCGGGCAGCTTTTCGCCGGCACTCAGACCGTGACGCAGGGAGGGTGCGGCGATGGTCGGACCGTCCTGCAGCATCTGCCGGAAAACCCCGGGGGCGGCAGCGAACAGACTGGCTTTGTGCCGCGCAATCAGACCGGGCAGGGCGCGCGCTGTTGTCCCGGACGCTGCAATCAGGGCCGTGGCCCCGAGCGTCCAGGGGTCCATCAGCCCGGTACCAAGCGTATAAGTCCAGTTGAAAGCGCCCGCGTGCAGCATCCGGTCCTGCAGGGTCAGACCGTACCATCCGTCAAACATCATGCGCCGTCCGAGAATGGCGCGATGCGCGTGCACGACGGCGCGGGGCATGCCGGACGTACCGGACGTAAATACAATATAACCCGGACGATGCGGATCACCCATGTGCCAGGCGACGGGAGGCAGATCCCGGAAAGAGCGCAGCGTCGCAAGGCCGGTGCGTTCCGTCACAGGCGGGCAGGCCACACCCGGTGCACAGAGGATTGCCCGCGGTGTCGTCACGGCGATGCAATGCGCGACCTCGGGCTCTGTGAGGGCGGCGGATGTCGGCACCGGCACCAGACCGGCCGCCAGCGCCCCGAGGCATGCCACCGGAAAATCCACCGTATTGCCGAGCCGCAACAGGACCCGATCACCCGGCACCAGCCCGAGACGCAGCAATCCGGTACCTGTGCCCCGTACGGCCGAAATCAGCCGCTCATACGTCCATTGCTCCGTGTCAGCCTCTCCGAGGACCTCAAGCGCCGTTTTTCCAGGTGTCCGGGCCCCGGCGGCCAGGACGTAAGCCGCCATATTGAACGATGCGGGAACGGGGGGCAGAGCGCCCTCATTGAAGACTGACAACATGATCCCGTGCTAGCGGCGCGGGGACATCGTTGCAAGGTTATGCGGATGCTGCCGTCGGGCGGGAACGACCGGCAGCGACCCCGTGCAACTGATCTCTGTTGCCGCCAAAGGCTGCGGCGACACAGCGACCATACCGATGGACCCGGGCTGCCTTTGAACACAAACTGCCGGTCAATGCGCTGAGCAGAAGGAAGAGAATGAACCCGACCATGCCTGTACCCCAGCGGAAAATTTCGCTGACCGGTTGCCATGCCAGCAACGGAGGCCATGAGTTTCTCTCTGTACCGGCTGGTGTGATCAGGCTTTTTGCCGGGATCTGTAGAGCCGTGGTATCCGGTCATCCGCACAAAGAGATGACCCTCCGGATGACCTCGCTGCTCCGCTCAGTCTTTTGCATACCACCAGACTTCGGGCATGAAATTCGGCCCGTCACCATAAAGCGGCAGCCGGTCAGGGTATTTCATTTCGCTTATATGTGCGATCTGCCCTGTGGTATACTGCCAGAACGGAATGACATAGCGACCCGCCGTCAGCACCCGGTCGAGCGCGCGCACCGCCGAGCGGAACTCATCCTCGCCCCGCGCAGACAGTATCGTATCAATCAGCGCATCCACCACCGGGGACGCCACCCCCATCAGGTTGCGTGATCCCTGCTGCTCCGCGGCCTCAGACCCCCAGTAAAACCGCTGCTCATTGCCCGGCGAGAGCGACAGCGCCCGCCGGAAGGTGGTCATCTCAAAATCAAAGGCATTGGCACGGGCCACAAACTGCGCGCTGTCGGTGCTCTCGATTGTCATCTCAATGCCGAGTCTTTCCAGCGCGGATTTATAGAGATCAGCCACCGCACGGTCTTCGCTGCTGTTCTGCGCAATCAGCAGAGTAAAGGCGAGCGGCGTGCCGTCAGTGTTCTGCATCACACCGTCGGGCGCGGTCCAGCCGGCCTCTTCCAGCAACGCCATGGCCCGCCGGATGCCGCGACGGTTGCGCGCACTGCCGTCGCTGACGGGCAGAGCATAGCCTTCCAGCGTATCGGGGGGCAGATCTGCGCGAAACGGGGTAAGCAGATCCGCGACCTGGCCAGCGACCGGCCCGGGATCCATCGCCAGTACGGAGTTTGAGAAATAAGAGGTGATGCGCGGCTGCGCGCCCCCGGTGAGCGTGTCGTTGATGAACTCAAAATTGAACGCCTGAATCATCGCTTCACGTACCCGCCAGTCGTCAAAAGGTGCGCGCCTGCTGTTCATCACAAAGCCGGTCATGCCGGAGGGTTTCTGGTGCGGGATTTCCGATTTGATTACATCACCGCGTTCGACAGCCGGGAAATTGTACTGTCGCGCCCATTTCTCAGCATTGAATTCACGCACGGCCGATATTTCGCCAGCCTTGAATGCCTCGAAAAGAACCGAGGCATCGCCGTAAAAGTCGATCCTGATCTCATCGAAGTTATGCGTCCCGCGCCGGAAAGGAATATTCGCGCCCCAGTAATCGGGATTGCGGCTCAGGACCACCTGACGGCCCGCCTCAAAGCTGCTGACAACATAAGGACCGGAGCCCAGAGGCACTTCTTCCAGCGGCGCATCCGCAAAATCGCGGTTCTCCCACTGCGCCTTGCTGAGAATGGGACGCATGCCTGCAAGAAGCGCCAGTTCTCTGTTGTCGGTGCTGAACGAGATCTTCACACGGCGCGGACCGGTCTCCTCGACCGAGGCAATCTGACCGGCCAGCCCCAGATACCGGGGGTGTCCTTCTTCCGCGAGCAGCTCGTAGGAAAAGATGACGTCCGCCACCGTCACCGCCGATCCGTCTGAAAAAGCCGCATCCGGATGCAGGGTGAATTCGACCCATGAACGGTCTTCGGGCATCTCAACCGATTCGGCCAGAAGCCCGTAAAGTGTGAAAGGTTCGTCCCAGGACCGCCCCATCAGCGCCTCGTGGGTGAAAAAAGGCAGCTGCCATGGAGAGGTCCCTTTGCGCACGAACGGGTTCAGACTGTCGAAGCCGCCGGTATTACCAAGCGTGATGCTTCCGCCTTTCGGTGCATCAGCGCGCACATAGGGCAGAGACACAAAATCCGGTGGCAGGGCGGGCGCTCCGTACATAGATACACCGTGCTGAGGCTCGGCGACCGCATAAGTTGAAAAGAGAATCAGCGCGAATGCGGCTAAAATCCGCCTGGCTGCGCGGAAAAATACCGTGTTCATATTGGAGACAATCCCCTGCTGCCCTTATTTTCATTACCCATAAGGTATCCGTGAATTTGCGTCTTATCAAACTTTTAGCTTGGACTGCGGCGCGCTTTTGCTTATAAAGAGGTCACTGCTCGATAGGTTTCTTGCCTGTATGAAACCTGCCTCAATAACTTAACGCCTGCCTTGTGCAGGCGTTTTTTTTTGGCGTATCGGGGGCGGGGTGCTGAGCACTTTCCCGCGACATGCGGCAGATTACACATTCCCTTTGCATGTGCAGCACGCCATGATGCAGCGCAGAAAGCGCAGGCAAAGTAAGGATCAGACCATGGCATTCAGCGTATCACTGACCGGCAAAACAGCGGTGATCACCGGATCAAACTCCGGCATCGGTCTGGGGATTGCATGGGAGCTGGCCCGCGCCGGCGCTGATGTGGTTCTGAATTCCTTTACCGACAATGACGAAGACCATGCACTCGCCCGCGAGATCGCTGAGGCAACGGGCGTCACGGCGCGCTATATTCAGGCCGATATGTCCAAAGGCGGGCAATGCCGCGATCTGATCGCCAAAGCCGGCGCCTGCGATATTCTTGTGAACAACGCAGGCATCCAGCACGTGGCCCCGATTGACGAGTTCCCCGTAGAGAAATGGGACGCGATCATTGCAATCAATATGAACTCGGCGTTCCATACCACTGCTGCGGCGCTGCCCGTGATGCGCGCAGCGGGCTGGGGGCGGGTGATCAACATTGCATCCGCCCATGGCCTGACCGCATCGCCCTATAAGGCTGCCTATATCGCGGCCAAACATGGTGTCGTGGGCATGACGAAAACCGTAGCGCTGGAGACAGCACAGGAACAGATCACCGCAAACGCGATCTGCCCGGGGTATGTGCTGACGCCGCTGGTGGAGGCCCAGATCCCCGATACGGCAAAGAAATATGACATGTCCGAGGACGAGGTGAAGAAGAAGGTCATCCTCGAGCGCCAGCCCAGCAAGGAATTTGCCACGGTCGAACAACTGGGCGGCACGACCGTATTTCTGTGCTCGGATGCGGCCGCTCAGATCACCGGGACCACCATCAGCGTCGACGGCGGCTGGACGGCGCTTTAACGAATGGCGGGCACCGTCGCGGGACCACAGATGCCGGTCCCGGACGCGGGCTGAAAAGGACAGAGATGGCGGCAAAGCGGATCAATCTGGCCCTTCAGGGCGGCGGCGCACATGGCGCGTTTACCTGGGGTGTGCTTGACCGGATTCTCTGCGAAGACGACATCGAGATTGCGGCTATTTCCGGCACCAGTGCAGGGGCCCTGAACGGGGCCGCCTTCAAAGCAGGTATGACAGAGGGCGGACGACAGGGGGCCCGCGACCGGCTCGACTGGCTCTGGGGCGAGGTGGGTGCGCGCCCCGATCTGCGGATACCGGAATGGATGACGCCGCTCTCGCTCTCGGATTTCTCCTCGGCTCTTGAGTATTCCTGGCCCGTCATGACCGCAGAAGCCCTGAGCCGGGTCGTCTCACCTTATGATTACGGGCCGTTTTATACCAATCCGCTGCGCGCGGTGGTCGAGCAGTTCGATTTTGACCTGATCCACGAAGAAAACGCCGCCGTACCCTGTCTTTTCGTCTGTGCAACGCGCGTCCGGAACGGCAAGGTCCGGGTCTTCAAGGACAGCGAAATCAGCACCGATGCAATTCTGGCCTCCGCCTGCCTGCCGACGCTCTTTCAGGCGGTCGAGCTTGAGGACGCCGAAACCGGACAGGTCGAGGCTTTCTGGGACGGGGGATACACCGGCAATCCGGCACTCTTTCCGCTGTTCAGCCCGGGACTGCCGGACGACATCCTGGTGATCAACATCAATCCGCTGGAACGGGTGGATATACCGCGCTCGGCCCAGGCCATTCAGAACCGGATCAACGAAATCAGCTTTAACTCATCCCTGCTGCGCGAGCTCAGGGCAATCGATTTTGTGCAGCGCCTGCTTGATACCGGGAAAATGAGTACGGAACAGATGAGCCGTGTTTACGTACATATGATTGCGGACGACGCGCTGATGAATGAGCTTTCTGTGGCAACCAAGATGGTGCCCACTCCCTTTACGCTGTCGCGCCTGAAAGAGGCCGGACAACGGGCGGCGGATGATTTTCTGCAAGCCCACAAGAAAGACATCAATAAGCGCAGCACTGCAGACCTGCGCGGCATGTTCGGCTGATCAGAGCCTGTCGGGCGGGCGGTCCGGATTTTTGCCGTTGGGATAGACAAGCCCTGCCGAAATCACCAGCTTGGCCGCATCCTCGACTGTCATTTCAAGCTCGGTTACGTCTTCCTCCGGCACAAAGAGCAGGAAACCGGATGTGGGGTTCGGCGTGGTGGGCAGGAAGATGCTGAGCATGGCGCGCCCGTCGTTGCTGCGTGTTGCGATTTCGCCCTTTGTATTGGTTGAGATGAACCCGATGGCCCAGATACCCTTGCGCGGATATTCAATCACACAGGCGCGCTCAAAGGAGCGTTCCGACTGGGCGAAGACTGTCTCTGAAATCTGTTTAATGCCGGAATAAATCGTCCGCACCACCGGCGTGCGTTCGACAAGGCTTTCGGCAAAGCGGATCATCGAGCGGCCGATGATGCCCTTGGCCATCCAGCCCACCAGAACGGTAAAGAGCAGAAAGATCACGACACCGATGCCGCGCACGTTGATCTGCACTGACGGATCGAGTCCCAGAAGGTCCTGGATCAGGCGGTCGGGCTGATAAGAACGCGGCACCAGCGGCAGCACAAAGCCGTCGATCCATCCCACCACGGACCAGATCAGCCAGATTGTCAGTCCGACGGGCGCGATCACCACCAGGCCGGTCAGAAAGTTGGCGCGCGACCTTGCCAGCAGACTGCGTCGGGTGCTGGGGGGCTCGGGATCAAAGGGTGTGTTCATGAAACGTCCGGTACTCTCGTTGAGACCACAGTTAAGTGTTTTACGCCGCAGCTACAATGGCCGGGCCGCCACGCAGCGTCATGCTTCAGCCGGGCGCGCGCAGTTTGCACAGTGCGCGGGCAATCTGCGCCGCCAGCCGGGCATTGTTGCGCACCAGAGCGATATTAGCCGTGAGCGAACGCCCGTCGGTCAGCTCATAGATGCGCTGCAACAGGTAAGGGGTCACCGCCTTGCCACGGATATCATGCGCACGCGCATCCGCCTGAGCACGGGCTATGACCGGTGCGAGCTCGGCAGAGGGAATTTCATCAGCGGCCGGGATCGGGTTTGCAACAAGCTGCCCGCCCGGCAGCCCGAGCAGAGACCGCATGTGATGTGCCGTTGCTATCTCTTTGGCCGTGTCCATGCGCAAGGGCGCGCGCAGTGCAGACCCGGCACTCCAGAAGGCCGGGAAACTGTCCTGACCAACCGCAATGACCGGCACGCCCTGAGTTTCGAGCACTTCGAGCGTTTTGTCGACATCCAGGATCGCCTTGGCCCCGGCCGCAACCACACTCACCGGCGTCTGTGCCAGTTCCATCAGATCAGCGGAGATATCAAAGCTGTCTTCGGCTCCCCGGTGCACGCCGCCGATCCCGCCCGTGGCAAACACGTCGATGCCTGCAAGGTGTGCGGCAATCATGGTGGCCGCAACGGTGGTGGCCCCGGTGCCGCCCGATGCCATGCAGGCAGCAAGATCAGCCCGCGACAGTTTTGCAACTCCGCGCGCCTGCGCCAGGGTCTCAAGCTGTTCTGGTTCAAGCCCGATACAAAGGGTGCCGTTCAGCACAGCGATGGTCGCGGGCGTTGCCCCCCCGGCGCGGATGTCTTTTTCAACCTGGCGGGCCACCTCTAAATTCTGCGGCCAGGGCATGCCGTGGGTAATGATCGTGCTTTCGAGTGCCACAACGGCCTTTCCGGAGGCCAGGGCTGCGGCCACTTCTGCACTGCGGATCAGAGGAAGGGAGGTCATAGGGCTGTTTCTCCGGAGACATAACTTGCGGCGGCATCGAGCGCCATTTCGAGGGCATTTTCGGGCGCGACGCCCTTCCGTTCGGCGGCGATGTGCGCGGCCATAAAGGTGTCGCCCGCGCCGGTTACGCGTGTGATCAGGACCTGCGGCGGGGTGCGGGTGAGCGACCCGTCCGGACGACCCTCGGTCGCATCTGATCCGCCATCGGTTACCAGTACCCGGCTGGCCCCGCGCGCAAGCAACCCCGCTGCGGCATCACGCGATCCGGTAAAACGGGTCTGGCACAAAAGCCCCGCCTCCTCAAGATTGACATAGAGAGTACCGCGCCCGCTCTGCACAAAGGGCAGCAGCCGCTCCGCCTTGCCGGGAGAGGCCGGAGCGACCCTCAGATCCGCCTCCGCCAGCAGCGGGCTGCGGGCGATTTCCGACAACAGGGCCAGCGTCAGATTACCATCCAGCGCCACCAGTCCGTGCCATGGTGATCCTGTGCGTGCGAGACGGCCATCCGAGAGCGGTCTGAGAATTTTATCCCCCGCAGCCTCCAGCGAATGCGCATCGGCAATGGCCGCAATCAGCCCGTTAGCGCCTTCAACGGCCATATAGACATCCGTGGGCAGATCATCAGAGCGGTACACACAATCAATAATCATGCCGCGCGCCGCACAGGCCGCGATCAGCTCATCTCCCTCGGTATCACGGCCAATGGCCGTCAGCAGCGCAGGGGTCAGCCCGAAACGGGTCAGGGTCACGGCAATGTTCAGCGCCACGCCGCCGGGCAGGCGGGTGATCCGACCCGGCACATCCGAGCCCTGCCGCATCACACTGGCAGACCGGCCGATCACGTCCCAGAGCACCGAACCGATGCACAGTATGTCAGGGGTATCTTTCATACCGGCCTTGTGGCCCTGATCGCTGTGCTGATCAAGCCCGCAAAGGCGGCTTTACTGCGGGACCGAAAACGTAAGAGCGGCCCAGAGTGTTTCCCAGACCGGTGCATCTTCGGCTGTGCCTGCTTTCGGGCTTTCGCGCAGCACCACAGCATCAAGGAGGTAATCATGGCCTGGCGTGACGGCGATCTCTGCCTCACCGGCTTCATCGGTCTGTGCGAGACTTACCGTCACCGATCCATCCGGCGCACGGTCAAATACCTCAACCTGCGCACCGGCGCGCGGTGCGCCCTGATAATGCACCCGCACCGGCATCCGCCCGTCAAAGCCGGCGTCATAAGGGTTCGCAAGCGCCACGATCTCGGTCTCAAGACCAAACGCGCGGTCACTGCCCGCACCATCACCGACAGCGACCAGCGCCTTGGCATGGCGGGTATAGCTTTCGCGGAAACCTTCCTGCGGCCAGCCGTTTTCGATATGCCGCGCCTCTGCGGTATCAAAGCCTTTATGCTCGGCAAAGTTCAGGAATTTCTGCCATTCATTGTATTTCAGGCTGGCCGGCGTGGTCTCATGCAGAATGATCACCAGACCCTCTCCCGGCGCTTCGACCGCCATGGCGGGAAAATCACCGGCCCGGCCCGGCACCGGCATGACCTCATTGCCGGACACGATTTCAAAGCGGGAAAAATTTTTTTCAAACCACCCCAGTGAAACTCCTTCGAAGTTTTCACCGTTTTTAAGGTCAGCAACCAGTTCATTGCCGCTTTCCACTTGATATTGCTGCGGTTCGATCCAGAATTCATGTGCAAGTGCGGGAAATCCCTGAACGAGCACGGTCAACAGGAAAAGACGTTTAATCATCATGGCAAATACCCTTCGCATTCTTCTGCTCAAGCTGGCCTTTCTGGGTCTTTTGTCAACTCACGCTCTTGTGGCGTCTTCGGGACCTGCGGTGGCGCATGAGCTTGTGCCGACCATCGTAGACATGGAACGCAGTGATGCGGAGACGCTCACACTGTCGATGCGCGTGAACATCGAGGCTTTTCTGTCCGGTATCGATCTGGATGCGGTGGCCGATACAGATGAGGTTGAGGAGGGCGCCGGTTACGACAGCCTGCGCGCCCTGAGCACGGAGGCCCTGCGTGACCGGCTGCCCGACATGGTGGCGGCGTGGAACGCAGTGCCGCTGGCTGAAACGGACGGTCCGCTGACCTTCGCTGTCGACACCGTGGAAATTCCCGAAGGCGTCGATCCCGAACTTGCGCGCATATCGATCCTGACCCTCGCGGCCCCGATGGACCCCGCAGCAACCTCCGTGACCGTCAACTGGCCCGATGGTGGAGGGGCGATGGTGCTGCGCCAGCAGGGTGTCGATGCACCCTACACCGGGTATCTGGCGGGCGGCGAGAGCAGTATCGCGATCAATCTGGCCGGCGGCGACGCACAGGACGCAAGCGGCGCGTTTCTCAGCTATATCCCGGTCGGCTTTGATCACATACTGCCCAAAGGTCTCGATCACATCCTGTTTGTGCTGGGCCTCTTTTTCCTCAGTACCCGCTGGCGTCCGCTTTTGTTTCAGGTGACTGCCTTCACGCTCGCCCACACAGTCACACTGGCGCTCGGCGCGCTCGGCCTTGTGAATATTCCGGGCAGCATTGTCGAGCCACTGATCGCTGCCTCGATTGTGTATGTCGCGGTAGAGAATGTCTTTCACAAGGGACTGAGCCGGTGGCGACCCGCTGTGATTTTCGGCTTTGGTTTGCTGCACGGGCTTGGTTTCGCGTCCGTCCTCGCGGAATTCGGCCTGCCGGAGGATCAGTTCATCCCG
>NZ_JAHEHZ010000138.1 GCF_024639605.1 Roseobacter sp. | reverse complement strand
CGCACGGCCTTACCCTCGGACCGGACCACGCCACCGGGCTCCGCCACATCAACAGTAACGCTTATTCCGATAACTTCCTTAATGAGGGACACCAATGCAGAACCAGCGGTCGTTTTCGCATCGGGTGATGCGCCTGAGGGGTTGGCTTCACAGAGTATGCACATCTGATCCATACGCTCCCGTTTAGACAGCTCAATCTGGAAATGCGGTGCCAGGCCGGGCGTCGCCATCAGGCATTCTTCAATCTGCGTCGGGAAAACGTTCACACCCCGCAGGATGATCATGTCGTCCGTCCGGCCGGTCACCTTTTCCATCCGCCGCATCGATCGCGCCGTACCGGGCAGCAGGCGTGTGAGATCGCGCGTACGGTAGCGTATGATCGGGAAAGCTTCTTTGGTCAGTGAGGTAAATACAAGCTCTCCCTGCTCGCCGTCCCCGACAAGCTCACCGGTTTCCGGGTTAATTACCTCGGGGTAAAAGTGATCTTCCCAGATGTGCAGCCCGTCTTTTGTCTCGACACATTCATTAGCGACACCGGGGCCCATGATTTCGCTCAGCCCGTAGATATCGACCGCATGCATGTCGAATGCATCTTCAATTTCACGTCGCATCGCGTTGGTCCAGGGTTCGGCACCGAAGATGCCCACCTGCAGTGATGAAGCGCGCGGGTCGAGACCCTGCCTCACATATTCATCGAGAACCGAGAGCGCGTAAGATGGGGTAACGGTGATGCCGTCGGGCCGGAAATCTTCGATGAGCCGAACCTGGCGCGCGGTCATGCCGCCCGAGACAGGCACCGTCGTCAGCCCCAGCGCATCTGCGCCCAGGTGAATACCGAGCCCGCCGGTAAAAAGCCCGTAGCCGTAAGCGTTGTGCAAAAGATCGCCGGTTTTCATGCCTGACGCGCGCAGACTTCGCGCGACGACTGAGCCCCAGACCTCCAGATCGGCCTTTGTGTACCCCACCACCGTGGGCTGGCCCGTGGTGCCCGATGAGGCATGGATGCGGGCAATCTTGTTGCGCGGAACGGCAAACATATCAAAAGGATAGCTCGCGCGGAGATCGGATTTCACGGTGAACGGAAAGCGCGCAAGATCGTCAGGTGTTTTCAGATCGTCAGGATGAACGCCGGCGGCATCGAAGCTTTTGCGGTAAAACGGCACGTTAGCGTAGGCATGGTTGAGCGACCAGCGCAGCCTTCCGGTCTGCAGAGCAGTGATTTCATCACGGCTGGCGCGTTCGATCGGGTCAAGGGTTTCGGGCCGGGGGGTAAGGTCTTTCATTCAGTCTCTCCGGGTTCCGGGAAATGCTGCCCCCCAATGGTCCGCGCCAGGCCCCGGAACAGAGCAACTTTCTCACCGGCCCGGTTTGTCACGGTAACATCCCAGATGCCTGAGCGGCCTGAGCGGGAGGTCTCGGTCGCGCATGCGGTAAGGCAGTCGCCCTCCTGGACCGGCGCGAGATAGGTGACCTGGTTCTGCTGTGCGACGGTGCGCTGATTGTAAGAGTTGCAGGCAAAGGCAAAGGCGCTGTCTGCGAGGGTGAAAATATAGCCGCCATGACAGCTGCTGTGACCATTGAGCATGTGCGGCAGCACTGTCATTGAAAGGGTGGCACAGCCCGGGGAGACGCAAAGCAGCGACATGCCCAGGCCACGGCTTGCCGCGTCATTCTGCATCATCAGCTCCGCGCATTTTTCAGCCCGTGCCTGAGGCGTCACTGTCTCCGGCATCCCGTCACTTCCGGCTTTTTACAGACTGTCTCTGCGGTAGCATAGCACCCGCGGGCTGTATATGATTTTTGGGGGGCTTGATTTGCGGGCGCAAGGGCGCAACTCTGCAGTATGAATTATCAGGTGCCGCCGACAGGCAATGTTCATCAGATGCCGCCCGATCAGGTCGCATTTCATCGCACTGAGTTACAGGTGATCCTGTCGCTTTACGGGCGCTTTGTGGCGGCGGGCGAATGGCGGGACTATGGCATTTCGTGCCTGCGTGATGTTGCCGTGTTTTCGGTATTCCGCCGCACCGCTGAAACACCGCTCTACCGGATCGAAAAAAGACCGCGATTGAGGGATAAACAGGGCATGTATGCCGTGCTTGGCATGGATGGTCAGATCATGCGCCGGGGTCATGATCTGAAAACGGTGCTGAGAGTGCTCGAACGCAAGCTTATTCGCGCGGTCGAATAGTCCTGATCCGAAGGCGGCCTGTGCCAGGCCATTCCTCTGGCTGAGTTCCTGCGGAACACGGCACCCCTTGATGTGCTGGCATCAGGCCGGGGGAAGGGCCGGCAGTCGTTTGCGCGATGTGACCTGCCCGTCTCCCTGCCGTTCAATGCGCGATATGGCGTCTGTGATCCCTTCGGTTGCGACCGCCATGTGCCCCGCGTTTGCGTGAATAAGCATATCCCCGGCGGTCACAAGTGCGACGTGACCTTCCCAGAAAAGCAGATCATTGCGCCTGAGCCTCGTGTCAGGTGGCAGAGTTTCGCCGAGGTCACGCTCCTGCTGGTCGCTGTCGCCGGGGCAGGGGATGCCGCAGGCCCGGCAGGCCGCCTGGATCAGTCCGGAGCAGTCGATGCCGGTGCCGGAGTTGCCGCCCCAGAGATAGGGCGTCCCCAGAAAAAGGGCGGCCACGGCGGCAGGATCAGACGCCAGAACGCCCGTACGATGCAGGTGCTGGCGCGGCACAAACCCCCATCGGGTTTCAACGAACGTGGCCGTCTCGGATGCGGCGCGCAAACGTGCGCCAAAGCTGAGGCAGGTCACCTCAGGCGATTTGATGTCCGGCTCGGAGTAGGCGTGCGTAGTCCGGCTGGTGACCCGGTGGCTGGCCGGTTCGGCAGGGCCTGTAGCTTTGCCGGGCAGGTATCCGCAGTAGCCGTCGTCCTGCGCCCGGACCAGAAACCAGGGGCTCGTATCATTCAGGATCGTCACGGGCGCACCGAAAAGCAGCTGCCGGTCGCGCGGCCCGTCGGGACGGCGACACAGATCTGCCAGAGGCACGGTAATCATCGCATTGCGCCCGGTTATGACGCTTGCAGGATCCGGAGTGTCGCGCGGATCGCTCATGAGATGCTTTTGTCGCGGATCAGATTCAGCAGGGCGCGGGTGGCCTGGCCTGTGCCGCCTTTCGGCCGGGCGGGGGCATCAGCGGGATTCCAGCCATAGACATCGAAATGCGCATAGGTGCTGGTGCTGACGAAACGCCGCAGAAACAGTGCGGCGGTGATCGATCCGGCGAAACCACCCTTGGGCGCGTTGTCGAGATCCGCGATTCCGGGCTCGATCATGCTCTCATAGGGGGTGTGAAACGGCATGCGCCACACCGGGTCATCCGTTTGCAGGGCAGCCATTTCAAGCGTATCGGCAAAGCCCTCGTCATCGCAGAAGTAGGGCGCCAGATCGGGTCCGACCGCGACCCGCGCTGCCCCTGTCAGGGTGGCCATCGAGATAATGAGGTCCGGGTCCTCTTCCTGTGCGAAAGTCAGCGCATCGGCGAGGACCAGCCGCCCTTCGGCGTCTGTGTTGTTGATCTCGATGCTAAGTCCTTTGCGACTGGGCAGGATGTCGCCGGGGCGGAAGGCATTGCCCGAAACCGCATTTTCCACCGCCGGGATAAGCACACGCAACCGGACATTGAGGGCCGTCGCCATGATCATATGGGCAAGCCCGAGGACGTTTGCCGCGCCGCCCATGTCCTTTTTCATCAGCCCCATCGACACGCCGGGTTTGAGGTTCAGCCCGCCTGTGTCAAAACAAACGCCCTTGCCGACCAGCGTGATGGCCGGCCCGGCATCGCCCCAGCGTATGTCGATCAGGCGCGGCGCGCGGTCTGAGGCGCGCCCGACCGTGTGAATGAGCGGGAAGTTCTCAGACAGCAGATCATCGCCGTGCACAACCGAGACCGTGGCACCGTGGCGCGCGGCCAGATCGCGCGCGGCGTCTTCAAGCTCTGCCGGGCCCATGTCACAGGCCGGGGTGTTGATCAGATCGCGTGTCAGAGTCTCGCCTGCCGCTATGGCGGTAATCCGGTTTGCATCAATTCCCGCAGGCGTGACGAGGGCCGCCCCCTCTTCGCCAGCCTGAATATAGCGGTCGAATTTATAGGCGGAGAGCAGCCATCCGAGCGCCTCGCGTTCGGCGCGGTCATCGGGCAGGCCGGAGGTAATTCGATACGTGGCTTTGGGCAGACGCGCGGCTGCGGCGGCCAGATGGAACCGGCCGCGCGCACGTTTTGCCCCGGTGCCGAAGCCCGCGAGCGCCATTGCGGGCCTGCCACCAGGGCCCGGTATCAGCAATGTCTGTCCGATATGCCCGGCGAAGCCGTTTGCATTGACCCAGGCGAGCGTGTCTTCGGATTGTTCTGCGCGCCAGGCATCCATATCGTCGGCGGCAATGATGTGAAGAGGGATGGTGTGGTCATCCGGGGAGGCAAAGGTGGCGGACATGCGTCAAAAACCCTTTCAGGTATATTTGCCGTCAGCCTACCGTGATCCTGTGCCCGTGCAAGCTATCAGATGGTCACGTCCTGCAGGTCCCAGATCGCGGTGAGCGACTGATCCCCGATGCGCAGAAGCCTTGCCAAAACGGCGGCCAGCGCCGGGGCGTCGTTGCTGTCCACTGCGCGTGTAACGTCGCCTGCAACGCGCGCCAGCACCGACATGCCGATCTGCTCCGCGATCGCGATCAGAGATCGCGCGCATTTGCGCAGGTCGTCATTGTTTTGTGCGACATAAAGCCGGCTGCAATGCGACAGACGCAGTGCCAGCTCTTCCATCGCGCGACAGACGATGTCTTCTGCGCCGGCTTCGCCCAGTTCCGCATACAGCGCGCCGAGCCGGTCCTGATCGACCTGCACTGTTTCTTTCAGCCTGATGTTCAGGACATGGTTCATTTCACTCACCCTTTTGCGCCCCCACAGCGTTCTGCGGGTATGACAGGCAAATCTATCCAAAGCGTTGAGGCGGGCGATGTTTTCCCTCGAATTTGTCGTGAATTCACGATACTCCGGGAAACAAATGCGAAAACGACGGGACGTGTATGGATCAGGCGAAACCGCTGCCGGGCTATCTGGTACAGCGCTATCACGGCTGGAAAGCCACCGGATATGCCGAGAACAAGGCATGGTACCGACGGCTGGCCAGTGACGGACAACACCCTCGTGCGATGGTCATCTCCTGCTGTGACAGCCGGGTCCATGTGACATCTATTTTCGGTGCCGATCAGGGTGAGTTTTTCATCCACCGCAATATCGCCAACCTGGTGCCGCCCTATGCGCCGGACGGCGATCATCACGGCACATCAGCGGCCGTGGAATATGCAGTTACCATGCTGAATGTGGCGCATCTGATCGTGCTGGGCCATTCCAGTTGTGGCGGTGTGAAGGGCTGCATCGATATGTGCCGGGGTCATGCGCCGGAGCTGGAAGAAAAGCACAGCTTCATCGGTCGCTGGATGGATATTCTGCGGCCCAGCTATACGCTTGTCGCTCAGGAAAATGACCCTGAATTACAGGCGCGTGCGTTGGAAAAGCAATCTGTGCTCGTGAGCCTTGAGAACCTGATGACCTTTCCTTTTGTGCATGAGCGGGTCGATGAAGGCCTGCTGACACTGCACGGGCTCTGGACAGACATCGGCGAAGGCGGACTTGAATTCTTTAACCCCTCGGATGAGGCCTTCAGACCGGTCTGATACGCCGCAGTCCTTTTAAAGGTCATCGCAGGTACAGGGCAGGACATCCGGAACACCCGGAAAAGAGAGTGACGTGGAAGAAATACTGACACTTGCGGGCAACAACCTGCTGTCGCCGATTATTCTGTCTTTTGCGCTGGGTGTGGCGGCGTCGCTCGCCCGCTCGGATCTGAGTGTGCCTGAAGCGGCGGCCAAGGCGTTGTCGATCTATCTGCTGTTTGCCATCGGGTTCAAAGGCGGGGTCAGCGTGGCCGCGCATGGCATCGACATCAAGCTCGGGCTCTCGTTGCTGGCCGGGGTCATCCTGTCGGCGGTGCTGCCGCTGGTGGCCTTTGCTCTGCTGAATGTGATCACCGGACTGAGCCGTCTTGATGCAGCTGCTGTCGCGGCGCATTACGGCTCTATTTCTATCGTGACATTTGTTGCTGCGACCTCGGTTCTGGAGAGCAGCGGAATCGCTTCCGAAGGCTACATGGTAGCCGTCGCCGCCGCGATGGAAGCGCCCGCGATCCTGTCTGCGCTCTGGCTCATTTCGCGCGGCGGGGACGGGCGGCGCATGGACAGTGATCTGTGGCGCGAAATTCTGCTCAATGGCTCGATTGTGCTGCTGGTCGGATCCTTTCTGATCGGCTGGATCACCGGCGAGGAGGGGCTGGAAGAGATCTCGAGCTTCATCGTGGCCCCGTTCAAAGGGGTGCTCTGCCTCTTTCTGCTGGATATGGGTCTGGTGGCGGGCCGCGGGCTGCGCAACGGCGGGGGCGTGCTGCGGCCCGGTGTGCTGGCCTTTGGCGTGCTCATGCCGCTGATCGGCAGCGCGTTCGGTCTTGGAACCGGGCTGTTGCTGGGGCTTTCGCCGGGTGGCGTGGTGCTGATGATGGTGCTGTCGGCATCGGCCTCTTATATCGCGGTGCCTGCGGCGATGCGGGTGGCGCTGCCCGAGGCTAACCCGTCGATTTATCTGACCCTGTCGCTCGGCGTCACTTTTCCCTTTAACCTGACCCTTGGCATCCCGCTTTACGTGGCGGTTGCCACCGCCCTTACCGGAGGCTGACCGATCATGAAGACACATCAGGCCAAACGCGTCGAAATCACCATTGAGGCCATCATGCAATCGCGCCTGACGGACGCGCTGAAAAAAGCAGGCGTGACCGGTTTTACCGTATTACCGGTTCTCGGCGGATCGGGGCGCTCAGGGGCCTGGACACGGTCTGGCGAAATCGGGCGCGCCGCCGGCATGGTGCAGGTCATCTGCATTATCCGCCCGGAGCGGCTGAACGGGTTGCTCGATGCGGCCTTTGCGGTGGTCGAGAAGCACATCGGTGTTGTCTCGGTGGTGGACTGCGAAGTGCTCCGCGCGGAGCGATTTTAACTTTTTGTAAACGACGTCTGAGCCAGGGTGCCGGTATGAATAAACGTACCGTTACCGTTCAGCTGCCTGTTGATCTGGCGCTCGCCGTGCATGACCTTGCAACCGAGCAGGAAGGGACCGTCGGCAAAATTGTCGAAGACCTGCTGACCGCGCATCTGGCGGCAAAGAAATCCCGGCAAAAGACGCGTGACGAACCCGATGAACGGCTGATATTCGCGCTGCAAAAGCTGCTTTTCCGCGATATGGCCGAAGCGGTCGACTGGGCCGATCTTGATGCCCGGCTGCGCCGGCACGGTTACTTCATAAAAGTGGCCTGGGGCGGTCTGTCGCTGCATACCGAGACGAGCGGGCATAAACTGTGTAACACACATGACCTCGGGTTCTCTTATGCCACGTTTTTGCGGCGATTCGGGCCGGGAAAACCCAAAGACCCGCGCCAGGCCTGAGAGGCGCACGACAGGTGCCCCTCCCCTGTGCGGTTTTTTCAGCCGCACATGAGTTTGTCGGGATCCGCGATATGACTGCGGTGCTCCTCGACATAGGCAGCGATCCCGGCAAGGCAGGTGGGCTGCCCGCCAAACCCGGACCAGGGTTTGAAGTGCGAAATATGCAGATAAGTAGTGGGATCGCGTTTCAACAGATTTGCCATCACCGCAGCCACAACAAGCCCGCCGGCGCCGGTGAGTTTACCGTGGCCGTGCTCTTTGGCCTCCTGCAGCGCATAGAACCAGAGCGGTGTCTTTTTAAACCCCTTGGCCGCAAGCTCCGGCGGCACGTCGACGACGGGTGTACCCACCTTTGCGGCGACCTGCTGGCCGCTTGCGAGCTGATAGGTGTAACGGTCGCGCACCATATTACGCAGCGCAAGGTTGCGGGACTGGGCCAGGGTCAGAGTTTCACCGATATCTGCCAGTTCGATGGTCTCGTGCACGAAAGGCAGCTCGAACAGTGGTGAGCCGAGGCCGGGGCCTACCGGGCGGGCCTTCTGGGCGGTTCCGCCGCTCATGCCAAAAAACATATCCATGTCCATATTGGCCTCAGGCGGGCGCGGGCCAAAACCTGTGGTGGCAAAAAGACCCAGCGCATCGGCGTCCTTATTCATCTTATACTGAAACTGCGTGGTGGCATGGCCAAAGCGGTAACAGGCACCGGTGAACTCCACAGGCATGACCGGCGCGTCCCAGCCAAAGAGCGTTTCCTCCATAGCACGCTCCAGACAGTCCTCATCCACGAAATCCTTCATCAGCTCGTTCCAGACGATCCACTGGTAATGCAGACGGATGAAACGCCGCACCTCCTGAAAGCCCGTAAGAGCGGGCGAGACATGGTCCTTCCAGACCTGCTTGCCGATCCCGTCATGGGCGCAGTCTTTGATATCCCCCGCAGCACTGCCGCCATCTTTAATTTTGCTCATCAGGATGTTGTGCAACTGGATAAACAGACCCTGTACCTGGGCCACGATCACGTTTTCATCGTTGCGCGGATCCCCGATCAGCGCCTTGCCCGCACAGGTGCGCGCCAGATCAAGCGGGTTATCCTTGCGCCCGAACATCAGCATGTGTTCCTGATCCCCTGCGCCGTAGAGATGCGGCGAGGCCTCGGGTCCTGCGCCGTAGACGCAATCGAGATCAAGGCCGGGCGTGCGCACATTGGGGATCGTCGCAGGATCAATGCGGGTGCCAAGGGCCGAGGTGGCATCAAGTGTCACGTCATGATCTACGAACTGACCTAAAAATGTCATGCCCGCGTCTGCATCGCCGTCTTCGTTTTCCGTGGCGCGCATGGTCTGTGAGAGATCATCCAGCGCCTGGATCACATCAGCATGGGAAATGTTGTCGATGTGAACCGGGTTGGGCGGCATCAACCGGCCAAGTGTCTGCGCAAATGGCTTTGCTGGTCCGGCGCCCTGAAGGCAGGTCTTCATCAACTGATCGAGGCGTGTAAGCCCGTGGTGCATTCCGGCCATAATTTGTCTCCTGAAAAAATGTTAAAACAGGCCCCCGGACCACTCAAAAATGCCCGCGGTCACCAATT
>NZ_JAHEHZ010000035.1 GCF_024639605.1 Roseobacter sp. | reverse complement strand
AAAGGTCCGCCCCGGTTTTCTCAGGTAGTTGCGTTCAACTTAGAAGTTGAAGCGAACACCCAGGTCAGCAACGGTGTTGCTGGAAGTGTTGGAACCAACCATACCGGACAGGGACACGCCACCACCCAGGGAGTGGGTGAAGCCGATGCCGTATGCTTCGTCCAGGTCGTCAGCACCACCGCCGGCAACAGATGCGACGATGTTTGTCGCTGCGCCGACAGGAACGGAGCCGGAGATACCGTAGGCAACGTCGTCGTTCGGTGTAAAGTTGCTATCGGAGTCGCCAACAAAGAGCGCGAGGTCTGCGATACCGACGGTACCGGTTGCAGTCGCTGTCCAGAAGTCAGTGTCGTATGAATCTGCACCAGCGTCTGCATCTTCCGCCATGCCGTAGCCAACGCCGAAGGTCCAGCCGGAAATGGTGTAAGATGCACCGATTTCGAATGCTTCGTAGTCACCCGTAATGGTGCTCGGGCCGATGCCGAGGTTTTCGGAGTAGTCAGGCGAGTAGGACGCCATCACTGCGAAGTCACCCATTTCGTACTTCACGTTGACGCCGGTAACACCGTTCGAACGTACTTCGTAGAAGTCGATCGGGCCGCCGCCGAATGTGGAGTAGTGGCCAACCTGACCGATAAGGCCGGGCTCGAAGCCGAAGAAGTTAACAACTTCTGCCGCATCGTGAACACCGGAGACGTTACCAACGCGAACGCGCAGGCCAGATGCGTTCACCTGAAGACGTGCGCCGTTAAGGCCGGCTGCGCCCTGCTCACCATTGGAAACATCGTCACCCTGAATCCGAACACGGACAGCGAAACGAACGCCATTGTCTGTTTCTGTGGATGAGTCGATGTTCAGGCGATAGCGGCTCTCCAGCCGTGTTTCTTCCTGAGTTGCCACACCGGGGTCAGCGTCGGTTGCGCCGCGGTCTTGCTCATAGAGAATACCGAAACGGCCGTAGCCGGAGAATGTTGTATCTGCTGCTACGACGCCTGCTGTACCCACCAGAGCTGTTGTAGCGATGAGAAGTTTTTTCATGAACTTGTCCTCAGTTGCTATTTCGTTGTTCACGGGAGAATCCATTGTGAACCTGCGGTGTGTTTCGCTCTTTCCCGGTCAGCATTCAAGAACTTGGTCGGGACCGTGACGAGACCCGGGAAAAATGGTGCAGGTTTGCCACACTCGTTAAAGCGCCCAGGTCACACAGTTTATCCGCCATATAACAGGCAGCGGATTGCATGGCGCCTCCACAGCCCAGAACGCCCTTGTCCCTGCTCTGCCAGTTGGATTAACGTGCCGCGGAGGACATAAATCGGGCGGCCTTATGAAAATAACGACTTATCTGAAGTATTCAGGGGTTTTAGCCCTGACGGCTGCGCTGGCTGCCTGTGGCGGAAGCTCGACGCAGACAACTTCCGCGCCCGCAGGACCACCCGCGCGTCCCGGCAGCGCCATCGATCTCGACAGCGATCAGCGGCGCAACCTTGAGCCGGGCCAGTCCGAACCGACGACAGTCTGGGACGCATTCCGGCGCGGCAACACAGAAGTCGAGGTGGCCGTAAACAAGTATCTGTGGTCAGCAACGCTCGAAATTCTCGAATTCCTGCCGGTCGAATCGGTTGATCCGTTCACAGGCGTGATCATCACAGGCTACGGGACACCTCCCGGCGGCGGCCGCGCCTATCGCGCAACCGTGCTGATCGATGACCCGGCGCTGGATGCGCGCTCGCTCAACGTGTCCCTGCAGACCAGGAACGGACCGGCCAGTGCCGCCACCATCCGTGCCGTAGAAGACGCTATTCTGACCCGCGCCCGCCAGATCCGGAACCTCGACGCCAGCTTCTGACCGCCCGCCCGACAGAATATCAAACCCAATACCGCGCCGGGCCCCGTGACTGAACGGCTCCCGGCGCTGCTACGTTAAAGAGGACGCAAAGATGGAGCGTTATACCCCCGCCGAGATCGAAGCCCGCTGGCAGGATGTCTGGAACCGGGACGAGGTTTTCAAAGCGGTCCGGTCCGCGGACAAGCCCAAGTATTATGTGCTTGAGATGTTCCCCTATCCGTCGGGCCGCATCCACATGGGCCACGTCCGCAACTATACCATGGGCGATGTGATCGCGCGCTACAAGCTCGCCACCGGGCATAACATCCTGCACCCTATGGGCTGGGACGCTTTCGGGATGCCCGCAGAAAATGCAGCTATGGCCATTGGCGGCCACCCCAAAGACTGGACTTACGGCAATATCGCCGACATGCGCGACCAGATGAAGCCGCTGGGCCTCTCGATTGACTGGTCGCGCGAATTCGCGACCTGCGATCCGGAATACTACGGCCAGCAGCAGGCGCTTTTTCTCGATTTTCTGGACGCAGGGCTCGTTTATCGCAAGAACGCAGTGGTGAACTGGGATCCGGTCGATATGACCGTCCTGGCTAACGAACAGGTCGAACAGGGGCGCGGCTGGCGCTCCGGCGCGCTGGTGGAACGGCGCGAGCTCACACAGTGGTTCTTCAAGATCTCTGACTATTCCGAAGAGCTGCTGACCGCCCTCGACACCCTGGAGGCCTGGCCGGCAAAGGTGCGCCTGATGCAGGAAAACTGGATCGGACGGTCGCGCGGTCTGCAGTTTGCCTTTTCCACTGTGGATGCCCCCGACGGTCACGACCGGATTGAGGTTTACACAACCCGGCCCGATACTCTGCTGGGTGCGTCTTTTATCGGCATTTCGCCTGATCACCCGCTGGCAAAGGTTCTTGAACGCGACGACCCGGCGGTTGCGGACTTCTGCGCCGAATGTCGCAAAGGCGGCACCACCGAAGAGGCCATCGAGACAGCCGAGAAGCTTGGGTATGACACCGGCGTCCGCGTGCGCCATCCCTTTGATACCGCGCATGAATTGCCTGTCTATATCGCCAACTTCATCCTGATGGATTACGGCACGGGCGCGATCTTCGGCTGTCCGGCGCACGACCAGCGCGATTTCGAGTTTGCCACGAAATACAATCTGCCGGTCATTTCCACATATCTGCCCTCGGAAGACGCCTCAGAAGATCTGACCGAAGCCTACGTGCCGCCGAAAACCGAGACGGTCTTTTATAATCGCGGTTTTGCCGGCGATGCACATCAGACAGGTCTTGAGGCGATCGATGCCGCCATCGATTTCTGCGAGGCGAACGGCGTGGGCCAGGGTGTGACCAAATACCGGCTGCGTGACTGGGGGCTGAGCCGTCAGCGCTACTGGGGCGCGCCCATTCCCGTCGTGCATTGCGAGGCCTGCGGCGTGGTGCCGGAGAAGAAAGAGAACCTGCCCGTCGAGCTGCCCTATGACGTGGATTTCGGCACGCCCGGAAACCCGCTCGACCGGCACCCCACGTGGCGGGACACCCCCTGCCCGTCCTGCGGCAAGCCCGGTAAGCGCGAAACAGACACCATGGACACCTTTGTGGACAGTTCCTGGTATTTTGCGCGCTTCACAGCACCGGATGCGACAACACCGACCAGAATGGAGGACGCGCAATACTGGATGAACGTCGATCAGTACATCGGCGGCATCGAGCACGCTATTCTGCACCTTCTTTATTCACGCTTTTTCGCCCGCGCGATGGCGATCACGGGGCATCTGCCGGAAACGGCGATTGAGCCGTTCGATGCGCTTTTCACGCAGGGCATGGTCACGCATGAGATTTACATGACCCGCGACGAGAATGATCGCCCGGTCTATCACCTGCCCGAAGACATCCACTGGACCGAATCCGGTGCGCGCCTCGGAGCAGACGGGCCTGCCGTGGAGATCATCCCCTCCGCCAAAATGTCAAAATCGAAAAAGAACGTGGTGGACCCGGTCAATATCATCTCGGCCTATGGCGCGGACACCGCGCGCTGGTTCGTGCTCTCTGACAGCCCGCCCGAGCGGGATGTGGAATGGACGGCCTCGGGCGCTGAGGCCGCATTCAAACACCTGTCGCGCGTCTGGAACCTCAGCGAGCGTATCGCCGGTATGGATAAGGAAGACCAGGGCGACGGCAATGATGCGCTCATCCGCGCCATGCATGTCACCATCCATGATGTGACCATGGGCATCGAATCCTTCGGGTTCAACGCGGCAATCGCAAAGCTTTATGCCTTCACCGCGACGCTGCAAAAATCGAAGGCCGGTTATGCCGCACAGCACGCAGCGATCCGGACGCTGGCGCAGCTGATGTCGCCGATGACCCCGCACCTTGCCGAGGATATCTGGGCGCGTCAGGGCGGTGAAGGACTGATCACCACCGCCGCCTGGCCCACGGCGGATGACGCGATGCTGGTCTCCGACACAATCACGCTGCCTGTTCAGGTCAACGGCAAACGTCGCGCCGAGATCACTGTGCCGGCCGATATGAGCAAGGAAGATGTTGAAAAAACCGCGCTTGCGGATCAGGCTGTGATCAGAACGCTGAACGGAGCCACCCCGAAAAAGATCATCGTTGTTCCCGGACGGATTGTGAATGTCGTTGTTTAACCGCCGCGCCCTTTTGTGTCTGCCGATGGTGCTCGTCGCCTGCGGTTTTCAGCCGGTCTATGCCCCGGGCGGCGCCGGGCAGGCGCTGCAGAACAAGGTGCTGGTCGATGAGCCCGACGCGGTGGACGGCTATCTGCTGACCCGCCGCCTCGAACAACGTCTCGGGCGCAGCGAAACGCCGGTCTATCGCCTCGCCCTTGTCGTTGCGACCGGTCAGGAAAACCTTGCTGTTGACCAGAAAGGCGACATTCTGCGGTTCAACTTGCTCGGGGCGGCGGATTATACGCTGATCGAAAGCGCAACGGGCCGCATCGTCACCTCAGGGTCGGTGGATAACTTCACCGGCTATTCCGCGACCGGGACAACCGTTGCCACGCTTGCCGCCGAGCGCGACGCGCGCCAGCGGCTGATGGTTCTGCTTGGCGATCAGATCGTTGCCCGGCTTTTCACTGCCGATCTGACATGAAGCTCTCTACCCGCGACGCGACCAGCTATTTCGCAAAGCCGGATCCGGACAAAACCGGCCTGCTGATCTACGGGCGCGACGGGATGCGTGTTGCGCTCAAACGCCAGCAGATGCTGGCAGCGCTTCTGGGCCCCGCCGCCGAAGAAGAAATGCGTCTGGCACGGATGACCGGGAATGAGGTGCGCAAGGACCCGGCGCTCTTGCTGGATGCCGTCAAAGCCGTGGGCTTTTTTCCTGGTCCGCGCGCGGTGTTCGTTGAAGAGGCAAACGAAAATACAGCAGCGGCAGTGCTTGCGGCCCTTGCAGACTGGCAACAGGGCGATGCGCAGATCGTGATCACTGCGGGCGATCTTAAGCCCGCGTCAAAACTGCGAAAGGCTTTCGAAAGCCACCCTGACGCCTTTGCCGCCGCCATTTATGACAATCCTCCGACGCGCGAAGAGATCGCCCATGCGCTGCGCGATGCAGGGCTTGAAGAGCCCGCGGGCGAGGTCATGGCCGCGCTGAATGATCTGGCGCAGGCGATCGATCCCGGCGATTTCCGTCAGACCCTTGAAAAGCTTGCGCTCTACAAACTTAATGACGCCTCCCCGGTCTCCATGCCGGATATCGCGGCCTGTGCCCCCACCTCGACCGAGGCCGATGTGGACGACATTCTGATGGTCGTTGCCGAAGCCCGCGCCTCGGAGATCGGGCCGGTCATGCAAAAGCTGGTGGCCCAGGGCGTGACCCCGGTCGGTCTGTGCATCGGTGCGATGCGGCATTTCAGGTCTCTGCACCGCGCGGCCTGTGACACCTCAGGGCGTCCGGTCATATTCGGGCCACACCGCGAGCGGATGATCGCGCAGTCCCGCAAATGGGGCGCTGTGCGGCTTGAAACCGCTCTGGGTGTGCTCACTGATACCGATCTGCAGCTGCGCTCTGCCGGGCAGCATGCCCCGGGCATGGCCCTGGTCGAACGCGCCTTTATCCGCCTCGCGATGCTGGCTGCGCGTTAACCTCCCCCGAAAAGCGCCATGAACTCAGCTTCGGTCATCCTCCGGGCGTCGCCTGCAAAGCTGCAGGCATCCGGTTTTTCGTCGATGAAAACCTCTCACGTCATCTCCATCCGGTCGGTATCATCCAGCGTACCAAACCCCGGATGATACGTGCCCTGATGCGACCCCGGCGCAGACACCCGGTACCACAGTCTGCTCCCGCAGGCGCCGTAAAACACCCGCTCGGCCCAGGGTGATGAGGTACAGGTTTTCAGTTGATCCGTACGTGTGATCGGCAGCCCGCCATCGGGCACCTCGACACCCGGATAAACACCGCCGCTCCATTTGCGGCACATGCCGCAATGGCATGCTCCTGTTTGCGATATATCGGCCCTGATCTCATATTCTACCGTGCCACACAGGCGGCTTCCGGTCCGGGGCATAATAGTCTCCTCTGCTCAGATACGGCCCCTGTGACAGCGCGGGCTGATGACAGCGAGTGGCACCGGTTGTCACCACAGGGGCAGCATGTCAGGGTCCGCGCAGCAACGGCATCACAAGGAGAGCCATCATGTACAAAGTTATCGGGGCGGTGAAATCCCGCGCAATGCGGGTTCTCTGGGCGTTAGAAGAAATCGGTGCGCCCTATGAGCATATTCCGGCAGCAGCGCGGTCGGATGAGGCGAAAGAGTTTAACCCCACCGGGAAAATCCCCGCCTTTGTCGATGGCGACGAAGTTCTGACGGATTCGATGGCTATCGTGACCTATCTGGCGGACAAACACGGCAAGTTGACCGCCCCCGCGGGCACAATCGCGCGCGCGCGTCAGGACGCGATGACATTCTGGCTGATCGATGAATTTGATGCTGTGCTCTGGGCTGCCGCCAAGCACAGCTTTGTGCTGCCCGAAGAAAAGCGGGTACCGGCCGTCAAGGACACCCTGAAGGCCGAATTCGAGGCCTCGGCGGCCCGGTTGTCAGACCGGCTCGACGGTGAGTTTCTGATGGGCGACAGTCTGACGATCCCCGATATTCTGGCCTGCCACTGTCTGAACTGGGCAATCGGGGCGAATTTTCCCCGCACGGATGAAAAGCTCTTTAGCTATGCCAAAAACCTGCGCAACCGCCCGGCGTTTCAGGCGGCCGCCTCAAGATAGGCCAGTGCGCCGCGGGCGGCATGCTGTCCGGTCGCAAGACAGGCGGTAATCAGATAGCCGCCGGTGGGCGCATCCCAGTCGAGCATTTCGCCCGCACAGAACACGCCCGGCATCGCTTTGAGCATCAGCTCAGGCGTGAGCGCGTCAAACTGCACGCCGCCTGCCGTCGAGATCGCCTCGTCCATTGGCAGAAAGCCCGCAACCGGCAAACGCAGCGCTTTCAGCAATCCGGGCCAGCGCGCCGGCAGTGTGGCCAGCGCCCGCCCGACCTCAAAGACAAGCGCTGTTTTAACAGGCGGCAGCCTCAGTGTGCTTTTCAGCCAGGGGCCAAGCCGCGCATTGCGCGCCGGCAGCCGGTCGGTCAGCGCTGCGTGGCTGAGATCCGGCACCAGATCGACGGCCAGGGAAGCACCGGCGCGGAATGCCGGCGAAAGGCTGTAGATACCGCCCCCCTCAAGACCACGCGCGGATAAGATGGCCTCGCCGCGCGAGGTGATATCGCCCGCTTTCCAGCGTACGGATTTGATCGCCTGCCCGAAAAACGGCGCCATATGGGTGCTCCAGGGCACCACAAGACCTGCGTTTGAAGGTGCAAAAGCGGCAAGAGCCACACCCTCGGCCTCGAGGACATCAGACCAGGTACCGTCGGAGCCCAGCCGCGCCCAGCTTGCCCCGCCGGTCGCAATCACCGTTACCTCCGCAGCAATGGTCTCGCGGCCCTGCGGCCCGTCAAACACCGCATCACCTGCATCCCAACCTCTCCAGCGCAACCGCGTTCGCACGGTAACACCCTGCCCGTTCAGGCGGGCGAGCCAGGCGCGCAGCAGTGGCGATGCTTTCATCGCGCTGGGAAAGACCCTGCCGGTCGAGCCGGTGAAAATCTCCTGTCCGAGACCCTGCGTCCACTTCTGCACAGCCGGTGAATCAAACGCGCGCAAAGCGGCATCGAGCGCCGGCGGGACAGTCTCATATTGTGACAGCAGTGCGGCGACAGGCTCGTCTTTCGTCAGATTGAGCCCGGATTTTCCGGCCATCAGAAATTTGCGCCCGACCGATGGTTTCGCCTCACAAAGCGTCACAGTGACCCCGGCCGCCGAGAGTGTCTCCGCCGCCATCAGCCCGGCAGGGCCAGCCCCGATGACCAGCGCGCGGCTCACACCTCCGCCCGCGGCAACCGGCCTCTGATCTCCAGCAAACGCTGCGAACAGGGCGTTCTGACGGCGCGCTTTTCAAGCGCATTCCGGATCAGAGAGAACAGGTCGGAGATATATTTCCCGGGCCGGTCACCCGGGCCGGTTACCCGGTACTTTCCCGCAAAACCGATACCGCCGTTGCCGCAAACGCGCAGCCGCCCCAGCGCACCAGCCGTCCGGCGGGCAGCGACCAGCGCCGGCAGACGGGCGACCACATGTTCCGCAAACCGGAGCCGGGTGGCAGGGCTGAGCGCCCGGCTGCTGGCCGGTTCAAACCCCTGCAGAGCGTCGTCTGCCGCCTGCTGAACAATCGCCGGTTGGTTGGAAAGATCAAATTCCAGTTTCCGCTCCTCGTTCCATAAGCGCCGGCGCGCCCTGAGTTTTGCCCGGCGGTGCAGGTCGGAGCAAGCCCCGAAAATCAGACCCGAAGGGCGCTCTGATCTTTTACGATATTGTTGTGTGCTCACGGGTCGGCACCGATCCGTACGGCGCTCAGATCAGACCCGCGTGGCGGCGGATCTCTTCGTCGCGCAGCGAAATTTCCTGACCCAGCCATGCATCGGCATCCGGGCTGCACATCCACAAAAGCGCCCGAGCGGGCCAGTCAGCCGGAATGTGATCATCCCAGTCAAGCGCGCTTACCGGATTGATGCCCGACGCTTTGATCTCGCGCTGCATCTGTGTGGCGACCGTGCCGGGCGAAAGACCGATGGCGCGGATGCCGCTCGCCTCCTCTTCCTTGTGCAGGCATCCGGTGAGCATATGCACCGCCGCTTTAGACGCACAATAATGGCTCCAGCCCTCGATCGGGCTGTGCGCTGCACCTGAACTCACGGTCAGAACGCTGCCGCCGCCGGCCGCTTTCATCACCGGTAACACTGCATGCATACCATGAAAGACACCTTTGAGGTTGATATCGATCGCCGTGGCCCAGCCTTCGGGATCAGCGTCTTCCATCCGGGCGATGGGTTCAATGACGCCCGCATTGTTGATGAGCACATCGACACCGCCGAACTCGGAAACGGTCGTCGCGACCGCGGCCGAAACTTCATGCTGCCGGGCAACATCACAGGGAATTGCAATCGCCTGGTTGCCTATTTCTCCGGCCAGCGCGCCGATCTCGGCCTGACTGCGTGCCAGCAACGCTACCTGTGCGCCTGCTGCGGCAAATACCCGCGCGGCCTCTGCCCCGATACCGCGGCTGGCCCCGGTGATCATGACTGCTTTTCCTGACATATCCATCTGCTTTACCCCTTTGCGGCCCTCGTCCGGTCCCCGTGGTAATCGCCGGCCAGCGCCGCGTCCACCCCCGGCACCCCCTTGACCCCCGTCCGTGCTTAACAGACCATGCGACAAACGGTGTTTCAAAGGACGATGTGATGTTTTTCTCCAAGAAAACGCTGAGTGCAGCGGTTGCACTCATGGCAACGGGTTCTGTGGCATCAGCAGATGTAACAGCGGACGATATCTGGGCTGATTTCCAGGCTTATATGGCCGGCATCGGCTATGAGATGACCGGAACCACCACACGCCAGGGCAATGTTCTGACGGCGTCTGATGTCGGAATGACCGGGACTTTCGGACCCGAAGCCGGCACCATGCAAATGCAGCTGGGCACGTTCACGCTGTCAGAGAATGGCGACGGATCGGTCGATATACGGTTTCCCGAAGTTGTGCCCATAACCACCGAATTCGAAATCGACGACGGCGTGCGTGGCAGATCCAATATGGAATATCGCCAGCAGGGCGCGGTTGTCACAGCATCCGGCACACCTGCTGATCTGAGCTATGTCTTTTCCGCTGATACAATCTCCTTTGTCTCCGACGGGCTCGAAATCGACGGCACCGAGACCGAAGAAGAGATCTATACGCTGCGTGTTGATATGAGCGGGCTCTCCGGCACTACCGACATGCTGCTGGGAAGCACCCGTAATTACGATCAGGCGCTGAATGCCGAGACGGCCACCTATTCGATGATCTTCAGCGACCCGTCAGGCGAAGGCGAGGGACGGATCACCGGCTCGATGGACGAAGTGAAATTTGCCGGTATCGCCGAGGTTCCGCTTATGGTGGCGCAATCGCTGCAAACCGATATGAACACGATGCTGGGGGCCGGCTTTGCCGTCGACGGCACGTTTACCACCGGCAGAAACGACGTGAAAATTATGTCTACAACGCCGGATGCGCTGTTTTCAGGTGATATCACGTCGGATGCCTCCTCGCTGGATGTAAAAATGAACAAGGACGGTCTGACCTATGCCGCAGGCCAGTCCGGCATGGACGTTCAGATCTCGGCACCGTCCGTACCTTTTCCCATTGCATTCCGTGTGGCCGACACAGGGTTTAACCTGTCGATGCCGCTGCGCACAGCCGACACTGCCGGGGCATTCGCGCTCGGGTTCTCTATGGAGGGTTTTTCCACTGACGAGGCGATCTGGGCGCTGATTGATCCGGGCGCACAACTGCCGCGGGATCCGGCCACGCTGATCCTGCAGATCACCGGCAAAGCAAAAGTTCTCTTTGATTTCCTCGATCCGACAGCCCTGACTGCGGCTCAGTCGGAAGGCGAGACGCCGGCCGAAATTGAATCCGCAGATATCGAGGCGCTGCGCCTCGACATCGCAGGAGCAGAGCTTACCGGCACAGGAGCGTTCACCTTCGACAACAGTCAGGATGTCGGCCCGCCACAACCCGTCGGCGGTGTTAATCTGCGTCTTGAAGGGGGTAACGGACTGATAGACCGGCTGGTGGCCATTGGCCTGCTGCCCGAAGAACAGGCGATGGCGGCCCGCATGATGATGGGCCTGCTGGCGGTTCCCGGCGACACCCCCGACACGCTGACCTCGCGCATCGAGATCAACGAACAGGGCCATGTGATGGCAAACGGGCAGCGCATCCAGTAACCACCCGTTCGCGACCCGCTTTTTTGCCCCGCCCCTTGCAGGTTGCGGCCTGCGCCGCTACCTCCGGTTCAGCAGGTACGGAGCGGATAGTATGGCGCAGACCTTGGAAACACTGACGACACAACTGCTGGCGGCGGCCAGGAAGGCCGGCGCGGATGCAGCGGATGCGATCGCGATCAGCGGCACATCGGTCAACATCGACGTGCGCGCCGGCACCCTGGAACAGGCCGAGCGGTCCGAGGGTGTGGATCTGGGCCTGCGTGTGTTTATCGGCCAGAGATCCGCCAGCGTTTCGGCCTCCGACACCAACGAGCGCACGCTCGACGAAATGGCACAGCGGGCCGTTGCCATGGCCCGAGAAGCACCCGAGGACCCGCATACGGGCCTGGCCTCCGCAGATCAGCTGGCGGGTGATTATGATATTGCGGCTTTTGAGCTGGCGGATCCCGCAGATGAGCCCCGCCCGGATGCTCTGCAGGAAGACGCCTGTGCGGCTGAGGCCGCAGCGCTTGCCACAGACGGAATATCCCAGGTGCAGTCTGCGTCGGCCGGATATTCAGCGCGCGACATCTATCTTGCTGCCAGCAACGGGTTCAGTGGCGGGTATCGCCGGACCGACCGTGGCCTGTCCTGTGTGGCGATCACCGGATCGGGCGTCGATATGGAGCGCGATTACGACGGCGACAGCCGGATTTTTCAGTCCGACATGCGCTCTCCCGAAGACATCGGGCGCTCTGCCGCTGAACGTGCGCTGGCCAGACAGGGCGCGCGCAAACCGCCGACAGGCAGCTATCCGGTGCTCTTTGACGAACGGATTTCTTCTTCGCTCATCGGTCACCTTCTGGTGGCCGCCAACGGGGCATCCGTAGCGCGCGGCGGTTCCTGGTTGCGGGACGCGCTCGGCACGCAGGTCCTGCCGGAGACGCTGAGCCTGCATGAGGATCCGCACCGCCCGCGCGCCTCCGGCTCGCGCCCCTTTGACGCCGAAGGTCTGCCGACAAAGCCGCGCGACATCGTGGCGGACGGCGTGCTCACCGGCTGGACGCTCGATCTTGCGACCGGACGACGCCTCGGAATGCCCTCGACCGCAAATGCCGGGCGCGGCCCCTCTTCAGGGCCCAGCCCCAGTACCTGGAATGTGACCCTGACCCCGGGGAGCGCCAGCCGCGATGACCTCATTCGCGATATGGGCACCGGCCTGCTGGTCACATCTATGATCGGCTCGACGATCAACCCCAACACCGGCGACTATTCGCGCGGTGCGGCCGGCCTGTGGGTTGAGAACGGTGAAATCACTTATGCGGTGAATGAATGCACCATAGCGGGAAATCTGCTGGAAATGCTGAGTGCCATCGTGCCGGCCAATGATGCGCGCGCGCACCTGAGCCGGCGGGTACCTTCCCTGCTGGTGCCGGGAATGACCCTTGCAGGAAACTGATCTCGCGCTGTTATCGGATGCGGTGCGGCTGGCGGCCCGTGTGGCCACAAGCTACACCGGCAAATCCGCGCGTTTCTGGGACAAACCGGATGGCGCGGGGCCGGTCACCGAGGCCGATCTGGCCGTCAACGCATGCCTTGAGGCAACCCTGCGGCTGGCCCGCCCGGACTATGGCTGGCTCTCTGAGGAGAGCGAGGATACCGCCGACAGGCTGTCCAGGGAGACTGTCTTCATCGTCGATCCGATCGACGGTACCCGCAGCTTTCAGGAAGGCTCCCGCACCTGGGCACATTCCGTCGCCATCGCTCATCAGGGCCGGATCACCGCCGGCGCGATCTGCCTGCCACAGCGCGACAAGCTCTATACCGCTGCGGAAGGGAGTGGCGCATTTCTGAACGGCACACCGCTGAGCGCCTCTGCGGGCCGGGAAATCACCGGTTGCGAACTGCTGGCCGCCCGGCCGACCACCGACCCCGGTCACTGGCACGAAGGTGTGGTTCCGGGGTTCCGCCGCGCCTATCGCCCGTCGCTGGCCTACAGGCTCGGGCTTGTGGGAGAGGGTCGCTTTGATGGCATGCTCACGTTCCGGCCAACCTGGGAATGGGACATCGCAGCCGGCGCCATCATCGTGGCCGAAGCCGGCGGCGTCTGCTCCGACAAATCGGGCGCGGCCCTGCGCTTCAACAATGAAAGACCACTGCTTAACGGTGTCGTTGCCGCAGGACGCGATATGCATCCGGGGCTGATCACGGCCCTGCGCCGCTGATCCAGGCTGAAACCTTGACCTGGGCGGGCTTATCGGCAACGTTCCGGCTGACCCCGCTCAAAGGACCTGACCCATGACCCAGAGGCTACATCTCGTTTTCGGCGGAGAGCTGACTGATCCCACCAAAAACGTGTTCAAAAATGTGGACGACATCCACATTGTCGGGATTTTCCCGGACTACGCGACGGCTTATGACGCCTGGAAAGCCGAGGCGCACCGCACCGTGGATAACGCCCATATGCGCTATTATATCGCCCACCTGCACCGGCTGCGCGATGAGGAAACACCCTCCGGCCAGACCGACGTACAGGAATAACCCGCCATGGGCCGCTCTTTGGGACTTGCGGCCTATCGTGCATTGTCACGACGATCAGGGTCCCGGCGGTTCACCCCGGCTGCCCAGCGCCTGACGGATGAGCTTGTATGGATCCACGCAGCGGGCGGAGACACCCTGCTGGCCGTACATGATCTTGCCAGCAGCCTGTGCGCCGCGCGCGACGGCATGCAGGTTCTGATTACTGTGCCCGATCGCGACACGCTGGAGCAGATGCAGGGAATTGCGCCCGCCTCAGACAATATCGTTCTCGACGAGGTGCCGTCCGAATACCCCGAAGCCATCGCCACCTTTCTCCGGCACTACGCACCCGATACATGCATCTGGGTCTGGGGCGGGCTGCGGCCCAATCTGATCAACGCTATGCAGGAGACAGGCGCGCAGATGGTACTTGTCGATGCGGATACCGGTGGGTTTGACGATCGGCGCGCAAGGTGGCTGCCCGATCTTACCGGCACGCTTCTGGCGGATTTTACCGCAGTGCTCGCCCGCTCGGATGCAGCATTGAAACGGCTGGTGGCTCTGGGCGTTCCTAAACGCCGGATCCGCCTGACGCCCCCGATGCAGGCCGGTGGCCAGGCGCTGCCCTGCGAGGACAGCGACCTCGCCGATCTTTCCGGTCTGCTGGGCGGGCGGCCCGTGTGGCTGGCCGTCAGCGCACAGGAGAGTGAGATCATGACCATCCTGGCCGCGCATCGCAGTGCGCTGCGTCTTTCGCACCGCCTGCTCCTGATCCTGCACCCCGCCGAAGACGTCCGCACCGATGACCTGACCGCCCGCATCACAAACGAGGGTCTGCGGCTGCGCAACTGGTCCGCCGGCGAGGAGCCTGATGACGCAACCCAGGTTCTGCTGACCTGGGACGTCCGCGATCTGGGTCTGTTTTACCGCGTCGCCCCGGTGTCCTTCATGGGCGGATCGCTGAACGCAGGCCACCCCGGGCGCAACCCCTTTGAAGCTGCAGCGCTGGGGTCTGCCGTCCTTTATGGCCCGAACGTGCGAAAATACCTGCCGTTTTATACCCGCCTCGCAACCGCCGGTGCCGCGCGCATCGTTAATGATGCCGACAGCCTCGGCACAGCCGTCACCAAGCTCATCGCACCTGATCAGGCAGCCACCATGGCCCACGCAGGCTGGGATGTGACAAGTCAGGGGGCGGCCCTGACCGATGAGGTGACCGAGCTTGTACGCAAAGCGCTTGATGACCGAGAGGAGAAGCGTCATGCGCGCCCCTGAATTCTGGAAAACCGACCCTGACCGGCCAGCTCTCGCCGCGCGTCTGCTGGCACCGCTGGGCTGGATTTACGGGGCCATGACAGCCCGGCGGCTGGCGCTGGGAACGCCGGTCGATGCGGGCATCCCGGTGGTCTGCGTGGGTAATCTGCACGCGGGCGGCACGGGCAAGACGCCAACGGTGATTGCCGTCCTCACAGCACTGACAGATGCCTTCCATCAGCCGCATGTGGTGACCCGTGGATATGGCGGCCGGTTGCAGGGTCCGGTGCGCGTCGATCCGGCAAAACACAGTGCTGCTGATGTGGGTGACGAGCCTCTGCTGCTCGCAGCCTTCGCCGAGGTCTGGGTCGCACAGGACCGTGCCGCAGGGGCAATGGCTGCCAGAGACGCCGGCGCAACTGCCATCGTCCTTGATGACGGTTTTCAGAATCCGGCGCTCAGACAGGACATCCCGATCGTTGTCGTTGATGCCACAGCCGGCTTCGGCAACGGGCGCTGCCTGCCCGCGGGACCCCTGCGCGAGCCTGTGGCCACCGGACTTGCGCGCGCTGGTATTCTGCTGTCGATCGGCGCAGCCGACGCACAGGAGCGGTTTGCAGCCGCGCAGCCTCTGCCCCGGGGCCTCGCTCATGTCCGTGCAGAACTTAAACCGCTACAAACCGGCATGGACTGGCCTGGCACGCGGGTCGTGGCTTTTGCCGGCATCGGCTATCCCGAGAAGTTTTTTGAAACACTGCGGGGGCTGGGCGCCGATGTGGTACATGCAGAACCGCTGGAGGATCATCAGCCGCTGACAACGGCGCTGATGAAACGGCTGGAAGCGGATGCCTCTGTCAGACAGGCGCAGCTTGTGACCACCGAAAAAGATGCTGTGCGATTGCCTGCTGCCTTCCGTAGCAAGGTCATCACCCTGCCCGTCCGCCTGGAGTTCGATGAAACGCCGAATGCGCTGACTGAAAGCCTCAAAGCGCTGCCGCGCCCCTGACGTCAGTCCTCGTTGTCAGCGCCAAGGCCCGGTGCCGGACGGTGCAGTGCCAGATCCGCTCCGGAAAACGTGAAAGGGGAGCGCACTCCCGGCACCCCGTCCAGGTCCAGTCGCATCCCGCGCGCCTGCACCTGAGGGTCGGCAAACACCTCAGCCATATCGTTGATCGGTCCCGCCGGAACGCCCGAGGCTTCACAGGCTGCCAGCAGATCAGCGCGGTTTCGCTGAGCCGTGGCTGCCGAGAGCCGCCGGATCATCTCACTGCGATTGGCCAGTCTGTTCACGTTTTTCGCAAACTCCGGTGCGGTGATCATATCCTCCAGCCCCAGCAGACGGCAAAGCCTCTGATACTGGCCGTCATTGCCGGTCGCGATGATGATGTGCCCGTCCGCGCAGTCAAACACCTGATAAGGCGCGAGATTGACATGCGCATTGCCCATCCGCTGCGGCGGCGTGCCGGTGGTCAGGTAATTCAGCGCCTGATTGGACGTGACCGAAACCGCTACATCCAGCAGCGACATGTCGATATGCTGACCCAGACCGGTGGTCTGACGCTGGTGCACGGCGGCAAGCACGGCGGTGGTGGCATATACGCCGGTCAGGATATCGGTGATCGCAATCCCGTATTTCTGTGGTTGCCCGGCCGGCTCTCCGGTCAGCGACATCAGCCCAGACATGCCCTGAATGATAAAATCGTATCCCGCACGCGTGGCATAGGGCCCGTCGTGCCCGAAACCGGTTATTGAACAGTAAATCAGACGCGGGAAATCTGCGTGCAGGGTCTCGAAATCCAGACCGTATTGCGCAAGCCCGCCGGTTTTGAAGTTCTCGATCAGAATATCGGCATCCGCCAGCAGCGTACGTACCTTTTCCTGACCCTCAGGGGTGCGGAAATCCGCCGTGACCGAGCGTTTGCCACGATTGGTCGAATGGAAATAGGCGGCCGAAACATCACCGCCATGCTCAACGAAGGGCGGGCCCCACTGGCGGGTATCATCGCCTGCGGGGCTTTCCACCTTGATCACGTCACAGCCCAGATCTGACAGCGTCTGACCAGCCCAGGGCCCCGCAAGAACCCGGGCAAGCTCGACAACTTTCAGACCCGCCAGCGGCGCGGTCATTACTCAGCAGCCTCGTCGATGATCGCCGCCATATCGTCAAACGCCATATTCGAATATCTGGTACCGTTGATCACAAAGCTGGGCGTGCTTTCGATGCCGTCTTCGGTCGCGTTTTCCTGATACCAGGCAACCAGCGTGCGGGCTTTTTCGGCGTCCTGCAGGCAGGCTTCCATCTGATCATCACCCAGTCCGGCGAGCCGGCCGATCCGGCGCAGTTCGTCAACAATCGCAACCATATCACCGGCGCGCGCCCATGTGCTCTGGCCCTCATAGATCAGGTCGGTCATGCCGAAAAACGCGGTCTCCGTGCCTGCACAGCGCGCCATCATCGACGCCCAGAGACCGGGGCGGTCGAAATAAACCTCCCGATAAATAAAGTTGATTTTACCGGTGTCGATATATCCGGACTTCAGCTTTTCATAATCGCCCGCGTGAAAGTTGGCGCAGTGCGGACAGGTAAAGCTGGCGTATTCGATAACCGTTACCGGCGCATCGGGGTTGCCCATCGTCATGTCGACGATGCCGGAGGTGTCGATTTCCGCTTCCTGTGCATTTGCAGCGCCCACCGGATCGACACTTGTCACGGCGGTATCATTACTGCCGGGGCTTGTGACGAACCACGCGCCCAGTCCGATGGCCGCCGCAGCAGCCGAAATAATCATTATTCGCGACATTGAGTATCCTTTACCGGTTTTTCCTGTTCAGTATGTTTTCACCCAGCCGTGCAAGAGCCTCTCTGAGGCCGTCGTCTTCGACCGGGCGGGTTGTCTCAACCGCCTCGCGGCGTATTTCGGGATCAGCCGGGGCAGCAGGTGCTGCTTTACCGGGGCCAAAGACGGCCCGTCCTTCGTCAAATCCTGTAGCGGCGGTCTGCGTGATCCGGATGCGCGCGATAGCATTATAGCCGTAAACCGCGTTGACCCGCGCACGCACTTTCTCTTTCTGCATCTCGAGCATCGGAGCATGCGCTCCCGTTGTCAGCAGCGTCAGCGTGGCCCCCATGCCGCCGCGCGCATAGCCAATCTCGACCGGGCGCGACATGGCGGCGATATCTTCGCCGGCGATCTCGGTCCATTGAGTCAGCAGCCGGCTCTGCGCAAAACCGCGGGATTCAGACGCCGTGCGGATCCGGCCCGTCAGCAGGCTGGAGGTGCGCGTGAACCCTTTTGTACTGGCGCGGCGCTGCGGCATCGCTATCTTCCCTTAAAATCTCCGTGCAACATAGACTGCGCGCGCCCCGCCAGCCAGCCCTGCCACCCGCAAAGGACGTAAAGATTGCGTTATAACGCTTCTGTGAAAACCCAGGAGAGTGATATCCTGCTTGAATGGTATGACGTGCACGCGCGCGACATGCCCTGGCGCGTGCCACCCGCCGCCCGTAAAGCGGGCACAAAGCCCGATCCCTATCGCGTGTGGCTCTCTGAGGTGATGCTGCAGCAGACCACTATTGCCACCGTGCGGGACTATTTCGAGCGGTTTACGACCCGCTGGCCTGATGTGAACGCGCTGGCGGCAGCAGCCGACGCGGATGTGATGGGTGAATGGGCGGGCCTGGGCTATTACGCGCGCGCCCGCAATCTGCTCAAATGCGCGCGGGTCGTCACTGATACGCACGGCGGTACTTTTCCCGCCGATCATGCGACATTGCTCAGCCTGCCGGGCATCGGGCCCTATACGGCCGCCGCGATTTCGTCGATAGCTTTTGACCTGCCGCACGCGGTGCTCGACGGTAATGTCGAACGCGTGATGGCGCGGCTCTACGACATCCACACGCCCCTGCCCAAAGCCAAGCCGGAACTGATGGCAAAAGCCGAACGCCTGACACCTGCAACCCGCCCCGGCGATTATGCTCAGGCGGTGATGGATCTGGGGGCCACCATCTGTACGCCGAAATCACCCGCCTGCGGCATCTGCCCGCTGCGCGACCCATGCCAGGCGCGCCAGCGCGGCACCGCGCCCGAACTGCCGAAAAAACTGCCGAAAAAGGCCAAGCCGGTGCGTCATGGCCGCGTGTACCTGGGACGGCGCGGTGACGGCGCATGGCTTCTGGAAACCCGTCCGGAAAAAGGCCTGCTCGGGGGCATGCTGGGCTGGCCCGGATCGGACTGGGTCGATACGGCGCTGCCGGTTCCCGAAAGCGCTCCACCCTGTGACGCCGACTGGCAGGTACTGCCCGGCGAGGTGCGCCACACCTTCACGCATTTTCATCTGATCCTTGAGGTTATGACCGCTGAAATTCCGCCGGATGCCACGCCCGCTCGCGGACATTTCGCGGACCCCGCGGGATTTCGCCCTTCGACTCTGCCAACTGTCATGCGCAAAGCCTTTGATCTGGCTCGCTGAGCGTCGTTGCGTCACGCTTTGCGCAGGCCAAAGTCGCGGTTAGGATCACCTCATGGCAGAGACAAAAAATCCCGTTCCGGCTGCCGCACCCTTCTGGATATCGCTGCTGCTGATCCCGCTGGCGTACGTGGGCGCGGCCAGCGGTGGCTGGACGGTGGCGCTGCTGCCGCTTGTGACCTGGTATCTCTTTTCAGGCCTTGATCTGGTGGTCGGACGGAATACCGGCAACTGTGATCCGGACACAACGGACCGCCCGCTGGCCTGGCACCGGCGGATCACGCTGATCTGGGCGCCGTTGCAGTTTGCGACGCTCTTCAGCCTGATCTGGTATGTGCCGCAGGCCGCGCACCTGAGCAGCGTCGAGCGGGTCGCGCTCTTTTTCGGCGTCGGCGTGATCACCGGCACTGTCGGGATCACCTACAGCCACGAGCTTATGCACCGGCGCAGCAACACAGAGAGATGGATGGCCGATGTCCTGCTGGCGATGGTGCTTTATTCCCACTTCCGCTCTGAACATCTGCTGGTGCATCACCGCCACGTGGGCACCCCGGCAGATGCGGTCACAGCCCGCTATAACGAAGGGTTTCACCGGTTTTACCCGCGTGTTCTGCGCCAGTCTCTGCGCTCGGCTTTTGCAGCGGAACGGGCCATGTGTGCCCGCCGGAACCTGCCATGGTATGCTTCGGGTAATCCGTTCTGGCGCTATGCCGCGCTGCAGAGCGGCATGCTGGTGCTGGCATTCGCGCTGGGAGGATGGTCGGGACTGGCGCTCTTTGCCGTGCAGGCAGGAACGGCAATCTGGCAGCTGGAACTGGTCAACTACATCGAGCACTACGGGCTGACCCGCGCGCATCTCGGCCAGGGCAGGTATGAGCACGTAAAGCCGCGCCATTCGTGGAATTCCGATCACCGCGCGTCAAACTGGCTGCTTATCAATCTGCAGCGGCACTCGGACCATCATGTCAAACCCGATCGCCGTTATCCGCTCCTGCGGACCTATGCGGACAGCGAGGCACCGCAACTGCCCTGGGGCTATCCTGTGATGACCATGGCGGCGATGTTCCCACCACTCTGGCGGCGCATCATGAACCCTCGTGTCCGGGCCTGGCGGGCCGCGCACTATCCCGAGATCACCGACTGGACACCTTATAACGCGGGCACAAACCCGCAACCGGGCTCGGGGACCGCATGGGGGCATTAACAACTTCCCGTTAATCTTTCCGTGCCATAAAAGATGATCGGTTCAACCAGAAGCGGGGACCATCACATGCGGGGGCAGCGACAGACATCTGCACGCACAACTCAGGCCGACACCTGCCTTGTGATCGAGGACAGCTCGTTTGATCGCGAGAAGTTCAGACGCATTCTGAACAAAAGTTTTTCGGACATCACGGTGTTTATGGCCTCGACCCTCGCCGAGGCGCGGGAGCATGTATCAGCGTGCCGGCCGGATCTCATCCTGCTCGACAACAGCCTGCCGGACGGCAACGGGGCCAATTACGCGGTGGAACTCTCAGAAGACGATACCCTGCGAAAAATCCCCGTCATTATGGTCAGCGATTTTCCAACCCCCTTTATGTATCAGAAAGCGGCGATTGCAGGGGTTTGCCATGTGGTGGACAAATCAGATTTCGGAGCACGGTTCATCCACGATGCGCTCAGACCCGCGAAAAAAGCACCGCCCGGCCCACGCACAAAATAACCGGCCTGAAGAAAAAAGCCCCGCCATAAGGCGGGGCATAGTTGAGTGCCTTTTCAGGCAGCCTCGTTCAGAAGGCCACAGGCACCGGCGGTGTTCGTAAAATCGTTGCTCAGCTGGTCATTTCAGATCTGATCTGCTGGCGCAGCACGTCGATCGGCACCGTTTTACCGTCGCGTCTGAAACACCAGTATGTCCAGCCGTTACAGCTTGGCGCGCCCTCGAGAGCGGCACCAACCTGATGAATTGACCCTTTGACATCATCGCCGACCAGCGTGCCGTCTGCCCGGACCTTGGCTTTGTGGCGCCTGTTCATCGAGGTCAGCTCTTCCCCCGGGCGCAGCATGCCGCGCTCAACCAGCTGGCCAAAGGGTACCCGCGGCTCGGCACGTTTGGAGGCGCTGACCTGCAGGGCCGCGCGGTCAAACCGGCGCACTTTGCTGATCCGTTTCTCTGCCACGCGGCGATAGGCCGCCTCGCGCTCGATTCCGATAAAATCGCGCCCCAGCATTTTGGCCACAGCCCCGGTGGTGCCGGTGCCAAAGAAGGGGTCGAGAATGACGTCGCCCGGGTTCGTGGCCCCCACCAGCACCCGATGCAGCAGGCTCTCCGGCTTTTGTGTCGGATGGGCCTTCTCGCCATTCTCGTCCTTGAGACGTTCATGACCGGTGCAGATCGGGAGCACCCAGTCGGAACGCATCTGAATACCCTCGTTCAGCGCTTTGAGCGCCTCATAATTGAAGGTGTATTTACTGGCCTCGCCCCGCCCGGCCCAGATCATCGTTTCATGCGCGTTGGTGAACCGTTTACCGCGGAAATTCGGCATCGGATTGGATTTGCGCCAGACCACATCGTTCAGGATCCAGAAACCCTGGTCCTGCAGCGCCGTGCCGACCCTGAAGATGTTGTGATAGCTGCCGATGACCCAGATCGCACCATCGGGCTTCAGCAGACGCCGGGCAGCTTTGAGCCAGGCCCGGGTAAATTCGTCATAGGCCCCGAAGCTTGAAAACCGGTCCCAGTCATCGTCCACCGCGTCAACCCGGCTGTTGTCAGGACGGTGCAGTTCGCCTTTGAGTTGCAGGTTATAGGGCGGATCTGCAAAAATCAGATCGATCGAGCCCGCCGGCAAACTGTTCATCACCTCGATGCAGTCACCGTCCAGAATCGTGTTCAGCGGGAGCGCCGTGGCACTCTGTTCATTGGTCTTCATGTTCTGCCTCGCTCACGGTGCATTTGCACTCGTTGGTTGAGACAAAGATGAGTCAAAGCCGATTCACCGTCAATTTCTTTTTTGAATCAACGCTTTAAGTTTTATCTTGATACAAGATGTTGTGTACGGGCTTAAAGCTACGTCTATGGTGTGGGGTTGCCCCGAGATTTTGCAGAGCAGACATGTGGCTTTTTGATCCGTAACCCATATTGGTCTCCCAGCCATAACCCGGATGCTGTTGCGCTAAATCCACCATGATCGCGTCGCGACATATTTTCGCCACAATTGAGGCCGCAGCAATGGAAAGACAACGCGCGTCACCCTTGACCACCGGTTCCGCCGACCAGGCGAAATCACGTGGCAGCATTGATCCGTCAACCAGCACGTGATCAGGGGCCGCAACCAGCCCCGCCACCGCCCGCGCCATAGCCAGGTGGCTGGCGCGCAGGATATTCAGATCGTCAATTTCTTCGACAGACGCATGGGCAACCGAAACCTCGGCACAGGCGGCAAGCTCTGCTGCCAGCTTCGCCCGCCGCGCCGCTGTGAGCTTTTTGGAATCGTTCAGACCCTGCGGAATACAGGCAGGATCCAGAACCACTGCTGCGGCTGTGACCGGTCCGGCGAGGGGCCCGCGCCCGACCTCATCCACACCTGCGATGCGCCGGTATCCTGCCGCCTGCGCGGCTTTTTCAAATTCGTAATCCGGTCCCATAAGACCCTGATCCGATGATCCGCTGCCCGATGCAAGGCTGCGTTCGTGCGGGAGACTAAAAACCTGCGCCCGAAGTTCCCCCGCGAACGCATACCTGACCGGCGAGACACAAAAAAGCGCACCCCCGAAGGGGCGCGCGTTACTGGTTAATACGAGGAGGGCATGCCCGAACACCCCCTCCCCAGGTGCAGCGCCGGCAGGGGTCCGGCCCGCGCTGTTATCAGCCCGTCCTTAGCGGCGGGCTAATTGGTATCCGTTGCTGCGCAGACAGCGCGCGTCATATCCGGCGCGTTTGCGCTCCGGCCCGTCAAAGCGGACCCGGCACTGGTCCGGCAGATTTCTGACCGGGCCGTAATTCTTCTCGAGGCACTTGCGGCCAAAGAAGCGGTAACGACCATCGCGCGCCTGGACATTGCGCAGACATTCGCCGGGCAGCAGATAACGGCTGGCCTTGCGCGGCAGAGGCCGCGGCTCAATGCGATGCTGCGGCGGAACACCGCGTGGTTGCGGACGGTACACGTACTCTGGTTTGTAGCTGCGCGTTACGGCCTCGTTGCGGGCGCGTTCTTCTTCTTTCTTGCGCTTGTTGCGGTCACTGATCACCTTGCCGACGATGGCGACCCCTGCAATGGCGGCAAGCGCGCGGAAAAGATCTTCGTCCGCACGGGCCGGCGTTGTCCCCAGAGTGGTCACCGCGATGGCGGCGGATACGACGACGGCTATAAACTTGCTGTGCATGCGAATGGTCCTTCCTGATGTTCGTTACGTAAGATCGCAGTATGCCTGCTCACTGAGGACAATCTGGGCCCACCCCCCTGCGACAGGCAATATCGCCCGGCTGTTATCGGATAACAGGTCCGCTAAACCCCCTTTGTTATTGAATATCCTTCGATTGAAGCGCAGGATCACGACATGAGACATATTGCATTCTTATTTGTTCTGGCGACCGGTATCGCCCTCGCGCCGGCGGCTGTGGCGGCCGCGTGTTATGCAGATTATAAGGCCAAGCAGGACAACCCCCTGCGGCTGCATTATGGCGTCGCTGAGGTATCGCAATGCGCAGGCGACGCCGCAGAGGCCGAGCTGCGCGCCAGACTGTCTGCTGCGGGATGGACACTGCTGAATGTGGTGTCCGTTTTCGATGAGAGCGGTTTGGCAGAAAGGAAAGAGAGTGCAGGACCCTATTACCTCCGCTTCTGACATGCGCAGGTCCGGCGGGCGGATCGTAATTTCCGGCATCAGCGGCATCGTGGCGATCCTGCTGATTGCTGCGGTTCTGCTGTTCTGGGCGCTGCCGGATGCCAATGCGTTCAACGCGCGGGTCGAGCAGCTCTTTGTCGAAAACAACAATCTGACCAATCAGGCCGAAATCATGCTGCTGGAGATCCTGGCGCAGTCGGGTACGGCCTTTTCGGACACCCTCACCAGCTACCGGCTGGTGATTTTTGTGCTGTTGGTTTTTGCCACCGCCATGCTGATCGCCGCACTGATCTTTCTGGTTCTGCTTGTGAGCTTCAACCGGCGCATGGCCCAGATCGAACGGGCAGGCATTCAGGTCAGCTCGCTTCTGATCAGTCGCGAAGAAAATACCGTCTATCTTAACAATATGGGGTTCCGGCTGACCGCCGCGGCGATGGAGACCATGTCCGTTCTCGCCGAAGCGCGCATGGATGACGATGTCCTGTCGGGCTCAGAGATCGAGGCGGTGATTTCGGGGCGCAGTGCTGCTGACTGTGAAGAGGCTGCAGGGGCCACACGGATCAAGCGCCTGCGTGATACCCTCGGCAATCAGATTGTCGCCGAGCTTCTCGTCAAGAATATCGCGCGCCGCGGGTATATGCTCGCCATCGACAAAGACGTGATCAAAGTCATCTGACCCGGTCCCGCGCAACGCCTCCGGCCCGGTCCCGGATTTCGCGGCTGGCCCGGTCGCGTGCCGGCACTGCGTGAAACCGGCGGGCCGCCGAAATTCCCGCTGGTAATTTGCCACAGCTCTCACCAGGCTTGCATTCAGATCAGAATATCAGAGAGGGTCGTCACCGTGTCAGCGCCGGTCAATACATTCAAAGAAGCCTTGCAGAAGGGCCAGACCGTCATCGGGTGCTGGCTCGATCTGCGCAGCGGTTATGCCGCCGAAATCATCGGATACGCGGGTTTTGACTGGCTGCTGATAGATGGTGAACATGCGCCCTTTGATCCGGGCATAATCGACAGCCAGTTGCAGGCCCTGCTGAAGTCCGACAGCCATCCCGTGGTGCGGGTGCCGGTAGGTGAAACCTGGATGATTAAACAGATGCTGGATTGCGGCGCGCGGTCGATCCTTGTCCCGATGGTTGAAAGCGCCGGTCAGGCACGTCAGCTGGTGCGGGACTGCCGCTATCCGCCGAACGGTGATCGTGGTGTCGGCTATGCGCTGGCGCGCGCCTCCCGGTTCGGCACCGTGGAAAACTACGGAGCGACGGCGGACAAAGAGATCTGTCTCCTGGTCCAGGTCGAAAACCGGAAAGGTCTGGCAGCGCTTGACGAGATCCTGACCATCGAGGGCATCGACGGCGTGTTTGTGGGTCCGGCGGATCTCGCCGCCGATATGGGGCACATCGGCAATATGTCCCATCCGGACGTGCAGAAAACCATCTTTGACACATTGCGTAAAATCGATGCCGCCGGCATGCCCGCGGGGATTCTGACCAGCGATGACAGGATGATCCGCGACAGCCTCGAGGCCGGCGCGCGATTCGTGGCGACAGCCGTCGATATCGAACTGCTGCTCTGCTCGGCGCGGGACAGTGCTTCGAAATGGAAAAACGAGGTGTCCTGAGGGCCTTTCCCTCAAAGCCCAACCGGTATAAGACCCGCGCACCATCACACATCATACCGGAGTTATTAAGATGGGTTACCGCGTCGTTGTTGCGGGCGCCACAGGCAATGTGGGCCGCGAAATGCTGAATATTCTTTCCGAACGCCAATTCCCGGTGGACGAGATCACGGTGCTTGCATCGCGAAAGTCACTGGGCACGGAAGTCAGCTTTGGCGATAAGACGCTGAAGACCAAGGACCTTGATACGTTTGATTTCACCGGCTGGGACATCGCGCTTTTTGCCGTGGGCTCGGAGGCGACAAAGCAATACGCGCCCAAAGCGGCCAAAGCCGGGTGCGTGGTGATCGATAATTCGTCGCTCTACCGCTATGACGCAGATGTGCCGCTGATCGTGCCCGAGGTGAACCCCGAAGCGATCCACGGCTATGCTAAAAAGAACATCATCGCCAACCCGAACTGCTCTACCGCGCAAATGGTTGTGGCGCTCAAACCCCTGCACGACCGCGCAACCATTAAACGCGTCGTGGTGAGCACTTATCAGTCAGTGTCGGGTGCCGGCAAAGAGGGTATTGATGAGCTCTGGGATCAGACCAAATCGATCTATAACCCGACCGACAACAAACCGCCGAGAAAGTTCCAGAAGCAAATCGCCTTCAACGTTATCCCGCAGATCGACGTCTTTATGGATTCCGGGGACACCAAGGAAGAATGGAAGATGATGGTGGAGACGAAAAAGATCGTCGATCCGAAAATCAAAGTCACAGCAACCTGCGTGCGTGTGCCGGTGTTTGTCGGCCACTCCGAATCGGTCAATATCGAATTTGAAGAGCACCTAGACGAAGACGAGGCCCGCGAGATCCTGCGCGAAGCGCCCGGGGTCATGGTGATCGATAAGCGCGAAGACGGTGGCTATGTCTCGCCGGTCGAATGCGTCGGCGATTTCGCGACGTTCATCAGCCGCATCCGCCAGGACAGCACGATCGACAATGGTCTGAACCTGTGGTGCGTCTCTGACAACCTGCGCAAAGGGGCCGCGCTCAACGCGGTACAGATCGCTGAACTGCTCGGGCGCGAAGTCCTGAAAAAAGGCTGACCATCAAAATCACGGCTTTTTATGCCCGGCGTTCCCGGAATGCCGGGCTTTTTCGTCCGCAGCGCTCAGGGACGCGGTTCGGTGCGGCGCAGGCTGCGCATGATGTCACGGATGACCCCCGACAGGATTTCGGGTTTGAACATGCAAACGATGCAGAATAGATAAAAAACGCCGTCGAGCAACACAGATGCCGACAAAAGCACCGGGCCACCGATCAGGATCATCGTCAGGACAGTCCAGAGACCCGCATTCGCAATCAGCATAAGGTTTCTGCGCAGCCAGGAAGCCGCCCGCGGCAACAGGCGCCCGCGCGCAGCTTTCACTGCGGCGTTTGCTGCATCGCCGGACGGGGTGTCATTCTGCGCAGCAGGCAGTGGAGCGAACGGCATATCGCCTCCGGTCTCGTCCTGACCGTCAAGAACGCCGCGGATCGCATCAATGGTTTCTTCTTCACTGGCATGAGAGCTTTTGCCCTGCAGGATGCTGATGCCTTCGGGCAGTCGGGACAGGCGCTGCGCTGCCCCGGGGCCGATCTGATCCAGGATCCTTTGCGTTTTGAGCCTGTGTTCCGGGGGGGCGAATGCCCCTGCAGCCGTTTGCCGCGTGGTGCCGGCGGTCGCCACATTATCTCCGAACCGGGCGGGCGCCGCAGGCTTGATCTTGTGAAGACAGCTCCTGACCCGCCCGTCATTGCGCGGTCTCAGTCTGGCCTGCGGTTTGGTCAGTTTGACCTTGCTGAATATATCCGGAGACATACCGTCGATGTCAGCAAAAGCTGCGGCTTTCTGATCTTTTGAATAATTTTTGTCCATTATCCGGCTGGCTCTTAAAAAATCTCCCCCAGCCACATTCCTCAGGTTCACCCGTGAAACCGGCAAATATAAGGCACTTAACAAAAGATTAACGGGTAATATGGCACAGCGCTTAAAATTCATACCTATACAGGGTTGTGGCGGCTGGAAAAATTCCCGGGTTTTCCGCAATCCCTGCAATGCAAGTAAATATCATATTGACGATTTTCAGCACTTGCCCGCCTTCGAAAATTGCTCTTTGGGATTCTCGCCGCAACATTCCTGCATCGACCTGAATCACGCTGAGCTTCCCCTCAAGGTAGTGATAGGACACAGCATACATTCTCGCTGAAGTTGAAAAAATGATTAATTTCTGTTAAGGAATTGGTGACCGCGGGCATTTTTGAGTGGTCCGGGGGCCTGTTTTAACATTTTTTCAGGAGACAAATTATGGCCGGAATGCACCACGGGCTTACACGCCTCGATCAGTTGATGAAGACCTG
>NZ_JAHEHZ010000137.1 GCF_024639605.1 Roseobacter sp. | reverse complement strand
AGAAGCGCTGCCGGGCCCAGATAGCGGTCGCCGTTCCACCAGTAGCTCGGGCAGGCGGTCGAGCAGGAGGCGCACATCACACACTCATAAAGCCCGTCGAGCTTTTTGCGGTCTTCGATCGACTGGCGCCACTCTTTGGCGGGACGGTTCGTTTTGGTCTCAAGCCAGGGCATGATCGAGGCATGCTGTGCATAGAAATGCGTGAGATCAGGGATCAGGTCCTTGACCACCGGCATATGCGGCAGCGGGTAGATTTTAACCTCGCCCTTGATCTCATCCATGCCATAGATACAGGCCAGCGTGTTGATCCCGTCGATGTTCATCGCGCAGGACCCGCAGATGCCCTCGCGGCAGGACCGGCGGAAGGTCAGTGTCGGATCGATCTCGTTTTTGATCTTGATCAGCGCATCGAGGATCATCGGACCGCAGGTGTCCATATCCACGAAATAAGTATCTACCCGCGGATTTTTCCCGTCATCGGGGTTCCAGCGATAGATCGAGAATGTCCGCAGATTATTTGCCCCTTCGGGCTTGGGCCACGTCTTGCCCTTTGTCATGCGGGAATTTTTCGGGAGCGTCAGTTGAACCATATCGGGTCTCCTGTCCTGAAGTCAGAGGGGTACTGCCGCACCGGGGACGGCAGCGGCAAGGCATTGCTGGGTTGAAGCGCGCGCAAGAATGGCGCGCACGGTGTCGGCGGTGCCCTGATCTGTTCCGGTCACGGCATCTGCAGCCAGAGACTGGACCTCACTGGCATCGGCGTTGTCCACGATGCAGTCGGTGAAAGGCTGAAAGAATTCCTTGGGCACCTGCGGGAAGTAGATCGCAAGCGTCTCGGGCAGAATGGTTTTCGCCGTGCTCCGCCCGGCCTGATCTGTGGCTTGCTGCACGGGCGTGCAGGCAACAAGGACGAGAGAAATAAACAGAAGCAGTCGGGTCATTGGGCCCACCTTGTGAAAAGTACGTTCATATATCTTGGCCGCGCGCGTTTGCCCGGGCCGGACGCGATGCTGAGCACATCGCGCAGTTCAAGACCGGCGTCTTTCAGCAGGGCAACGGCGTCGGACGGTGCTGTGATCCCGTCAAAGCGGTGACTGAGCGACAGTTCCATTATTACAAATTCGCACCGCGCAAGCGTTTCCGGCGCACCGCGCAGCACCTCGATATCGTAACCCTCGGTGTCGACTTTGAGGCCCGCAGGCCCGGGATACCCGCGCGCGATCTGATCGAGGGGGCGAACCTGAACCGGGTGTTTGTCAGTGCGCACAAAGTTTTTTGAAAGCTTGTCAGTGCGTTTCAGAAGGCTGGCCATTTCGATCTCGCATCCTTTGTCGGACCACGGCACGATAAGATCTGCCTGACCTTCCTGCGCACCGGCCGCCACCGCATGAAAGTGAAATTCCGTCCGGACCCCCTTTTCCCGCACTATCGAAGCACAGCTTTCCTGAGGATCAATGAGCACAAAACGCGCGTCCGGGAAGGACCGGTAAAGCCAGGGCGTGCCACTGCCGACACCGACATCAAAGACGACCTCTGGCGTGAACCCGTAGCCTTTGACGTAAGGCGCGCGGGTTTTGACAGGCTGAACCACCATCCCCTCCGAACGGAGGGTCCGGCGCATCTGTCTGAGCGTATCCGGACCTTCGCGCGTCACATCAGCGGTTCGGGAAGCAATAAAGGCTGCCGCGATACATCGTGGTGTAATACTGCGGCGGACAATGCGGGTGGCTGCGGCTGACGGTGCCATAGACCGGTACCCGGCAGTACAGGCTGCCACGGTACATGCCGCGCTGGTCCCAGGGGCAGTTGTTCCAGGCCGTGCCCGCGTGGGCGGATCCGCCCTTGCCGGTATAAGCGCCACTCGGGCCGTCCGCCAGTGCTGCGGGCGCCGTTGCCATCATCATGGCCGCGGAAAGGGCTGCGGCTGTCATCTTTTTCAGTGTCTGCATCAGAAAGTCCTTTGTTTTGGGGCAATTTTCTTAGGATCGATGCCGCCGTCATTGTGGCTGGTCAGCGGCTGTTCGTGCACACCGCGATAGCCGAGCGAGGCTTTGTTGCCTTTGAACCAGATCAGCGAATGCATACGCCAGTTCTCGTCGTCGCGCTCCGGGTGGTCCTCATGGGCATGCGCGCCGCGGCTTTCCTTGCGCGCCTCGGCGGCGGTGATTGTCGCCACGGCGTTGGGAATGAGGTTGGCAAGTTCCAGCGTCTCCATCAGGTCGGAGTTCCACACCAGACTGCGGTCCGTGACGCCCACATCAGTGTATTTGCCGGCGACCTCATCCATCGCCTTTTTGCCCTCGGCGAGTGTCTCATTGGCGCGGAAGACGGCGGCGTCTTTCTGCATGGTCTGCTGCATTTCCAGACGCAGTTCGGCCGTGGGCGTGTGGCCCTTGGAGTAGCGTGTGTTGTCAAAACGGTCGAGTGCGGCCTTGACAGAGGCCTCGTTGGGCGTGGGCACAGCACTGTCAGGGCTGACGATTTTACCGGCACGGATCGCGGCGGCCCGGCCAAAGACCACAAGGTCAATGAGCGAATTCGAGCCCAGACGGTTGGCACCGTGTACTGAGGCACAGCCCGCCTCGCCCACAGCCATGAGGCCGGGTGACACGCGGTCCGGGTCGTCCCTGGTCGGAGCCAGCACCTCGCCCCAGTAATTCGTTGGGATTCCGCCCATGTTATAATGCACTGTCGGCAGTACCGGGATCGGCTCTTTGTTGAGGTTCACGCCTGCGAAGATCCGCGCGGATTCCGATATGCCCGGCAGGCGCAATTTCAGGGTCTCAGGGGGCAGGTGGTTGAGATTAAGGTGGATGTGGTCGTTATTTTTGCCGACACCACGGCCTTCGCGGATTTCCATGGTCATGCAGCGCGAGACGTAATCGCGCGGTGCAAGGTCTTTGTAATTCGGGGCATAGCGTTCCATGAACCGCTCGCCTTCGGAGTTGGTGAGGTATCCCCCCTCTCCGCGCGCGCCTTCGGTGATAAGACAACCGGCCCCGTAGATGCCGGTGGGGTGGAACTGAACGAACTCCATATCCTGAAGCGGCAGGCCGGCTCTGGCCGTCATGCCACCGCCATCGCCAGTGCAGGTATGCGCCGAGGTGGCCGAGAAATACGCCCTGCCATAACCGCCCGTAGCCAGCACAACCATCTTGGAGGCGAAAAGGTGCAACGTGCCGTCATCCAGCTTCCAGCACAGGACCCCCTGGCAAACGCCGTCTTCTGACATGATCAGGTCGATGGCGAAGTATTCAATATAAAACTCCGCGTTGTTCTTCAGTGACTGGCCATAAAGCGTATGAAGAATGGCGTGACCGGTGCGGTCGGCGGCGGCACAGGTCCGCTGCACCGCGGGGCCTTCGCCGAATTCGGTTGTGTGGCCACCAAAGGGACGCTGGTAGATTTTGCCCTCTTCGGTGCGCGAGAAGGGCACGCCGTAGTGTTCCAGTTCATAGACCGCCTTGGGTGCTTCGCGGGCGAGGTATTCCATCGCATCGGTATCGCCCAGCCAGTCCGAGCCTTTCACCGTGTCATACATGTGCCATTGCCAGTTGTCGGGCCCCATGTTCGACAGCGATGCCGCGATGCCGCCCTGGGCGGCGACGGTGTGTGAGCGTGTCGGAAAGACTTTTGTCACACAGGCGGTGCGCAGACCCTGTTCGGCCATGCCGAGCGTCGCCCGCAGACCGGCCCCGCCGGCACCTACGACAACGACGTCGTATTCATGTGTTTCGTATTCGTAAGCAGCCATGGAATTTCTCCCGGATGTGAATAAGCGCGCGCCGGCGAAGGGCGCGCGTCAGAAGGTCAGAGAGCCAGACGCACCATCGCGTAGAGCCCTGTTGCCGCCGCGGCCCAGGACAGGCAGGTCATCGCGATCATTGCGAATTTCTGCGCGCTACCGTGCACGTAATCCTCGATCAGTGCCTGAACGCCGCCGGCAAAATGTTTGAAGGTCACCAGAATGGTCAGCGTTGCGATGATCGCCGGGAACGGGCGGGCAAAATACGCAGTGACGACATCATGGGGCTCGCCCAGCATCGGACCAAAGGTGAAGATAAAGAGCGGGATCAGCACCAGCAAGGCCGCGGAACTCACGGTCATCGACCAGTGGTGTTCGGTGCCGGATTTGGCGGAGCCCATGCCCGTGGCGCGCTTGCGGTCTGTCAGATAGCTCATCTCAGTTCCTCCTCAGCGCACAACCGCAATGGTCAGCAGCGTCAGCAGAAACGATCCGCCGACGACTGCATATCCGAGTTTGTAGGCGGTTTCGAGGTCAAGGCCCACGCCCTGATCCCAGATCAGATGCCGGACGCCTGCAAGCGTATGATACCACAGCCCCCAGAGTGACAAGACCATGACCAGATCGCCGAACCAGCTGGTCAGAACACCATCGGCCACGGCAAAATACTCAGGCGATGTGGCCGCGGCCAGAAACCACCAGACCACAAGCAGCGCAGAGATCAGCAGCGCATTGCCGGTGATCCGCGTAAGAATGGATGTCATCGAGGTCAGCTGCGGGCGATAGATTGTCAGATGCGGTGAAAGCGGACGATTGCCCCTGTTCACATCAGCCATGTCAGATTCCTTTTGTTCCCTGACGTTATTTGTACTCTTTATTGCGCGCTTGTCACGTGCAAGGGGGCCGTCAGGGCGCGGTTATTTGGCGCGGTTCGTGCAATTCTTCGCATTTTCCGGGGGTTTGTGATCACGCGGAAATCTGCTGTGATCACATTGCCTGAGAAAACTCAGCTTTCGGGTCGTCTCGCGCTGCAGCTTTCGACGGATCTGTTCGGGATAATCCGTGAACCCGTTGGCAGTGATAACAAAAGCGCCCTCGCCGTGGATAAGGTTCTCGAAAAACCACGCGGTAAGGTCTGTCTCATCGGTCTCGATTGCCAGCGCATTGAGCGTAACACCCATACTGTCGAGTGCGGCCCGGCGGGTGTCAGGAGCAACGCCTTCGTTCGAAATGCCGTCACCGGAGACATCGATGATTTTGCGGGTGCAGTGCGGAACCGCGGCAAGAGCTTTTTCAGCCGCAAGAACCGCCTCGCCCACAGCTGTGGAAAAATTGCGCCAGATGCGTTTATCGTCGCTGATGGCCTGCGCAAGGTCTGCCACATCGCTGGCCGACCGGATTGTAGTCCATGGGATCGTCTGTCGCTGGCGCGATGACCCTGTCCACTGAATAAGGGTAAGCATCGCCTGCTGTTCGGTCAGCGCATCCACAACCGTTCCGTCCCGCAGGGCCGCCGCCAGCCCCTGCATCTGGATCCGGTATTCATCGGGATCAACCGAACCCGACACATCGACGGCGAGAACCAGTGCAAGGCCACATGCCTGTACCGGAGTTGCAAAAGCGGCGAGCAAAGCAGGGATAACGAAACGGAACATGGCGCGAGACTACAACGGTCCGCGCGCCATGCATCCGAATTTTACCTGAATACCTGTCAGCGGCGCAGCGGGAGGCCGTTTTTGTCTTTCATGGAGCCGACTACAAGGCGCACGAAGTCGATGAGGCTCCAGATGCCCAGACCGCCGAGGGTCACAAGGCAGAGGATGCCGGTGCCGGTCTTGCCCAGATAAAAGCGGTGCACGCCAAGGGGGCCAAGGAAAAAGCACAGAAGTACAGCCGCGACAAAGCTCTTATCGCTTTGCCCGACAGGGGGTGAATTGTCTGTCATTGTCATTGCCATTGTCACTGTCCTATCAGTTGTCAGGTCATTGATGGTATCGCGACAATGCGACCTTTGCCGTCTCGCCACTGACCCGTAATCAGCAGGTAAAAGATAACAATTGTATGGACTCCGTCTGCCAGCAATGTGGCAATTCCCAGTCCGTCGTTGCCCTGAACAAAGAACGTGATGGCAAGAACCAGCAGTGTCAGGTCTGCAAGACCATGCCAGAAATCGCCGAGGTAAAAGTGGTGGATACCAGCAGTGCCGAAAACGCCGCAAAGAGCAACGGCCGTTCCATAGCTTTTGGGGGAAATGTCAGTTTGCATGATGCCTGTCCTGATGCGCCCCCGCTGCCGCGACAATAGCGCGGTCTGCGCGCTCCGGTCAACGAGGGCAACTCAGCCGCCGAAGGGTCTGATGCGAATATGTATCGTTGCACAGGCGGTATCAGCCGATCAGGGCAAGTAAAAACCCGGCGAAAATCACGCCGCCAAATGCAAGACCAGCCCGCCAGGGGGTGCGCACGCCCGTTTCGCCCTCGATTGCGAGTGGCCCGAGTGTGGCCGCCGCGGCAAAGAGGCTGCCCGCCATTGCCACTGTCCCCTGCGCCCAGACGGCATCCTGCGCCACAGGCCCCAGTGAGAGAACCAGGATCATCACACCGAGCGCCGCCATCGTCGCCGCAAGAGAGCGATAGAGAGAGGCCAGAATTCCGATCATGTGAGGCGAGAGTTCAACGCCTTCTTTTTCAAGGATTTCAGCGTGATAATCAGCAGGTACCGAGCCGAGGGTATATTGAGCGGCCCCCCAGAAGAGCATGCCTGCCGCAAGGCAGTTCAATATGACGGCAAGTATCAGCATGCCCTTCGTGTCTCCCCGAACACCAGTGTCCCTGACGCCAGCTTAACTCACATCGGCATCAGCGCCCAATAGTCCAGATCAAGCAAAACATCGGGCAGGTATTTCCCGTCCTCGCCGCGCAGCTCAAACGGGGTGCCGCCACGGGTTGCCACGAGACGCAGGCGCAACGCACCGACGCCAGGAGCTGCCGTTTCCGCCTTGTCGAGCACTTCAGACCAGGCCCGGACGGTATCGCCTGCAACACAGGGGTTTGCATGTGCCCCGGCGTTGAGCCCGACCACCATCTGCGCATTCGCAAGACCGTTGAAGCTGAGCGCACGGGCCATCGAGATCACATGCCCGCCATAAATCAGCCGCGTCCCGTCCGGGCGCGCCGACACATCGAAATGCACTTTTGCGGTATTCTGCCAGAGGCGCGTTGCCAGCATATGCTCGGCTTCCTCGATGGTCACACCGTCCACATGATCGATTTTTTCACCGGTCGTATAGTCGCCCCAGCGGTGTGGTTCTCCGGCAAGTTCAAAGTCGTACTGGCTGAAATCGAGACCCTCCGGCACCACAAGCCGGTCTGCGGGCACGGCAACGGCGAGCTCCGGGATGACCGTTTCAGGCGCCGGGGCGTTGATATCCTGTTTGCGCACCATGACCCAGCGAACGTATTCCAGAACGGTTTCGTCACGCTGGTTCAGCCCGCGGGTGCGCACCCAGACCACGCCTGATTTTCCGTTGGAATTTTCTTTGACACCGATCACTTCAGAAACGGCCCGCAATGTGTCGCCCGGCCAGACGGGCAGCAGCCAGCGCGCTCCGGCATACCCGAGGTTCGCCACAGCGTTCAGCGAGATATCCGGCACCGTCTTTCCGAACACCACATGAAATGCGACCATATCATCAAGCGGGCTTGCTCTGAGTCCGCAACTGCGCGCGAATTCGTCGGACGAATATAGTGCGTGCCGCGCGGGATAGAGCATATGGTTGAGCGCCCGCTCTGCGGGACCAACGGTGCGCGGCACCGCATGGGTAATGATCTGCCCCGGTTTATAGTCTTCGAAAAAACGACCGGAACTGGTTTTGGCCGCCATCACTGCGCTCCGAGTTTCACGTCCGGCGTATAGGCGCCGGGCGCGTCTTTGATAACCGCCTGGCCGCACCGCATGACCCCTGCGGCGTGATCCCACGTCTGGGTCGGGCTGCCATGCAGCTCCCACCCCTTGTTCAGCGCCTCTGTCACTTTATGACAGAAGACAGATGAGTCCTCTTCAGACAAAAACCGGTAGAGTTTCATATGGCTACCTCGCCGTTACGCAGGGAAAGGCCAGACGCCCAGCCAGATGTGAATGGCCGAAATCAGCCCGTAGAGCACCAGCGTGATCACGGCGAGGCGCACGCGTGTCGCCATGCCTGCGCGCTCCGGCGGTGTCCAGTCTGGCTCTGCTTTGTTGATCAGAATGACTTCTCCGACAGCCCATGCCAGCAGCCCGCCGAACAGCACGATCGAGGCAAGATCACCGTTCACCAGCAGGTGAGCAACAGCCCAGATCTTGAAACCCGTCAGCTGAGGGTGGCGGATTTTATAGGCCGGCCATGCCTTGGCACCCTTTGCAGCACTTGAGCCGTAAACCCAGAGCGCAAAGAGCATCAGCGTATTGTTCACATGCATCAGGAAAGCTGGCGGCGACCAGACCGGGATGAAATCAGCGCCGCGATAGCCAAGGATCATCAGCACCAGACCCGCAACGATCCCCACTGCCACAACACCCTTGCCTGCAGTGCCCAGTCCGGAGCGTTTTGCCGGCGCCAGTCGTTTGAAATAATGTGCGCCGGTCCAGAGGATCAGGCCGGCAAGGATGAAGATCATGTGTTCACTCCGCGTTCATCGACTTTATCGCTTTCACCTTTGCCAGTGTTTCGCGGGCGGTGGCAACATGAAGGTTTTCGACGATGCGTCCGTCAACGACCGCAACCGCCTCGCCATTTGCGACCGCGACCTCATAGGCTTCGATCTGACGGACCGCCAGATCCACATCCTCCGGCGTCGGAGAAAAGGCGTCGTTTGCGACCGAAATCTGTGCGGGATGGATCAGGGTCTTTCCGTCAAAACCCATATCGCGGCCCTGTTCACATTCTGCTTTCAGACCGTCCTCGTCTCTGAAGGCGTTGTAAACCCCGTCAACGATGGCCCGGCCATGCGCTTTGGCAGCGAGCAGGCACAGACCTAAGCCGCTCATCAGCGGCAGGCGGTCCGCCCGGTAGCGCGCCACGATGTCTTTCGCGAGGTCATTGGTTCCCATCACCATGCCATCAAGCTGCCGGTGTGCCGCGATTTCGGCAGCATTGAGCATGCCCATCGGAGTTTCCATCATGGCCCAGAGCGGTTTGCCGCCTGATACCCCGGCAAGGCTGTCCAGGTCGGCTGCACTGTTCACCTTGGGCAGCAGAATGGCATCTGCATCCGTTTCTGCTGCGGCGCGTGCATCCTGCGCGCCCCAGGACGTATCCAGCCCGTTAATGCGCACAATTTTCAGGCGCCGGCCGTATCCACCGGTACTAAGGGCCTTTGCCAGAGTCGCGCGCGCGCCTTCTTTTTCTTCAGGGGCGACAGCATCTTCGAGATCGAAAATAACGGCATCCGCAGGCAGTTCGCGCGCTTTTTCCAACGCGCGGGTCCGGGAGGCCGG
>NZ_JAHEHZ010000256.1 GCF_024639605.1 Roseobacter sp. | reverse complement strand
CGCCTGCGCGAGCGCCGTTCTCAGGAGGGTGTGACGCTCTCAGGTGGTGAGCAACAGATGCTGGCGATTGCCCGCGCGCTTTGCCGTGACATCAAGGTGCTGCTGCTCGATGAGCCCTATGAAGGTCTGGCGCCCGTGATCGTCGATGAGATCGAAAAGACACTCCGGATCATCAAGGAACAGGGCATTACGACCATCCTTGTGGAACAGAACGCCGTGCGTGCCCTGCAACTGGCGGACCGTGCGGTGATCCTCGACACCGGCGGGATCGTCTTTGACGGAACCGCGGCGGAAGTGCTGGAAAACAAAGAACTGCGCGAAGAATACCTCGCGATCTGACACCGTCCGGGGCGGCGGGCGTTTAAGGCCCGCTCTCCAGCCGCTGACCGATCGCCGACAGGGCGTTCTCAAGGGCCTTATGTGCGCCGCCGTCGCGCAATCCGCGGGTCATCATCAGGCTCAGCGTATCATCAGTCGCAAGTGCGTCCCGTTCCCGAACAAGCTGGTCCTCATCGCCTGGCGGCAGGGCCGAAAGAAACCCTGCCAGAAGCTGACGCGTATAGTGCACAGCACTTTCCCGGGCACCGGTCTGTGAGGCCAGCCAGCCCGCGCCGGTGTTCATCAGATCAAGGATGCCGGGCACCATGGCGCAGATTGCGAAATGCATGCCGAAAGCGGCCTCATCGGACGCCCCGATCACCGGGTTCTCCGGTGCAAAAAGCCGGCTGAGCAAAGCGGGATCGGGACAGGCCGGTAAGGGGCAGCCGCCCTGCTCAAGATATCCCAGCGGAATGGTCAGCGTGAAACCGGTTGCGGGGGCGCAGTGCTGCGCCAGGGCTGCAAGCGACACACCTGCCATGACCGAGATGATCTGCTGATCCGCGCGAAAGGTGAGCCCTTGCAGCACGTCGGGCGCCACCCCGGGGCGCAGGCATAAAAACACAACATCGCTGCGGTCCAGAACCTGCTGGCCGGCGGCGACGGCAACGCCGTGTGATGCGCTCAGTTCCTGTGCTGTCTGAGCATTGCGGTCGGAGACGCAGACGCTGTGGCCCCGCTCCGCCAGAAAGCGCACCATGGGAGCCGCAATATGCCCGGTGCCGATAAATCCGATGTCAGACATGAATGCGTTGCTCCATTTTCTGTGGGTCCCGGCGGATGATCCGGCCCGGCGCCGGGGTCAGGTCGCATAACAGCCCGTCACGGGGCTTTTGTCGAGACCGCCGGAGACTCCGCAAATGACGACCGGCACAGGCAGCACGTGTTGTGCTCCGCCGCAGCGCCGGATCAGACGCGCGCAAACCGATTTATCGCGGCGAATATGCGCGCGTGATCCCAACCCGCGTCCGGGGCGCAGACTGCCTCGTTGTCTGTTCTGCGCCGCAGGCCGCTGTGGGATACAACGGCTCAAATCTTCTTCTGCCCGGAAGCGCGCTCACCCGGTCAGCTTTCCCCAAGCATCGCACGCAGCGTGGTTTTCAGAACCTTGCCATAGTTGTTCTTCGGCAGCTCATCGATGCGGATATACCGTTTGGGCCGTTTGAAACGGGCGATATTGTCCAGACACAACCGGTCAAGCCGCGCCTCGTCGACGTCTCCCACCACAAATGCCACGACCTCCTCGCCCCACTCCGGATGCGCCTGCCCGACAACCGAGACTTCCTCGACCGCAGGGTCGGTCAGCAGTACCTCTTCCACCTCGCGCGGATAGACGTTGGAGCCCCCGGTGATAATCATGTCTTTGGAGCGGTCCTGCAGGGTCAGGTATCCCTCTGCATCAAGAAACCCCATATCGCCGGTCATCAGCCAGCCATCCTTCAGGGTTTTCGCGTTTGCCTCCGGATTGTTGCGGTAGCCGGGCATCACGGTATCGCCGCGCACCATGATCTCGCCATGGGTGCCCGCGGGCACCGGCCCGCCGTTGCTGTCGCCGATCATCACCTCCACCGCTGACTGGGCACGCCCGACAGACTGCAGGCGCGGGGCCCAGTTCGGATGGCTTCGGTCTGCGACGTCATGCCGGTTCAGCACCGTGATTCCCATCGGGCATTCGCCCTGGCCATAGATCTGCACGAAAACCGGCCCGAAGGTGTCGACCGCGTCGATGATATCGGCGTTATACATCGGTCCGCCTGCGTAAATGACCGTGCGGAGCCCCTCGCCCGACGCCCCCGTGGCACGCGCCACCCGGGTCATCCGCTGCACCATGGTCGGGGCTGCAAAAAGCTGAACCGATCCGAAATGCGCAGCCAGATCAAAGATTTCAGCAGGATCGAACCCACCCGATGACGGACAGACATGACGCGCGCCCGCGCGCACATGCATCATGTTGTAAATGCCGGCCCCGTGGCTCATCGGTGCTGCATAAAGCGTCGCGTCCCCGGGCAGGACCTGATCAGCATCCAGCGGATAACACAGGCTCATCGACGTCAGCATCCGAAAGGTGATCATCACGCCCTTAGGCCTGCCGGTGGTCCCTGATGTGTAAAAAAGCCAGGCAAGGTCTCCCGGGTCGCGGGAAACGATATTTCTGGCCGGTTCATGGGCGATGACTTCTTCGAACACCGGGCCCGGCACGGAGATCACCGCTGCCGCGGCGTCCGTCAGCCCCTCGTCCTGGCCGGGTGAGGCAAAGACAATGCGCGCGCCGGCATGGCCGATGATATACTCCGCCTCGCGCAGGTGCAGTTTCGCGTTAACCGGCACCACCGCAGCCCCGGCAATCCAGATGCCGTAAAAGACAATGAGATAGTCGGGCGTGTTCTTCATAAAAATCGCGACCTGGTCACCAGGACCGATGCCCTGCGCCTGCAGCCACCCGGCCACGGCGCGGGCACGCCCGAAAAATGTGCCATAGTCAGCAACACA
>NZ_JAHEHZ010000136.1 GCF_024639605.1 Roseobacter sp. | reverse complement strand
GCGTCACGTTTCGCTATGGCCACCAAGGATGTTGCGGGTGATGAGGCCTATAAGGCGATCCATGACGCGCTGATGGCCTATGGCGGGCCGGTGGATATCGCCAGCCTGCGCCGCGTCGCCGAACCTTTTGACCTTGATCTGGACGCTATCGAGGCGCGCATGGGCGCTGAAGAGATAACGGAAAATATCCGTGCCAACCGTGCGCTGGCCCAGCGTCTCCAGATCGGTGGCACGCCTACTTTCGTGATGGGCGATCAGCTGGTACGTGGATTTGTCGAATACGATCAGATGCAGTTGTTGGTGGATGATCTGCGCGGCTGACCGCGCGTTAAATCCGGACGCGCGCTATTCAGCCGCGTCCGCCACAGCCGCCGCGTCCAGTTCGGCGGCTTTTTTCTCGACCTGCTCTACGATGTGCTCGACCATCTGATCATTGCTGAGTTTGTGGCTCTGTTTGCCGGCGAGATAGACCATCCCTGCCCCGTTGCCACCGCCGGTGAATCCCACGTCTGTCATCAGCGCCTCGCCTGGTCCGTTCACGACACAACCGATGATGCTGAGACTCATCGGCGTCTTGATATGCTCGAGCCGCTCTTCAAGCTTTTCGACCGTTTTTATCACATCGAACCCCTGGCGCGCGCAACTCGGACAACTGATGATGTTCACGCCCCGGTGCCTCAGCCCGAGCGACTTCAGGATCTCATAGCCGACTTTTACCTCTTCGACCGGATCGGCGGAAAGGCTGACGCGGATCGTGTCGCCAATGCCCATCCACAGCAGATTGCCAAGACCGATGGCCGATTTGATGGTGCCGGAGGTCAACCCGCCGGCCTCGGTGATGCCCAGATGGATCGGCGCGTCCGTCGCTTCGGCCAGTTGCTGATAAGCCGCTGCAGCCATGAAGACATCCGAGGCTTTGCAGCTGATTTTGAACTCGTGAAAGTCGTTGTCCTGAAGGATTTTGATGTGATCAAGACCGCTTTCGACCATCGCGTCCGGACAGGGCTCGCCGTACTTCTCCAGCAGATGCTTCTCGAGGCTCCCTGCATTGACGCCGATCCGAATGGAGCAATTGTGATCCCGTGCGGCTTTTATCACTTCGCGCACGCGTTTTTCGTCGCCGATGTTGCCCGGGTTGATACGCAGGCAGGCCGCGCCGGCCTCGGCAGCCTCAATCCCGCGCTTATAATGGAAATGAATGTCCGCGACGATCGGAACAGACACTTCGGGTACAATGTCTCGCAGCGCCTTTGACGAGGCCTCGTCAGGAACCGATACCCGGACGATATCCGCGCCGGCATCGGTGGCGGCACGGATCTGTGCGATCGTCGCTTTAACGTCCGTGGTCAGCGTGTTCGTCATGGTCTGTACGGTGATCGGGGCATCGCCGCCGACAGGAACATTGCCAACCATGATCTGACGCGATTTACGCCGGTAGATATTGCGCCATGGACGGACGTGATTAAGCGACATCAGACGCACCTCGGAACGTTTCATCTGTCACGCAAAATAGACAGGCGCGCAGGTGGCCGCAATGGCCCGAAGCCGTTTCATGTGAGTTTATTGGTTTTCGGTAGCGACAGTTGTCTGCAGTTCAACCACAGTTGTCGCAAGTGCCTCGTCAGAGGAGATATCAGCGATGGAGTAGGCAGCTTTGAGCGATTCCACATCCAGTGCAAGGTTAGAGGTAATCACGCCGGTCTGCCCGACGGGGCCGTAGTATTCACCGCTGAGTGCAAAATAGATCGCGCCACTCTCGCCGGTGCGCAGGGTCGGAGGCTCTTCTCCGACGGGCGCATCCCATGTGTCGCCCGGTTCCATGATCGTCTCAAAGATTACGGTGCCGTCAGCTGCGCGAACGCGCACCCATGACGGCCGCACGGCGACCATGCGCAGGGCCGGACCGGGTTCTTCGGAAACCTTCGGCACCGGCAGCTCTGTCTGAGTTGCGTCGGGGAATGCCGCAATGCTCGAGGCAATGGCCTCGTCGAAGGAACTATAGGCGCGCGCAACGGCGGGTGGCGGGTTTTCCGGTGGGGTGAAGTTGCCGATCGTGCGCGGATCAATGGTTGAGATCGGCGCATCGCGGGCCACCAGAACCGGCACATCAAGCGCCTGCGGCCGGTACAACCGCTCTAACGCCGCGGCAGTATCTGTGCTGCCGGGCAGATCTCCCGGGGACGTCGTCTCAGGCGCGCCGGAGAGTATCCCATCGAGCGGGTCGAGATCTGAAAGCACTACGGGTGTCTGGTCGACCGGTGCGACCTGAACCTTCTGCACTTCCTGCAGCACGGTCCATCCGCCATAGCCGATACCGGAAATCAGCGCCAGCAGGACAACTACCGACCCCACCGCGCCTGGTTCAATACGTGACCAGATACTGTCGCCGGTCGGCACGAAAGGCGTGCCAGGCCGGCTGAACATATCGGCTTCACGTGCGGCGCGCGACGGTGCTGTTTTCCCTGTCTTGCGCACGACAGAGGCCTCGGCGGACATCCCGTGCGCAACGGAAAAGCCGCTTTCCTCGCAGAAGGTATCAAAGGCCTGATCAGGATTCATGCCGAGATACCGCGCATATGACCGCACGTAGCCGGCAATGAAGCCGGGCGTGTCAAAAGCATCGGGATCACAGTTTTCTATAGCGGCAATGTAGGAAGCTTTGATGCGCAACTCACGCTGCACGTCGAGCAGGGATTTGCCCATTGTCGCGCGTTCGCCGCGCATGACATCACCCAGACGCAATTCAAAATCATCGAACGCTTTACGTTCGATTTTTTCTTCCACACTCTTTGAGTGCTTGCGCCCGATCATATGTCTGCCCTGTCTTCCCCGTGTCTGCCTGATCGCCCTGAGTCGGATTTAAATCGTCCCAACGATTCGTATCCGCCTTCTTGTTTAAGTCAGGTTAACACAAGACAATTCCAATTACATCAGGGCCTTGCTTAGCCTGCCTGTTCGGCACGATTTAGCGCACAATGTGACCAAAGTCCGTCCATCGCCCGCACCAGAGCATCCGTTTCTCCGGGTCCATGTACCGGAGAGGGAGTAAAACGCAAGCGTTCAGTGCCGCGTGGCACCGTCGGGAAATTGATCGGCTGCACGTAAATACCGTGATCGTCCAGCAGCATATCGCTGAGCAGCTTGGTGTGGACCGGATTGCCGACCATGACGGGCACGATATGGCTGCCGTTATCAATGATCGGCAGGCCAAGGCCTTTGAGGCGCATCTTCAGAACACGGGCACAGGTCTGGTGCGCCTCGCGCAGTTCCGGAGCGCGCTTCAGAAAGGCAACAGAGGCCGCCGCGCCGGCTGCGACCGCAGGCGGCAGCGACGTGGTGAAGATGAAGCCCGGCGCGTAAGACCTTATTGCATCACACATTTTTGCGGATGCGGCGATATAGCCTCCCATGACGCCGTAAGCTTTGGCGAGTGTGCCGTTGATGATATCAAGCCGGTGCATTAACCGGTCGCGCTCGGCCACACCGGCGCCGCGCGGGCCATACATTCCGACCGCATGGACCTCGTCAATATAGGTGAGCGCGCCGAACTCGTCGGCCAGGTCACAGAACGCTTCGATCGGACCGAAATCACCGTCCATGGAATAGATTGATTCGAAGGCTATCAGCTTTGGTGCGGCAGGATCATCGGCCTCAAGGAGTTCGCGCAGATGGTCCACATCGTTGTGCCGGAAAATACGCTTGGCGCCACCGTTTCGCCGCACTCCTTCGATCATCGATGCGTGATTGAGCGCGTCAGAATAAATAATAAGGCCCGGAAACAGTCTGGGCAGCGTCGAGAGTGTTGCATCATTGGCGATATAGGCCGAGGTAAAGAGCAGCGACGCCTCTTTGCCGTGCAGATCGGCCAGTTCAGCCTCCAGGCGCTTGTGATAAACAGTGGTTCCGGAGATATTACGGGTGCCGCCCGAGCCTGCCCCCGTGGCCTCAAGCGCTTCATGCATGGCCTCTAGGACGACCGGGTGCTGGCCCATGCCCAGATAATCATTGCCGCACCAGACAGTGATGTTCTGTTTGCTGCCATCGGGTCGGGTGCGGACGGCATGCGGGAACTGCCCGTTGCTGCGTTCGATATCGATAAAAGTCCGGTACCGGCCTTCATCGTGCAGACGCGCAATCGCCTGATCCAACTGATCGTTATAATCCACCCGGGCAGTCTCCTTCATCCTGTGCGCAGCTTTCGCACCGGCCGTTAGCATTTAATTACAGGTCCGAACGCTGATGATCAACATCTCTGCACGGCGCAGCTTGTCGCAGCTTTGACAGAGATCAAAGGCAGCCGTCTGGCCGGGCTCTCTCTGGACACCCGTTGCCACGCTGATACGGTGCCGCAAACCGCCCACAAAAGGATTTTACCCATGTCCCCGGATGCCGTTCTGTCCCGTATTGATGCCGATCTTCCTCAGGCCCTTGACCGGCTCAAAGCGTTGCTGCGCATCCCGTCCATCTCGACCGATCCGGCATATAAAGCGGATTGCGATGCGGCTGCTGACTGGCTGGTACAGGATCTGCAAAGCATGGGGATTGCGGCCGGCAAACGCCCCACCCCCGGGCATCCGATGGTTGTGGCACATGTGGACGGGCCAGGCCCGCACCTGCTGTTTTACGGACACTACGACGTGCAACCTGTTGATCCTGTTGATCTGTGGCACAATGACCCCTTTGATCCGCAGATCGAAGATACACCCAAAGGCAGGGTAATCCGCGGCCGCGGTACAGCAGATGACAAGGGTCAGCTGATGACATTTGTCGAAGCCTGTCGTGCCTGGATCGCGGTTCACGGCAGCCTGCCCTGCAAAATGACATTTTTCTTTGAGGGCGAAGAAGAGAGCGGCTCGCCCTCTCTGGTCCCGTTCATGAAAGAAAACGCAGAGGAGCTGCGCGCCGATCTGGCGCTCATCTGTGACACCGGTCTTTTTGAATCGCGGGTGCCGGGCATCGAGGTGATGCTGCGCGGCATGCTCCAGGAAGAGATTACGATCACCGGTCCGGACATCGATCTGCACTCGGGGCTCTTTGGCGGTGCCGCGATCAACCCGATCCGGGTCCTGTGCCGGTGCATTGCGGCGCTGCACGACGATACGGGCCGTGTCACCGTTCCCGGATTCTACGACGGCGTGCCCGAGCTCAGCGATGAGGTGCGCGCGCAGTGGCAGGCACTTGGCTTTGATCACGCGGCGTTTCTGGGAGATGTGGGGCTGTCGCATCCTGCCGGCGAACAGGACCGCACACCGCTGGAGATGCTCTGGTCCCGTCCGACCTGCGAAGTGAACGGCATTACCGGGGGCTATACCGGCGAAGGGTTCAAAACAGTGCTGCCGTCCAGAGCGTCGTGCAAAATCAGCTTCCGGCTTGTCGGCACACAGGATCCGCAGGCGATCAGAAGGAACCTGATTGCGATGATCGAGGGCATGCTGCCGCCGGACTGCAGCGCCAGCTTTGTCAATCATGGTGCAAGCCCCGCGTTTCAGATCAGGGAAACTGACGCCCGGTTCGATACGGCCCTTGCCGCTCTGACCGAGGAATGGGGCGTGCCGGCCACCTATACCGGCAGCGGCGGATCCATCCCCATTGCTGGCTATTTTCAGGACCTGCTGGACACAACGCCGATGCTGATCGGTTTCGGTAAAGACGACGACGGCTTGCATTCCCCGAACGAAAAATACGACCTCGAAAGTTTTCACAAGGGAATGCGCAGCTGGGCACGCATTCTTGCTGCTTTCACCTCATGACAGGGCATATTGAGGGGTTTCAAACCCGCAGCATCCCCTGCGGTCAGACTGAGATCTGTGTCGCCACGGGCGGGTCAGGGCCCCCTGTCCTGCTGCTGCACGGCTTCCCTCAGACCCATGCTATGTGGCATAAGGTGGCGCCCGCCCTCGCTGCGGATTTCACGGTGATCGCCCCTGATCTTCGCGGGTATGGCGCCAGCGGCAAACCGGCCGGCACAGAGCCCTACAGCTTTCGCCATATGGCCGCGGACCAGGTGGCGCTGATGGACGCACTTGGGCACGGGCAGTTTCACGTCGTCGGGCATGACCGCGGCGGGCGGGTGGCGCACCGGCTGGCGCTGGACGCGCCCGGGCGGGTCGCCAGCCTGACGGTGATGGATATCGTGCCCACACACCTGCTGCTCGATCAGCTGACGCGCGAGGTGGCCACGGCCTATTATCACTGGTTTTTCCTGGCACAGCCGGCGCCTTTTCCCGAAACTCTCATCGGCCATGACCCGGATGCCTATTTCGAAAGCTGTCTTCTGGGCTGGGGTGCCGCGCAGCTGAGTGATTTTGACCCGGACGCGCTCGCCGCCTACCGGAACGCCTGGCGCAACCCTGAGGCAATCCGCGGCATGTGTGCCGATTACCGTGCAGCCCTGCAGGTGGACTTTGACCTCGACGCTGCCGATCTTGACCGCCGGATCACCTGCCCTTCCCTTGTGCTTTTCGGGGCGCAGAGCGCGATGGCGCGGGCCTGTGATGTCGCGGCAACCTGGTCTGACCGGCTGTCGGATATGAGCGCGCAATCCGTTCCGGGCGGACACTTTTTCATCGATCAGAACCCGACAGAAACCCTCGCGGCACTCAGACCCTTTCTCTCACGCGTCAGTTGAAACCTCACGGTACCGTACGAAATTCGGACGAAACCGGTCTGAAGTGTGGTATTCCAACTGGCACATAACAAAGGGAACAGGGACATATGTTTGCACGTGTAACACATTACAAAATGAAACCGGGGTCTGTGGATGTTGCGAAATCCATGTTGGATCAGATGAAGCCAAAGATTATGGCGCTGCCGGGAATGGTGCGTTTTATCAATACAATGAACGACGATGGCAGCGGCTGCGTGATTTCGCTCGTGGACAGTCGCGAGACATCAGACGGCAATGCCGATAAGGTCGCGGCACTGTGGGCCGTCTTCACAGAGCACCTTGAGGCGGCTCCTGAAGCACACGGATTTGACGTGATCGCTGACTGGACCTGAACTTTCCCCAGGCCGGAAACAAAAAAGGCCTCCGCTTGCGCGAGGCCTTTTTAAGCAGCGGTGGCGCGGTTGACGGGGCTCGAACCCGCGACCCCCGGCGTGACAGGCCGGTACTCTAACCAACTGAGCTACAACCGCCCACTGCGGCGCCACTCTCGCAGCGCGTCCCGTTCTACTATTGCGCAGTCTGCGGCGCGTCAAGCGGCCTTTGGTACAAAATCAGAAAATTCCCTGAAATCCTGCAAGCAGGCGGATCCGGCCAGCCGTTATTCCGGCAGGGGAATGAATTCCTGATCGTCGCCGGGTGGCAGCTGAAAGCGGCCGTGGGCCCAGTCCCCTGCCCGCCAGGCCTCTTTCGCCGCATCGATCCGATCTTTTGAAGACGCGACGAAATTCCACCAGATATGACGTGGCCCGTTCAGCGTCGCACCGCCCAGCAGCATCAGGCGCGCGCCCTGATCACCGGCGCGCAAAGAGATGCGATCGCCTGGGCGGAACACCATCATCTGACCGGCCTCAAAGGTGTCGCCCGAGACGGTGACCTGGCCGCCGGTCACATAAACACCGCGGTCTTCGTGATTGTCAGGCAGGGGAATGGAGACACCCGCTTCCAGTATGGCGTCGGCATAGAACATCTCGGAGAACGTCTTCACCGGTGCGGTTTCACCCCAGGCCGAGCCGAGGATCAGCCGGACCGTTTTGCCTTCGCCCTCCAGTTCAGGAAGATCGTCCCTGCCCGCATGCTGGAAATCCGCCGGGTTGTCTTCGGCCTCCTCAGGCAGCGCCACCCATGTCTGGATGCCAAAAAGGTCATGCGGGCTTTTTCGGATCTCTCCGTCTGTGCGCTCCGAATGAGTGATGCCATGGCCCGCCACCATCCAGTTCACCGCACCGGGGTTGATCCACTGATCGGTGCCAAGACTGTCGCGATGGTGGATCCGGCCTTTGTAAAGATAGGTGACAGTGGCCAGACCAATGTGCGGATGCGGACGTACGTCGATGCCTTTACCGGTGACGAATTCTGCCGGGCCCATCTGGTCGAAAAAGATGAACGGGCCCACCATCTGGCGTTTTGGCGCGGGAAGCGCGCGGCGCACTTCGAAGCCCCCCAGATCGCGCGCGCGCGGTACGATGACGGTTTCGATGGCATCCACTGCATCACCGGTGGGGCAGTCGGGATCAAGGGCGGGGTTCCAGCTCACAGGCAGATCTCCTGAATTATTTCAGGGTAAAGATAACAGGATTGAGATGTGCGGCAATACCGCCAGGCCTCACCTTTCGCGGAGCATCTGTGCGCTGATGTCGGATAGCGCTCCGTCAGACCGGCGCCGCACAGCCATGTCCAGGCGCGCGGCCATCAGGATGATTTCCGAGACTTCTTCGGCATCCTGCGCCACGGCCATCTCATAGGCTGCGTATTCCAGAAAGTGCGATGCAATCAGCATCGCGAGCGGCGCCCGTTCGCGCCCGGGCAGTGCATCGAGCGCCCTGATGGAAGCCTGGAGATCAATTATACCGTTGTCACGCTGCGCCTCTGGCCGTGCCATACTGTGCCTGTCTCTGCTCCGGATCAGACTTGATGCGCATATCTGCGGCCACCTGATCCCCGTTTCGCACAATTCGGTGCGCGTAAGCGGCGGCCGTTTGACACCGGCGAACCGACGGGAATTCCTGGTCTGCGCCGACGGGACGACATACTCCGCGTCGGAGAGAAGGTCCCTCACTTTCAGATGTCTGTCAACCCTGAGGAGAGTGAAGCGCATATTAATGCAACAAATAAGGTAGCGGGGCCACAGATATTTACGGGCTCAGCAGACCTCCTCCGGAACACCAGCCCTGCGCTGCAAAGGATCATACAGCTGCAGCGCTGCCGCCAGGTTGATCAGCTCGCCTGTCTCGCGACTATCGAGCCTTACGGCCAGCTTAAACGCTCCGTATTCAATCAAAGCCGCCGCAATCCGGATTGCACTGGCACCACGCTCTTCGGGTGGCAGCCTTTCAAGATCGTGCATGAGCGCGCTCAGCGTTTTGTCTTCGCTGCTGTCCCGTGGTATCTCCTGCGCGCGGGCGCCCGTCTGATCTTCGCGCATCATTGCGGTACCTTCCCTCCGATAAGAGCTCCTGGTCGGGTTGACCGTGACACAGGAACACCTGACTGAAAAGACGCAAACCCCCGCGAAGACAGTTTCTGCACATTCACGCGATTGCTTGCTGTAGGCGCTATGGCGTCGACTCTTTTCCGATCGCAACAGTGTTCCGGCATCTGCGTCAGTGTCATCCTGCAAGCTATGTTCAACGCTCTGTCCGGCAG